>NZ_JBEXIL010000045.1:0-50306 GCF_040608555.1 Micromonospora sp. NPDC005172
GTGGGGTGGGGTGGGGGCTGGGTGGGGTGGGGGATTTGGGGGTTTGGGGTGGTGGGGGTCGGTAGGGTTCGGGAGGGGGCGGGACCTGTCGGGTGGGGGTGGTTGGGTGTGCGGGATCTCCGGTACAAAATGATCATGGCGTTGAACGCGGCCGACCTGGGCGACCCGATCTGTGAGCAGGTTGCCGAGATCTGCGCCGAGATCGCCGAGCAGCACTGTGCCGAGTTCGGTCACACGCCCGCGCTGCGGACCGGTGAGATCGCCGAACTGGCCACCGGAGAGCCGGCCCTGACCTGGGCGCCCTCGACTCCCGACGCCGGGCAGCGTGCCTGGTGACCGCAGCCGCCCCGGCCGTCGACGTACGCCGTGCCGACGACCGCTTCGCCACTCGGATCTCCTGGCTGGATTCCAAGCACTCCTTCTCGTTCTCCCGGCACTACGACCCGGCCAACACCCATCACGGCCTGCTGCTGGTCAACAACGATGACGTGGTCCGGCCGGGCGCCGGCTTCGAGACCCACCCGCACCAGGACATGGAGATCGTGACCTGGGTGCTGCGCGGCTCGCTCGTGCACCAGGACTCCACCGGCCACTCCGGGGTCATCTACCCGGGCCTGGCGCAGCGGATGAGCGCCGGCACCGGCATCCTGCACTCGGAGAAGAACGACGCGTGGCGGCTCCTGGACAACCAACAGCCGCACAGCGACCCCGTGCACTTCGTGCAGATGTGGGTGCTCCCGGACGAGCAGGGTGTGGACCCCGGCTACGAGCAGCTGGAGATCGAGGACGAGTTGCTGCGCGGCGGCCTGGTGCCGATCGCCTCGGGAATGGACCGCTACGACGGAGCGTCCGCGATCCGGATTCGCAACCGGTACGCGACGCTGCACGCCGCCCGCCTCCGCCCCGGCGACGAGGTCACCATCCCGGACGCGCCCTTCGTGCACCTGTACGTGCCCGACGGCACGGTCACCCTGGAAGGCAGCGGTCCACTCGGCACCGGAGACGCGGCGCGGCTCACCATGACCGGCGGCCGACGGGTCACCGCCGACGAGCCGGCGGAGATCCTCGTGTGGGAGATGCACGCCACCGTCGCCTGAGCGCAGCCGCGTCCACGAGATGATCGCGCCCGAACATGGATGTAGTGGCCTCCCTGACACGGGAGGCCACTACATCGTGGATCGAGCACGATCATGCCGTGCGTCGTGCGTCGTGCCTTACGCCGGGGACTCCGTCTTGTCGCCGGCCCAGGTGGTGTGGAACGAGCCCTCGCGGTCCACGCGCTGGTAGGTGTGCGCGCCGAAGTTGTCCCGTAGGCCCTGGATCAGCGCGGCGGGCAGCCGCTCGGCGCGCAGCGCGTCGAAGTACGCCAGCGACGACGAGAACGCCGGCGTCGGCACACCCGCCTGCGCCGCGTCGGCCACCACCCGCCGCCAGCTCGGCACGCCGGCGCTGACCGCCTCGGCGAAGTACGGCGCGACCAGCAGCGTCGGCAGGTCGGGCTGCTCGTCGTACGCCTCGCGGATGCGGTTCAGGAAGCGCGCCCGGATGATGCAGCCACCCCGCCAGATGGTCGCCGTGCCGCCCAGGTCGATGTCCCAGTCGTACTCGCTGCTGCCGGCCCGGATGTGGTCGAAGCCCTGGGCGTACGCGACGATCTTGGAAGCGAGCAGCGCCCGGCGGACGTCCTCGACGAACGCGTCCCGGTCGGCCACCTGCCACTTGTCACCGGCGTCCGGGAAGGCCCGGCGGGCCGCCTCGCGCTGGTCGACGTGCCCGGACAACGAGCGCGCGAACGTCGCCTCGGCGATCCCGGTGATCGGAATGCCCAGGTCGAGGGCGCTCTGCACGGTCCACCGGCCGGTGCCCTTCTGCTCGGCCCGGTCCTGCACGATGTCGACGAACGCGCGGCCGGTCGCCGCGTCGGTGTGCGCCAACACGTCGGCGGTGATCTCGATGAGGAACGACTCCAGCTCGCCGCTGTTCCAGTCGCGGAAGATCTCGGCGATCTCCGCCGGCGTCGCGTCCAGACCGGCCCGCAGCAGGTCGTACGCCTCGGCGATGAGCTGCATGTCGGCGTACTCGATGCCGTTGTGCACCATCTTGACGAAGTGCCCGGCGCCGTCCGGCCCGACGTGCGTGCAGCACGGCACACCGTCCACCTGGGCGGCGATCTTCTCGAACATCGGCCCGAGCTTCGCGTACGACTCGGTGGAACCGCCCGGCATGATGCTCGGGCCGAGCAGCGCGCCCTCCTCGCCGCCGGAGACGCCGGTGCCGCTGAAGTGCAGCCCCTGCGCGCGCAGCGACTCCTCGCGGCGGCGGGTGTCGGCGAAGTGGGCGTTGCCGCAGTCGACGATGATGTCGCCCTCGTCCAGCAGCGGCACCAGCTCGTCGATGACCGCGTCGGTGGGCGCACCCGCCTTGACCATCACGATCACCGCGCGGGGCCGTTCCAGCGACGCCACGAAGTCGGCCATCGACTCACCGGGCACGAAGGTGCCCTCGTCACCGTGCTCGGCGACAAGGCTGCGGGTGCGTTCCGGGGACCGGTTGTGCACCGCCACGGTGAAGCCGTTACGGGCCAGGTTGCGGGCCAGGTTACGGCCCATCACCGCCAGCCCGGTCACGCCGATCTGCGCTGTCGCCTGCTGAGCCATTCGTGCCGCCACCTCTCGCCGTCGAACTGTCCCTGCGACCGTATCGCGGCACACGGCATCGCGGGCAGGTCGTCCCACGGCGGGTCACCGCCTGGTCGCGGCCCGTCCGTCCACCGGTCGCTCACCGCTGGGCGAGTCGTTCCTCCACACGCGCCACCTTCGCGGTGAGCGCGTCGGTGACACCGGGCCGGACGTCTGCCTTGAGGACGACGCTCACCCGGGGCGCCTGCGCGGCCACCACGTCGACCGCCCGCTTGACCACCGCCATCACCTCGTCCCACTCGCCCTCGACGGTGGTGAACATGGCATCGGTCCGGTTCGGCAGCCCGGACTCGCGGACCACCCGTACCGCCTCGGCCACGAGGTCGCCCACGGAGTCGCCGCCGCCGAGCGGGGTGATCGAGAACGCGATCAGCATGCGCCGATCGTGCCAGTAAACAGGGTGCGCGTCTCCTCGTGTGACGGTTAGGGTTCCGGCATGCGTAACTGACGCCCCTTTTTCCGAGCCGGTCCGCCGCCCCGCGTCGCGGTCCGTGCGCTCCCGGGCGTCGCGCGTCCCCGCCGTTCGGCGGCGTCGAGCCTTCCTGATTCCCGGTGAGCAGTCCCTTCCCATCCGACCGTCGCGCCGCGACGGTCACCAGCCGATCCGACCGACCGCCGGAGCGCGGGAACGGCCGGGACGGTCGGCACCGAAGGAGACCCGGATGCCCGCCAGGCGTAACCCGAAGAAGTCCCGTATCCCCAAGACGCCCCCGTCCGGACAGGTTCCGGCGGCGGACCACGGCCCGACGACTGGTCGCGGCACGAGCCCGCCGTCCAGCCCCGATGTCGCGGTCGAACCGGCCCTGCCGGCGGTGCTGGTCGAACCGGCCCTGCCGGCGGTGCTGGTCGAACCGGCCCTGCCGGCGGTGCTGGTCGAACCGGCGCCACTGGCGGCGCTCGTGGAGCCCGCGCTGCCGGCGGCGCTGGTTGAGCCGGCGGCGCCGACGCTGCCGGCGGCTCTGGTCGACCCGGCGGCGTCCGTCGAGTCCGCGCCACTGGCGGCGCTGGTCGACCCGGCGGTGACCGTCGAGCCGCTCCGGCCCGGAGCGGTCCCGGCCGACGCGGCGCTGCCTGTCGACGTGCCGGCGGCTGTCGAGGCGCCTGCGGTGGAGGATCTGCCCACGCCGGCCAGCCGACCGTCAGCACCGACGGCCGGGCCGCCCACGGGCCGGGGCAACCGTTCGACCGGTGGCCGCAGCCAGGCGGCGGGGCAGACCCGCCGCTACGCCTTCCGGCGAAGCTGACCGAGCCGTGCGCCCGCTCTGGCGCACGACTCCGCGACAGCAACTTCAGGGATGTAGTGGCTTCCCACGCTGACGAGGCCACTACATCCCTGAAGTTGCGCGGATCTTGCCGCCGGCGCGGCGCGGCGCGGCGCGGCCTGGCCTGCGCGGCTTGGCCCGGCCTGGCCTGGCGCGGCCCGGCGCGGCCCGGCGCGGCCCGGCGCGGCGCGGCCCGGCGCACGGCGGCCGGGGTGCACGGCGGTCCGGCGTCGGGCGGCGTCAGCCGAGCAGGGGGCGGAAGGTGCCGACCAGGATGCTTGTCGTCAGTGCCGCGCCGGCCAGCGCGAACGCGCCGACGACGAGCAGTGTGTCGGCGAGGCCGAAGTGCTGGCGGCGCGCGACGGTACGGGGTGTGTCGGCGTCGAAACCGCGGGCGTCCATCGCGACGGCCAGCCGGGTACCTCGGCGGATCGCTCCGACCAGCAGCGCGAACGCCGTGGACGCGAACAGCCGCAGCTTCGCCACGGGGTTGCGTCCGGCGTCCACGCCACGTGCCCGGCGGGCCATGCTGATCATCTGCCATTCCTGACCGAGCAGCGGCACCAGCCGGAACGCGGCCAGCGCCCCGACGGCGAACCGCGCCGGCGCCCTCGCGTTCTGGATCAACGCGTCCGCCAGGTCGGTCGGGTCGGTGGTGGCGAAGACGATCACGCCGGGCAGGGCCACCGCGAAGATCCGCAGCACCAGGCCGAGCGCGGTGAACAGCACGCCGGTGCTCACCAGCACCGGGCCGGCGTCCAGCAGAACGCGACCGGACTGGTCGGCGGCGAAGAGCACCAGGGTGACCAGGATGCCGACGGCGCTGAGCAGCAGCGGCAGGGCACGCCGGGCCAGCACCCGGTAGCGGAGGCCGAACAGCGGCAGGACCGCGAGTTCGACGGCGATGGCGATCGCGGGCGCCAGCGGGTCGAGCGTGGCCAGCAGGGTGAACGAGAAGAGCAGTGCGGCGGCGAGCTTCGCCACCGGGTTGCGCCGGGCCAGCGGCGCCCCGGGCCGGGCGACCGGTTCGATGCTGATCATCGGTGCGACTCCCGTCCGGCGTCGAGGCGTCGGTCGCGACGCGCCGGCACGGTCACGACCGCTCCAGGGTGACGGTGCGGTCGGCGAGCGCGGCGACGAAGTCCACGTCGTGGGTGACGCTGACGACGCCGTGCCCGGCGTCGCGCAGGTCGGCGAAGAGGTCGACCAGCTCGCCCCACGTCCGCCGGTCCTGGCCGAAGGTGGGCTCGTCGCAGATCAGCAGGCGGGGCGCGGTGGCCAGGGCCGTCGCCACGCTGAGGCGTCGCGCCTCGCCGCCGGAGAGGGTGTACGGGTTGGCCGCCGCGAGCCTGGTCAGCCGCAGCCGCTCCAGCAGCCCGGCCGCCGTCTCCTTGACCGCCGCCTCGGGTTGGCCCGTCCGGCGTGGGCCGAGCGCCAGCTCGTCGAAGACGGTGCCGGTGACGAACTGGTGCTCCGGGTCCTGGAAGACCGACCCGATCCGTCGGGCCAGCGCGGGCGCGCGCCAGCGATGCGGGGGAGTGCGGTGGTGGGCGCCGGCCAGCTCGGCCGAGGCGGTGACCCGGCCCGTGCCCGGTTTGAGCAGCCCGCCGAGCAGCAGCGCCAGGGTGGACTTGCCGGCGCCGTTCGGTCCGCGCACGGCGAGCGCCTCTCCGGCGCGTACCGTCAGATCGGTGGAGCCCAGCCGGGGCGGCAGGCCGAGCCGGTCGGCGGTGAGCAACACGTCGCCGGCCGCGGCGGTGGCCCGGCGCGGCGCGACGGGATGGCCGGGTACCCAGACCCCCTCGGCGGCGAGGGTGTCACCGTGCGCGGCGAAGACCACGTCGGGTGGCCCGTCCGCGCGGACCCCACCGCCGGGCTCCAGGACGACCACCCGGTCGACCAGGGGCAACGCCTCGGCGACCCGGTGTTCGACCAGGATCAGGGTGGTGTCGGCGTCCAGTGCGCCCGCCACGGCGCCCCGGACCAGGGCAGCCCCGTCCGGGTCGAGGTTGGCGGTGGGCTCGTCGAGCAGCAGCAGGCCGGGCCGCAGCGCCAGCGCGCCCGCCAGGGCGAGACGCTGCTGCTCGCCGCCGGAGAGGGCGGCGGTGCCGCGGTCCCGGGGGTACGGGAAGCCGACCCGCCGCAGCGCCTCGTCGACCCGTGGCCAGATCTCGTCGGTCGGTACGCCCCGGTTCTCCAACCCGAACGCCACGTCGTCGCCGCTGCGTGCCATCACCAGCTGGGTCTGCGGGTCCTGGAAGACGATGCCGACCCGTTCCCGGCCCTTGCGGGGGTCGAGCCCGTCGATCTCGACGGTGCCCTCCTGCTCACCGGAGTCCTCCGCCAGCAGCCCGGCCAGCGCGCTGAGCAGGGTGCTCTTGCCGGCCCCCGAGGGCCCGAGCAGCAGGACCCGCTCGCCGTCCTCCACCCGGAGGTCCACCCCGCGTACGGCCCAGGCCCGCCGCCCGGCGTGCCGCCACCCGAAACCCCGCAGCAGTACGCCCACGACCCCTCCCTCCATGTCCTCGCCGGTGATCAAGAGGTTCGCGTCAGAATTCCGCCTGCCGATGACGCGAACCTTTTGATCACGGGGTGCGCGCGCAGGTCTAGATCAGCGCGCGGGTTCGGCCGGAGGGGAGGCGGTCCAGGGCGCCGGTGTTGGCCAGGGCGCGGGTGAGCAGCCAGCCGCCGACACCCGCGATGATCGTGGCGCTGACGATGGTGAGCAGCGCGTACGGGATGCGGTAGTCGCCCAGCGCGTAGTCCGCGTTCCAGACGAAGAAGTCGAACAGGGCCGCGCTGAGGCCCGTCAGCGCGCCGGCCAGCACGGCTGTCGGCAGCCGGTACGACCGGTAGCGGAACGCGGCGAACGCCAGCTCGGCCCCGATGCCCTGCACGATGCCCTGCGGGATGACCGTGCCGGCCCACTGGCTGCCCAGCAGCGCGGAGACGACCGCGGCCACCGTCTCGCAGTAGAGCGCGGCGCCGGGCTTGCGGATGACCAGCCCGCCGACCACGGCCGGCAGCAGCCACACGCCGTAGATCAGCGTCTGCGCCGGTGGGAAGAAGGCGAACGCGCCCTCGGTGGCGCTCCAGACCAGGCCCCAGGCCCAGAAGATGACGCCGAAGGCGACCGCGATCACCGAGGCGACCACGATGTCGATCGTGCGCCAGCGGTTGGTGGTGTTGTCCATGCTGTGCTCCCAGTTCAGTGAAACGAACCAGGAGAAGACGCACGCCGCGCGTCCGGTGGCACCGGACTCACGGCGCGGCTGGAGGTCGACCGAACTCCCTGCGCTGGCATTACCCAGATCAGGTTCGAGGGTCTGCGGGCGTGCCCGCACTCTCAGCGCTGTGCGCTCCCCTGTCGGATGTGAAGTTGTCTCGCTGACGCTAGCACCGACCAGGGGTAACAGCCCAGCAGGGCGTTGTGACGTGCGCGCATCCGGGCCGGCACGACGACGGCTGGGTAGGCTGACGATCATGCAGGTCGACGCGCGGGGTCTGACGTTCGAGGTACGCACCGGCGGCCCGTCCGACGGCGTCCCCGTCCTGCTCCTGCACGGGTTTCCGCAGCACAGCGGCGAGTGGGACGAGGTCGTGCCGCCACTGCACGCCGCCGGCCTGCGCACGTACGCGCTGGACCAGCGGGGCTACTCGCCGGGTGCCCGGCCCGCCGAGGTGGCGGGGTACCGCATCCCCGAACTGGTCGCCGACGCGGTCGCGGTGCTCGACGCGCTCGGTCTGGACGCCGTGCACCTGGTCGGCCACGACTGGGGCGCGATAGTGGCCTGGGCGGTGGCCGCCGCGCACCCTCGGCGCGTCCGTACGTTGACCGCGGTGTCGGTGCCCCATCCGGCGGCCATGGCGCACGCGCTCGCCACCGACGGTCAGCAGAAGGCCCGCTCGTCCTACATCGCGCTGTTCCGCAAACCCGGCAAGGCCGAGAAGGTGCTGTTGGCGTGGCACGCGACGGCGCTGCGCAAGCTGCTGGGCGGGGTCGGCGACGCCTCCCGCGTCGACCGCTACGCCGACCCGATGCGCGAGCCGGGCGCACTGACCGCCGCCCTGAACTGGTACCGGGCCATGTCCCGTGCCGACCTGGCCGCCGTCGGCCCGGTCGCCGTACCGACCACGTACGTGTGGAGCGACCGGGACGTCGCGATCGGTCGGGCCGCCGCCGAGGCGTGCGCCGCGAACGTGAGCGGCGACTACCTCTTCGTACCCCTGGGCGGGGTGAGCCACTGGATCCCGGACGCCGCGCCCGCCGTGCTGGCCGAGGCGGTCCTGGCGCGGGTCGCCGGGACGGCCTGAGCCGTGCCGGGCGGGGGAGAGTCGTGACCGTTCCCGTCGGCGGGCCGGGCACTCGCCGGTCGATCGCCGCGGAGCTGCGCCTACTGGGCGTACGCCCCGGATCGACGGTGCTGGTGCACGCCGGGATGCGCCCGCTGGGTTACGTCTGTGGCGGGCCGCAGGCGCTGGTGCTCGCCCTGCGTGACGCCCTCGGTCCGGACGGCACGATCGTGGTGCCCACCCACACACCTGACAACAGCGACCCGGCGCAGTGGCGGAATCCGCCGGTGCCGGTGGACTGGTGGCCGTTGATCCGCGCCGAGATGCCCGGCTTCGACCCGGTGGTCACGCCGAGCAGGCACATGGGCGTGTTCGCCGAGACGGTCCGCTGCTGGCCGTCGGCGCTGCGCAGCGGGCACCCCCAGGTGTCCTTCGCCGCGCTCGGCCCGGCGGCCGAGCGGGTGGTCGCCGGGCACACCCTGGCCGACATGCTCGGCGAGGGATCTCCGCTGGCCCGGCTCTACGACCTGGACGCCGACGTCCTGCTGCTCGGGGTCGACCACAGCGTCAACACCTCGCTGCACCTGGCCGAGTACCGCCGACCCGCCCTCGTGCGTGAGCGACTGGGCGCGGCGGTGCGGACCGCCGACGGTGGCCGCGAATGGGTGTGGTGGCAGGACGTCCGGATCGACGGAAGTGACTTCGGCGCGCTGGGCCGCGACCTCGACGACACGGCGGTGGTCCGCGTCGGCCCGGTGGGCGCCGGAACGGCGAGGTTGGTGGGCCAGCGGGCGGCTGTCGACTTCGCGGTGCGGTGGTTCGCCCGCAACAGACGGATGGAGGACGTATGACGGTGAGTGCCGAGGACTACCTGACCGTGGTGACCGAGACGATGTCCCGGGTCGCCGCCAGCCAGCGGGAGGCCGTGGGCCGGGCCGCCGATCTGATCGCCGACGCGGTACGCGCCGACGGGGTGGTGCACGCCTTCGGTACCGGGCACTCGGAGGCCCTCGCCATGGAGATCGCCGGTCGGGCGGGCGGGCTGGTGCCCACCAACCGGATCGCCCTGCGGGACCTGGTGCTGCTCGGCGGCGAGCCGGCCGACGTGCTCGGGCCGCTGCTGGAGCGGGACCCGGCGGTGGCGCACCGGCTCTACGAGCTGGCTCCCGTACGGCCCGCCGACGTCTTCGTGCTCGCCTCGAACTCCGGGGTCAACGGCGCGATGGTCGAGTTCGCCACGCTGGTCAAGGAGCGGGGCCATCCGCTGGTGGCGATCACCTCCGCGCAGCACTCCGGCCGGATGACCTCCCGCCACCCGTCCGGACGCACGTTGGCCGATCTCGCCGACGTGGTGCTCGACAACGGCGCGCCGTACGGCGACGCGACGCTGCCGCTGCCGGGCGGCGGCGCGGTCGGCGCGGTCTCCTCGATCACGGCCGCGCTCCTGGCCCAGCAGGTCACCGTGGAGGTGGTCGCCCGGATACTCGCGGCGGGGGAGCGGCCCCCGGTCTACCTGTCGGCCAACATCCCGGACGGGGACGCGCACAACAACGCGCTGGAGGCCCGGTACGCCGGTCGGATTCGCCGCGGGTCCTGACCCGGTCCGGTCGATCGACGTCGCGGTGTCCGGCGGGTGGCCGGCAGATGGCCGGGACATGTCGTGAACCAGTTTCGTGCTCGGCCGTGTGGGGCATTGGCGTTGCTGCCGGCGGCCGGGACCGCCGGCAGTACCGTCTGACCGGAGGTAGCGCGTGTCCAAGGAGACCGAGAAGCAGCGTTGGCAGCGCAACTTCGCCGACCTGCTCCAGGAGTTGCGGGTCGCCCAGACCGGCGTGCAGATCCTCTTCGCCTTCCTGCTCACCCTGCCGTTCAGCAACGGGTTCACCCGGACCAGCGAGTTCCAGCGGGACGTCTACATCGTCGCCCTGCTCGCCGCTGCCGCCGCCACCGCGATGATCATTTCACCGGTGGCGTTCCACCGGGCGCTGTTCCGTCAGGGGCGCAAGCCGGAGCTGGTGCGGTTCGCACACCGCATGGCGACCGGCGGCCTCGGCTTCATGCTCATCGCGATGGTCAGCGCGGTCCTGCTGATCACCGACTTCGTGCTGGACCGGCCGATCGCCTTCGTGCTCAGCGCGCTGGCCGGCCTCTGGTTCCTCGCCTTCTGGGTGTTCCTGCCGTTCGCGCGGCGCAACTGGGGTGACGACGACATCGACGACGAGGACGACGACCCGGCCACGCTCAGCGCCGGCTGATCTCCCTCGATGTTCACGCCACGCTACCCCTGGGTAACAACCGGGGGTAGCGTGGCGTTAGTCGCGCACGTCGACGCAGCCACATCGAGTTTCGAGGGGGCAGCCGTGACCACGACACAGGACGGCCGACCGGCACCGGACGGCCCCGATCCCGAAGCCGCCGCCGGCACCGCTGCGCCGCCCGCCGCCGGAGCCGCTGCCCCGCCCACCGCTGGCACCGCCGCACCGCTGCCCGCCGAGGCCGGTCAGGTCTCCGAGAAGGAGGCCCGCAGGGTCGCCGAGGCGGCCCGCGAGTCCACCTGGGACCGTCCCAGCTTCGGCAAGGAGCTGTTCCTCGGCCGGTTCCGGCTCGACCTCATCGACCCGTGGCCGCGCTCCGACCCGGACGACATGGCCCGTGCCGAGAAGTTCCTCGGCCAGCTCCGCGCCTTCGTCACCTCCGAGGTGGACGGCGCGGCCATCGAGCGGGACGCCTCCATCCCCGACTCCGTCTTCCACGGGCTCGCGGACCTCGGCGCGTTCGGCATGAAGATCGACCGGAAGTACGGCGGCCTGGGGCTGAGCAACCTGCACTACTGCCGTGCCCTCATGCTGGCCGGCTCGGTCAGCCCGGCGATCGGCGCGCTGCTCTCGGCCCACCAGTCGATCGGCGTGCCGCAACCGCTCAAGATGTTCGGCACCGCCGAGCAGAAGCAGCGTTTCCTGCCCCGACTTGCCGCGGGTGAGGTCTCCGCGTTCCTGCTCACCGAGCCGGACGTCGGCTCCGACCCGGCCCGGCTCGCCACCACCGCCGAACCGACCGAGGACGGCACCGGCTACCGGCTCAACGGCGTGAAACTCTGGGCTACCAACGGCACCGTGGCCACCCTGCTGGTGGTGATGGCCCGGGTGCCCGCCGCCGATGGGCGACGCGGCGGCATCACCGCGTTCGTGGTGGACGGTGACAGCGCCGGCATCACCGTGGAACGGCGCAACGAGTTCGTCGGCCTGCGCGGCCTGGAAAACAGCCTGACCCGCTTCCACGACGTGTTCGTGCCCGCCGAGAACGTCATCGGCGGCGAGGGCAAAGGACTGAAGATCGCCCTGACCACGCTGAACACCGGCCGGCTCTCCCTGCCGGCCATGTGCGTCGGCGCCGGCAAGTGGGCGTTGAACGTCGCCCGGGGATGGGCCGCCGACCGCGTCCAGTGGGGCCGTCCGGTGGGCGCGCACGAGGCGGTCGCCCAGAAGCTCTCCTTCATCGCCGCCACCACGTACGGCATGGAGACCATGCTCGACCTGTGCTGCCTGCTCGCCGACGACGACCGCAACGACATCCGGATCGAGGCGGCGCTGGTCAAGCTCTACGCCAGTGAGATGGCCTGGAAGATCGCCGACGAGTTGGTCCAGATCCGGGGTGGGCGCGGCTACGAGACGGCCGACTCGCTGGCCGCCCGCGGGGAACGCCCGGCCACCGTCGAGCAGGTGCTCCGCGACCTGCGGATCAACCGGATCTTCGAGGGCTCTACCGAGATCATGCACCTGCTGATCGCCCGGGAGGCCGTCGACGCCCACCTGTCGGTGGCCGGCGACATCATCGACCCGGAGGCGGGACTCGGCCGCAAGGCCCGCGCCGGCGCCCGCGCGGGAGCGTTCTACGCGAGGTGGCTGCCGACCCTCACGGTCGGCAAGGGCCAGAGCCCATCGGCGTACGCCGAGTTCGGCCCCCTCGCCGGCCACCTGCGCCAGGTGGAACGCTCCTCGCGCAAGCTGGCCCGCTCGACGTTCTACGCGATGTCCCGCTGGCAGGGGAAGATGGAGCGCAAGCAGGCGTTCCTCGGGCGAATCGTGGACATCGGCGCGGAACTGTTTGCCATGTCCGCCGTCTGCGTCCGGGCAACCGCCGAGCGCGACACCCGCCCGGAGAACGTCGAGCTGGCCGACCTGTTCTGCCGGCAGGCCCGGGTCCGGGTGGACGCCCTGTTCGCGGCCCTCTGGGACAACACCGACTCGGTCGACACCGCCGCCGCCAAGCGGATCCTCGCCGGCCGCTACGCGAGCGTCGAAGGGGGCGTGGTCACCCCGTCCGACGAGTTGCCCTGGGTGGCCCGCTGGCAGCCCGGCCCGTCCACGGCCGAGGACGTCCGGCGCCGTATCCCGCCGAAGCCGTAACCCGCCGGTCGCGCCCGGTCGCGGCGTGCCGTGTCAGCGTGCGACCGCCCAGGCCAGCACTCCCGCCAGGATCAGACCGTTCAGCCCGGCCAGGGCGAGGTACGCGGCGGGTGGGATCTTCTTGCCCCGGCGGACGAAGGAGACCAGAACGGCGGCGTAGCCGAGCAGCAGTACGGCGATGACGATCAGGAAGTAGAACACCCGACGACCTTAACGGCCTGGATCCGCAGGCAGACTGCGGCAGGCGGGGGTAACAGGCGGTTGATCCACACCAGGTCACCGATCTGGGGGTATCCAGCGGCCCGGACACCCCCAGATCGCCGACCTCGTGTCGATCACGGTCAGCCACCCCGCCTCCGCCGTGCCGATGCGCCAAGATCCACGGACACGGGCTCACGCACGAAGCACGCGCTCACGAGCAGAGCGACGACGGTCGGGCTCATCGGCTTTTGTTGCGTAGGCCGAGTTGGCGTAGCTCCAGCGCGGCCAGGGCGTCGACTGTCTCGTCGTCGCCGCGTCGCCAAGCCTCGGCGACGTCGGGGGCGATCCGGGTCAGCCGACCCAGCGGTTGGGTGGCCAGCGCGCGGAGCGCGAGCAGGTCCCGCCCTGCTGGCCCGGCGGCCAGTTTCGCGGCCGATCCGGCCCGGCGCATCCAGCGCAGCCGCAGCGGCAGCCAGCCGAAGAGCACCAGGCCGAGCGGAAAGATCAGCACTGCGATGGCGAGGGCGAGGGCGAGCTGGTCGACCAGGTGCTGCTGCTCCCGGCCGGCGTCGGCGAGCCCTCGGGCGGCGTCGGCGGCACGCTGGAAGGGCGCGGTCAGTTCGTCACCGACCAGCGGCACCCGGCGAACCTTGCCTCCGGCGTCGGCGAGGTTGTCGGCGAGGCCGGCGCCGGCGCCCTCCAGCTTCTGTCCGGGTACGGCGAGCTTCTGCACCAGGTCGTGCAGCCAGAGTGCGGCGCGGATCGCGACGTACACCCAGATGACGACGAGCAGGTCGGTGAGCAACTGGCGGACGGCGGTCGGAAACCGATCGGCGTAGATCTTCACGCCGGACAGCGTGCCACGAACGACAGCGGCCCGGCACCCGTCGATCGGCGCCTGGGAAGGTCCTCGGCCGGAGCGCCGCAGCCGGGCCCCGATCAGACTGGCCGCAGGTCCACAGAAAGCCGCGATCAGGCGAGCCGCAGGTCCACGAATGCGATGGTGTCACCAGGCAGGACGTACCGGTCGGTTTCCACGAAGCCGTGCTGGCGCGCGAACCGCAGGCCCTCGTCGTTGGACGCCAGGACGACGGTCTCGATCGCGGTCGCCCCCAGCTCGCGGGCCTGCGTTAGCCCGCGCTGGTAGATCTGCTCCCCGTAGCCGCGCCGACGGCTGCCGGGCAGGACCCGTGCGATCACGGTCGCGGCGTCGGGTGCCGGAGGCCGCACGGTGGAGCAGCCCACCGCCGTCCCGTCGACGTACGCGACCTCGAGGATGTTGCGCTGGGCGCGAGCGACGATCTCGTCGGCCGACAGGGGAGCCGTGGGGATGATCGAGTTGTGGATGTGCTGCCAGTCCAGCAGTGCCAGTGCACTGCCTGCCGGCTGGACCGGCGTGAACCGAAGATCCGTCACGGCTGGTCAGCGCGCACACGCGGGGCAGGTGCCGAAGATCTCCACGGTGTGGCTGACGTCGGCGTACCCGTGCTCGGCGGCGACCCGGTCGGCCCAGCTCTCCACCGCCGGGCCGGCCACCTCGACCGTACGGCCGCAGGCCCGGCAGACCAGATGGTGGTGGTGCCCCTCGCTGCACCGGCGGTAGAGGTGCTCCCCACCCGGCGGGCGCATCACGTCGATCTCGCCCGCGTCGGCCAGCCCCTGCAAAGTGCGGTAGACGGTGGTCAGGCCGACCCGCTCGCCGCGCTGCCGGAGCATCGCGTGCAGATCCTGGGCGCTGTGGAAGCCCTCCATCTCGCCCAGCAGCGCGCTCACCGCCGAGCGCTGCCGGGTGTTGCGCACCGCGGCGCCGCTCTCGCTCATGATCCCTCCCCCGCGTGGCTGACCGCGTCCGCCACGATGTGCGCGACGTGCTCGTCGACCAGGCTGTAGGCGATCTCCCGGCCTCGGCGGGAGCCGCGCACCACGCCCGCTCCGCGCAGGACCCGCAGGTGCTGGGAGACCAGCGGTTGGGCGGCGCCCAGCTTTTCGACCAGCTCGTGCACACATCGTTCGCCGTCGGCGAGTTCGCTGACGATGGCCAGCCGGATGGGCGCCGACAGGGCTCGGAGCAGTTCGCTGGCTCCGTCGAAACCCTCGTAGCCTGTTGCGCTGGTCATCTTGCAACGGTAACCAATACCACCGACATCCGCCGATCAGGCTGAGGGCGCGTGCCGAAGCCCCTGGCGGGCCTGCAGCGGGCCCAGACGAGCGAGGGCGTTGACAACGCGCCCTAGTCCAGGACGACCTCGTGCGGCTCGGCGGCCGTCATGGACGCTGGCACGGCACGGCGGCGCAGCCCACGCCAGATCGCGCCGGCGACGGCCACCACCAGGAACGAGGCGATCGCCAGCAGCACCACCGAGGCCCCCGGCGGGGTGTCGGCGTTGGCGGCCACCCAGACGCCGGAGCCGGCGGCGAAGAATCCGAGCGCCATGGCGGCGGTCATCGTGCTGCGGAAGCCCCGGGTGACCTGCTGGGCGGTGGCCACCGGAACCACCATCAGCGCGCTGATGAGCAACACCCCGACGGCCCGCATCGCGATGGTCACCGTGACCGCGGTGGTGACCGCGATCAGCAGGTTGAGGGTGCGCACCGGCAGGCCGGAGACGCGGGCGTACTCCTCGTCGTGGCTGATCGCGAAGAGCGCCGGCCGCAGGGCGATCATGGTGATCAGGATCGCCGCACCGAGCACTCCGACGGTGACCAGGTCGGCCGTCGACGTGGAGAGCAGAGATCCGAAGAGGTAGGCGTTGAGGTTGGCGCTCGTGGCGTCCGAGAGGCCGACCAGCAGGACGCCACCGGCGATGCCGCCGTAGAAGAGCAGGGCGAGGGCCAGGTCGCCGGAGGTACGCCCGCGAGCGCGGACCAACTCGATGGCGATCGCGCCGGCGGTGGCGACGAGCACCGCCACCAGCACCGGCGAGCGGTTCAGGAGCAGGCCCGCGCCGACGCCGGTCAACGCCACGTGCCCGATGCCGTCGCCGATCAGCGTGAGCCGCCGCTGCACCAGGTAGATGCCGAGCGCCGGCGCGGCGAGGCCGATCACCAGCGCGCCGATCAGGGCACGCTGCATGTAGGGGTACTGGAAGAGTTCCATTGTCAGTTGCTCCACAGCCCGGCGGGCTCGTCGGGACCGTGCGGGTGCACGTGGTCGTGGTCGGGCTCCGCGTGGTGGCCGGCCGGGTCCGGAACCGGGCCGTCGTGACAGATGCCGCCCTGGTGGACGACGACCGCCCGACTGATCACCGGTCGCAGCGGGCCCAGCTCGTGGGCCACCAGCAGGACCGTGCCGCCGTCGGCGACGAAGTCGCGCAACGCGCCGGCGAACGCCTCCTGGCTGGCCGCGTCCACCCCGGCGGTGGGCTCGTCGAGGATCAGCAGTTCCGGCTGGCCGGCCAGCGCGCGGGCGATCAGAGTGCGCTGCTGCTGACCGCCGGAGAGGGTGGATACCGGATCGGTGGCCCGGTCGGCGAGTCCGACCGCGTGCAGAGCCGCGTCGACGGCGACCCGGTCGGCCGCGCCGGGCGGGCGCAGGATGCCCCGGCGGGCCAGTCGACCGGAGGCCACCACCTCGCGGACGGTGGCGGGCACGCCTCCGCCGGCGCCGAGGCGCTGCGGGACGTACCCGATGCGCTGCCATTGGCGGAACTGGCGCAACGGCCGGTCGAAGAGGGTGATCGAGCCGGCGCCCAGCGGCACCAGGCCGAGGATCGCGCGAATCAGCGTGGACTTTCCGGAGCCGTTGGCGCCGAGGACCGCGACCACCTCTCCGGCGGTCACGGTGAGTGAGACGTCCTGGAGCACGGGACGGCCGTCGTAGCCGACCGCGCCGTGCTCGACGGTGATGACGGGGGTGCTCACGAGCAGCTCAACGCCGTCCGCAGGGTCTGCAGGTTGGTACGCATCACCGAAAAGTAGTCGGCGTCGCGGCCAGGGGCGAGTCCTTCGATCGGATCGAGCACCGCGGTCTTCGCGCCGACCTGGCCGGCGATCGTCTCGGCGACCTTCGGGCTGACCAGCGACTCGAAGAAGATCGTGCTGGCTCGGTGCTCCTTGGCCTCCTCGACGACCTGGGCGAGTCGCTGCGGCGAGGGCTCGACGTCGGGGCTCAGCCCGGTGATGCCGACCTGTTGGAGGCGGTAGCGGTCGGCCAGGTAGCCGAAGGCGGCGTGGCTGGTCACGATCTCCCGCCGCTGGCAGGTCGCCAGACCCTTGCTGAACTCGCCGTCGAGGGCGGTCAGGTCGGCGCGCAGGCTCGCGGCGCGGGCGGTGTACCCGGCGGTATGGCCCGGGTCGACCGTGCCGAGCTGGTGGGCGAGCTGGTCGCCGATGGCGGCGAGCCGGGTGGGGTCGAGCCAGACGTGCGGGTCCTTGGCGTGCTCGTGCCGCTTGTCGCCCTGTTCCTCTTCGCCCTCGTGGTTGTGGCCCCCGGCGCTCGCGTCCAGGAGCGGTTGCACGCTTGCCACGTCGAACACGCGGGCATCGTCGTCCTGCGCGATCGCCTCGTCCACCGCGGGCTGGAAACCCTTCAGGTAGACGATCAGTTCGGCCTCGGTGATGTCGCCGACCTGGCGTGGGCTCAGTTCCAGGTCGTGCGGCTCGGCGCCGGGCTTGGCCAGGTTGGTGACGCGGACGTCGTCACCGCCGACGCGCTCGGCGAGGAACTGGAGTGGGTAGAACGCGGCCACCACGTCGACCCGTTGGGGATCGGCGCCGGCCGGGCCACCGGTGGAGCAGCCGGCGACGGTACCGAGGGCGAGCAGGGCGGTCGCGGCGGCCAGGGCGCGGGACGTGGTGCGGTTGGTCATGTGCCCAACTGTCCGTGGTAACGACAATGATTGTCAAAAACGCATGCTTGCATGTCAGAGCAGCTTCGCCAGACCCACCGTGACCAGCAGAGTCAGCATCAGCAGCCGGATCAGCCGGGTCTGCGGCGCCTGAACCGACCACGTGGTCGCCAACAGGGCGATCAGGGCGGCGGCTAGCGCCAACGTCAGCACCCCACCCACCGCCCCCGGCGTGAAGAACGCCACCAGCACCACCACCAGGGCGAGCAGGAACACCGACGTCGGGTTCGCCCCGGCCAGACGGGCCAGCAGGGGGCGCTGCGTACGCTGCATCCCACAGACTCTACGAGGAGGAACCCCCGGTGCTGGTGACCAACCGGTTCGTGGTCGACGTCGATACCGCCGACGGCTTCACCGAACGGGCGCACGCCGCCCTCACCGCGCTCGCCGCCTGCCCCGGCTACCTGCGCGGTCAACTGGTCCGGGCCCTGGACGACCCCCGGTACTGGTCACTCGTCACCGAGTGGGAGTCGGTCGGCACCTACCGGCGGGCGCTGGGCGCCTTCGAGGTCAAGGTGAGCGCGGTGCCGCTGCTCGCCGAGTCGGTCGACGAGCCGTCCGCGTACGAGGCGCTGGCCAACGCCGCGCCCGGGGGAGCCGTGGTGGTCGCCGAGAGTGATCGGGCCGCTGGTCCTTACCGCTGAGCCGTCGGGCACTACCCTGCTCCTATGACCGCACCCGCCCCGCCGCCCGGTCCCGGTGTGGCTCCGCCGTTCGCCGCACCGCCCACCGAAGGTCGGCGGACCCGGCTCTGGATCGGCCTCGGCGTCGGCGCCCTGGCCGTGCTGCTCTGCTGTGGCGGCGGAGGCACGGCCGTCGTCGGCCTGGCCGTGAGCGGCGTGCAGGCGGTACGCGAGCAGGGCCGCACGGTGACCGGCGACTATTACCAGGCGCTCGTCGAGCACAACTACGGCAAGGCGTACGACCAGCTCTGCGACGACGCGCAGCGGCATGAGTCCCGCCCCGAGTTCGAACGGCGGGCGGCCGCCGAGCCGCAGGTCACCGGGTTCCGGGTGGGCGAGGTGGACACCACCAACCTGACCGTCGGAGTCGACGTGACCCTCGACGGCGGCGAGCGGGAACGGCAGCAGGTCAGCCTGGGCCAGGACGGTCAGACCGGCGGCATGGAGGTCTGCGGGGTGAGCTGACCCGCCCCCGGTATTCTGCTGGGCTCGGGACGCCGGTGGTCGTACCGTTGTCCCGAACCGACCGATCCATCCACATCTCGCCCCCGCCGACCGCCAGCCGGCGTAGGAGGAAACATGCCAGCCGACCGTATCGACGCCGTCGTCAGCCTCGCCAAGCGCCGAGGCTTCGTCTTCCCCTCCAGCGAGATCTACGGAGGCACCCGGTCGGCGTGGGACTACGGTCCGCTCGGCGTGGAGCTGAAGGAGAACGTCCGCCGGCAGTGGTGGAAGACCATGGTCCAGCAGCGCGACGATGTCGTCGGCCTGGACTCCGCGGTGATCCTGGCCCGCAAGGTGTGGGAGGCGTCCGGCCACATCGCCGAGTTCGTCGACCCGCTCACCGAGTGCCAGTTCTGCCACAAGCGGTTCCGGGCGGACCACATCGAGGAGGCGTACGAGGCCAAGCACGGCCACGCGCCCACCTCGCTCGCCGAGGTCAACTGCCCCAACTGCGGCAACAAGGGCACCTTCACCGAGCCGAAGATGTTCAACGGCCTGATGAAGACCTACCTGGGCCCGGTGGAGAGCGACGAGGGGATGCACTACCTGCGCCCGGAGACCGCGCAGGGCATCTTCGTCAACTACAAGAACGTCGAGACGGTCGCCCGTAAGAAGCCGCCGTTCGGCATCGCGCAGACCGGTAAGTCGTTCCGCAACGAGATCACCCCGGGCAACTTCATCTTCCGGACCCGCGAGTTCGAGCAGATGGAGATGGAGTTCTTCGTCGAGCCGGGCACCGACGAGCAGTGGCACGAGTACTGGCTCCAGGAGCGCTGGAACTGGTACCTCGACCTCGGCCTCTCGGCGGACAACCTGCGCCTGTACGAGCACCCCGCCGAGAAGCTGTCGCACTACTCGAAGCGCACCGTCGACATCGAGTACCGCTTCCAGTTCGGCGGGACCGAGTTCGCCGAGCTGGAGGGTGTCGCCAACCGCACCGACTTCGACCTCTCCACGCACAGCAAGCACTCCGGCGTCGACCTGTCGTACTTCGACCAGACCAAGGGCGAGCGCTGGATGCCGTACGTCATCGAGCCGGCCGCCGGTCTGACCCGCGCGGTGCTCGCCTTCCTGCTGGAGGCGTACGACGAGGACGAGGCGCCGAACACCAAGGGCGGCGTGGACAAGCGCACGGTGATGCGGTTCGACCCGCGACTGGCCCCGGTCAAGGTGGCGGTGCTGCCGCTGTCGCGCAACGAGGCGCTGTCGCCCAAGGCGAAGGACCTCGCCGCGCTGCTGCGCAAGCGCTGGGTGGTGGAGTTCGACGACTCGCAGGCGATCGGCCGCCGCTACCGCCGGCAGGACGAGATCGGCACCCCGTTCTGCGTGACCGTCGACTTCGACACGCTTGACGACAACGCCGTGACGGTCCGCAACCGGGACACGATGGGTCAGGAGCGCGTCTCCCTCGACCAGGTCGAGCGGTACCTGATCGAGCGCCTCCCCGGCTGCTGAGACACCGGGCACGGGGCCTCGGCCGACGCGATAAGCGCCGGTCGGGGCCCCGTACACTTGTGCGGTGACCGCCTCGACCGTGCCCGTGCTGCGCCCGTTGACCCTCGGGCCCTACGAGGTGTCGCCGCCGGTGGTGCTCGCGCCGATGGCCGGGATCACCAACATCGGCTTCCGTCGGCTCTGCCGCGAGCAGGGCGGCGGCATCTACGTCTGCGAGATGATCACGACCCGGGCGCTCGTCGAGCGGAACCCGAAGACGCTGCGCATGATCGCGTTCGGCGACGACGAGCAGCCGCGCAGCCTCCAGCTCTACGGCACCGACCCGGACGTCACCGCCGCCGCCGTGCGGATCGTCGTCGAACGCAACCTGGCCGACCACATCGACCTCAACTTCGGCTGCCCCGTACCCAAGGTCACCCGGCGGGGTGGCGGCGCGGCGCTGCCGTGGCGGCGCCGGCTCTTCGCCCGCCTGGTGAAGGCCGCGGTGGACGCCGCGGCACCCTCCGGGGTGCCGGTCACGGTCAAGATGCGCAAGGGCATCGACGACGACCACCTGACGTACGTCGAAGCGGGGCTCGCCGCGCAGGAGGCCGGCGTGGCAGCGGTGGCCCTGCACGGGCGGACGGCCTCGCAGCGCTACTCGGGCACCGCCGACTGGGACGCGATCGCCACGTTGAAGCAGGCGTTGGACGTGCCGGTGCTCGGCAACGGCGACATCTGGGAGGCGGACGACGCGTTGCGGATGGTCGCCCACACCGGCGTCGACGGCGTGGTCGTCGGTCGCGGCTGCCTGGGCCGGCCGTGGCTCTTCGCCGACCTGGAGGCCGCCTTCAACGGTCGGCCGGAGCGGCGGCTGCCCACCCTCGGTGAGGTGGCGGTGACCATGCGCCGGCACGCCGAGCTGCTTGTCGACCAGTTCGTGGCCGGCGCCCGCAACCCGGCCCGGGGTGAGCGGGACGGCTGCACCGACTTCCGCAAGCACGTCGCCTGGTACCTGAAGGGCTTCCCGGTCGGCGGCGAGCTGCGCCGCTCGCTGGCGATGATCGAGAGCCTGGCCCAGCTCGACGACCTGCTCGGCAAGCTCGACCCGGCGGAGCCCTTCCCGCTGACCGCCCTGGGGCAGCCGCGCGGCCGTACCAACTCGCCGGGCAAGGTCGCCCTCCCGGACGGCTGGCTGGCCAGCCGGGACGACGACACCGTCCCCGAGGGCGCCGAGATGGACGACTCCGGCGGCTGACCGGTGGCCGGTCCCGGATGGATCACCGACCTAGAAGCTGTTTCTCCCAGGTCGCCGCCTCGATGGCGCTTGGTCCCGCCTCGGTCGCGCTTGGTCGCGCCTGGTTCCAGCCGGGCGCACACTGATTCGTCTACGACATCAGCTCTAAAGGACCCGTGACACCACCAACGGGCCCTCGCCCGACCGCTCGTCGCCAAGATCCGCGCAACATCGGGGTTGTTGCTGTCTTGAGCGTGTCGGAGGCAGCAACAACGGGGAAGTTGCTCGGATCTTGGGCGCGGGGCGCGGGGCGCGGGGCGCGGGGCGCGGGGCGCGGGGCGACGTGACCTGGGCATGCCGAAGGGCCGGACCCGTGGTGGGGTCCGGCCCTTGTCGGTGGTGCGGGTCGCGGGTCAGCTGGTGGCGTAGCCGCGGGTGGCGATCCAGTCGGCCAGGTGCTCGATGGTGATCTGGTACGAGGCGGTGTCCGGGTTGGCGGAGTCGGCGATCGTGACGACGTTGCCGTTGTCGCGGTAGCCGGTCACGCTGATGTAGTGCCCGCCCTCGTAGGAGTGGGTGTTGCCGTCGGTGTCGGTGCTGGTGCCGGCGATGTTGGCGACCACGGCCCGACCGTCGTCCACGGTCTTGACCACGTCGGCGCGCAGCGTGTCGGTCTGCTTGGCGTCAGCGTCCGGGCTGCTGATCTCCACCGACCGGTAGGCGTCGGCCTTGCCGGTCTCCTTGTTCAGCACCGGGGTGATGTCGTTGATCGAGTTGGTGCCGGCCTCGGTGGTGCCCATCTCCTTGGCCATGGCGTCCACGTCGATGTTCTTACCCTGCACGCTCAGCGCGTTACGGGTGGCGGCGGGGCCGCAGTAGAAGAAGTTCGGCTGCGCCTCGTAGCGCACGCCGAGCTCCCGCTCACCGTGACCCTTGCGGTCGGACACCGTCTGGGTGGTGGGCTTGGCGTCGGCCATGGCGTACGCGGCGGTCACCGGGCCGGCGATCGCTCCACCGGTGAAGGCGAGGCCAGCGGCGGTCAGGGCGGTCTTGCGAATCAGATCGGTACGCATGATGGCGTGCTCCTCTGCTTCATCGGGGGATACGCGACGACACACCGGGGGGTGTGCCGGGCGGAACGTTCACGGGGACCGGCCCGGCGACCCGACAGGGCCTGCTCGGGGTTGTCCCGGAGGGTGGTGCAACGGTCCGGGCCAGGGGATCATTCCCGCCGGGGGACCGGGGACGGCCGGTGGTACTCGGCCGTGCGGAGATGTAACGGCGCCGGCCCGGCGGGTGTTCCCGGGAGCCGCGACCCGGGGTCACGGCGGCATGTGAGGTATGACGATCCCGCCCCACCCGCGATTCCGCCGCCGGGGTGGCCGTCCGCCACGGGACGATCGCACCGAAACCACCCAAACCACCCACCGGGACCGGACTTGCGCGTCAACCGGGTTGATCGACTCGACGTCGGGGATATCGGGGCATCCCGGCGTGCGGGACACCCCGATATCGGTGGACCCGAGTCGATCATGGCCGGTTGGCGGCCTCGGGGTACCGCGCCGTTCAGCGGGGTGTCGGGTCCACCGCAGCGGCGGGGCGTTGGCCCGGGATGGTCGGAGTGGCCGGCCAGGGGACCTCGGGGCTGCGGTGGAAGGTGATGCCGGCGGTGGACCAGCGCGGTCCGTGCCCGGCCAGGCGTTCGCGGAAACCGGCCCAGTCGTGTGTCGCACGGGGTGACCAGCCCAGCTCGGCGATGGCGGGCAGCCGGGGAAGCAGCAGGAATTCGATGTCGGCGAGCGAGGTGACCGATTCGGTCCACAGCGGGGCCTCCACCCCGAGTACGGCCGTGGTGGGCACGTCGGTGACGTGTGTGCCCGGGTCCCAGTCGTACGCGCGGCGCACGTCGATCAGGCCGGCCCAGTCGTGTCCGATCCGGGTGTCCTCGGCGTACTTCATGTCCAGGTAGGCGTGGTTGCCGGGGGAGACGATCAGACGAGCGCCCCGGCGGACGGCGTCGGCGGTGGCGGGGTCGGCGGCGTCCGTGCCCCACCATTGCAGGACCCGTCCGTCGACGTGTGCGGCCGGGGCGAGCTGGTGCCAGCCCACGACGGTCTTGCCGGTGTCGGCGACGATCCGTTGCGCCCTCTCCACGAAACCGGTGTAGACCTCGCCCTTGACCTTGAACGCCTCGTCGCCGCCGATGTGCAGCCATGGCCCCGGGGTGAGGGCGGCGACCTCGCCGAGCACGTCGGTGACGAAGTCGTACGTGCGCTCGTCGGCCGGGTCGACGTAGCTGAAACCGACCTCGGTGCCGGTGTACGGCGGCGGCGCGACCTTGTCCGGTGCCAGCTCCGGGTACGCGACGAGCGCCGCGTTGGTGTGGCCGGGCAGGTCGATCTCCGGGACGAGGGTGACGTGCCGGGCGGACGCGTACGAGACGATCCGCCGGTAGTCGTCCTTGGTGTAGTGCCCGCCCGGGCCGTCGCCGACCTCGCTCGCGCCGCTGACGGTGGCCAGCCTCGGCCAGGAGTCGACGGCGATGCGCCAGCCCTGGTCGTCGGTGAGGTGCAGGTGCAGGTGGTTGAGCTTGTAGCGGGCCAGGTGGTCGACCACCCGTAGGACGTCCTCGACGGCGAAGAAGTGTCGCGCCACGTCGAGCATCGCGCCCCGGTACGGGAAGCGGGGACGGTCGAGGATCGTGCCGCCGGGCAGCGCCCAGCGGCCGGCCACCGGGGTCGGGCTCTCCACGGCGGCGGGGAGCAACTGCCGGAGCGTCTGGACGCCGTAGAAGAGACCGGCGGTGGTCTCGGCGACGACGCGCACCCCGCTGCTGCCCACGTCGAGCCGGTAGCCCTCCGCCCCGAGGTCGGCGCTTCCGCCGGTGGTGGCCGGGGGCGGCGGGGTCGTGCCGGCCAGGGTGAGCGTCATCGGGCCGGCCGGGTCGACTGCGAGCGCGTCGGCGACGGGCAGCGGGAGTCCGGTCGCCGGTCGGAGCAGCTCGGCAAGGTGGTCGGCCACCTCCCGGGCGCCCGGGTGCGTGGTGACCCGGATGGCCGTGTCCCCGGCGAGCACGAACGTCGTCCCGGGGTCCGCTTCGAGGAGTTCCGGTGCCGGTACGACGTCGTCGAGGCGTACCGGCGGGGCGAGCAGGTCGTCGCCGGCCGTTCGGGCGGCGAGCGCCGCCAGGTCGCCGGCCTCCGGCTCGTGCGGGTGCAGGACGGCAGCGTCGGCGGTGGTCGGATCGGGCGTGGGGGAGGAGATTCCGAGGGTGGACACGACGGCTCCGGAAGGGGTTATTTCGCGTCGGATATGGCAAAAGCGAGCTTCGGTAAATCAGTGTCGTCAACAATACGAGGACCGGGGAAATTGCGTGATCGTGCGCGTGGAAGCGTTCCCAGAAACCGGTACGAACACGGATAGTCGTGACGGCTGTGCCTATTGTCACCGAACGGTCCCAGGTCACCCGATCTTCGCTTAACCTTTCGCCCTGAACCTTCGTTAAGTGTCAATCCGGCGCGCGTGGGAGGCTCTGGTGGCAGCGCAAGAGACCGACGATCACAAGTACGTCTACGACTTCTCCGAGGGCAACAAGGACCTCAAGGACCTGCTCGGGGGCAAGGGCGCCAACCTCGCCGAGATGACCAACCTCGGCCTGCCCGTACCGCCCGGCTTCACCATCACCACCGAGGCGTGCCAGGCGTA
This sequence comes from Micromonospora sp. NPDC005172, assembly GCF_040608555.1. Taxonomy (NCBI): domain Bacteria; kingdom Bacillati; phylum Actinomycetota; class Actinomycetes; order Micromonosporales; family Micromonosporaceae; genus Micromonospora; species Micromonospora sp. NPDC005172. Next base: position 25,272 of record NZ_JBEXIL010000045.1, read on the forward strand.
CCTCGCGACCGGCCGGGAGCCCGACGGCCTCGCCGGTCAGATCGAGGCGCACCTCCAGGCGCTGGAGCGGGAGATGGGCAAGCGGCTCGGCGACCCGGGAGACCCGCTGCTGGTGTCCGTCCGGTCCGGTGCGAAGTTCTCCATGCCCGGCATGATGGAGACCGTTCTCAACGTCGGCCTCAACGACCAGAGCGTGGTGGGACTCGCCGCGCAGGCCGGCCAGAACGACCGCTTCGCCTGGGACTCGTACCGCCGGCTCATCCAGATGTTCGGCAAGACCGTCTGCGAGGTGCCGGGCGAGGAGTTCGAGCACGCCCTCGACGAGGTCAAGAGCGCCAGGGGTACGCAGAACGACCTGGACCTGGACGCGGACGACCTGCGGGGGCTCGTCGACGCGTACAAGAAGATCTTCGTCAAGCACACCGGCCGGGAGTTCCCGCAGCAGCCGCGTGAGCAGCTCGACCTGGCGATCCGGGCCGTCTTCGAGTCGTGGAACGCCGAGCGCGCGGTGCTCTACCGTCGCCAGGAGCGCATCCCGGCCGACCTCGGCACCGCGGTCAACGTGGTGACAATGGTCTTCGGCAACCTCGGCCCCGACTCCGGCACCGGTGTCGCGTTCACCCGCGACCCGGGCAGCGGGGCGCAGGGCATCTACGGCGACTACCTGGCCAACGCCCAGGGCGAGGACGTCGTCGCCGGCATCCGCAACACCGTGCCGTTGCAGGAGTTGGAGCGGCTGGACAAGTCCTCCTACGACGAGCTGCTGTCGATCATGGCTCGGTTGGAGGAGCACTACCGGGATCTGTGCGACATCGAGTTCACCATCGAGCGCGGCAAGCTGTGGATGTTGCAGACGCGGGTGGGCAAGCGAACGGCCGCGGCCGCGTTCGTCATCGCCGGGCAGCTCGTCGACGAGGGCCTGATCGACGAGGACGAGGCGCTGCACCGGGTCAACGGGGCGCAGCTCGCCCAGCTCATGTTCCCCCGCTTCGAGCTCGACCACGAGTTCGAGGCGGTCGCCACGGGCATCGGCGCCTCGCCCGGCGCGGCGTCCGGTGCGGTCGTCTTCACCTCCGCGCGGGCCGTCGAGCTGGCCGCCGAGGGGAAGTCGGTGATCCTGGTCCGCCGGGAGACCAACCCGGACGACCTGAACGGCATGATCGCCGCGCAGGGCATCCTGACCTCGCGCGGCGGCAAGACCAGCCATGCCGCAGTGGTGGCCCGGGGCATGGGCAAGACCTGTGTCTCCGGCGCGGACGAGATCGACGTGAACGTGCCGGCGAAACGGTTCACCGTGGCCGGGCGGACCGTCACCGAGGGCGACGTCGTCTCCATCGACGGCACCACCGGCAAGGTCTACCTGGGTGAGGTGCCGGTCATGCCGTCCGAGGTCGTGCAGTACTTCGAGGGCAGCCTCGACGCCGAGCACGTCGACAATCCGCTGGTGCGAGCCGTACACCGGATCATGACGCACGCCGACGGGAAGCGGCGGCTGACGGTCCGGACGAACGCCGACACCGGCGCGGACGCGGCCCGGGCCCGGCGCTTCGGCGCCGAGGGCATCGGGCTGTGCCGCACCGAGCACATGTTCCTCGGCGATCGGCGGGAGCTTGTCGAGCGGCTGATCCTGGCCCGCGCCCCGGGCGAGCGGGAGGCGGCGCTGGCGGCGCTGTTGCCGTTGCAGCGGGCCGACTTCGAGGAGATCTTCCGGGAGATGGACGGCCTGCCGGTCACCGTCCGGCTCATCGACCCGCCGCTGCACGAGTTCCTGCCGCCGTTGGAGCAGCTCGCGGTCAACGTGGCGGTCGCGCAGGAGCGCGGCGAGGACGTGGCCAAGGAGGAGGCGCTGCTCGCCGCCGTCCGGCGGATGCACGAGGAGAACCCGATGCTCGGGCTGCGGGGCGTACGCCTCGGCCTGGTCATCCCCGGCCTGTTCGCGATGCAGGTCCGGGCCATCGCCGAGGCCGCCGTCGCGGTCGTCCGCGCGGGCGGCGTCGCCCGACCCGAGATCATGGTGCCGCTGGTCGGGGCCGTGCAGGAGTTGGAGACGGTACGCGCCGAGGCCGAGAAGATCATCGCCGAGGTGGTCGGGGACAGCGGTGTCGAGGTGCTGATCGGCACGATGATCGAGGTGCCCCGGGCGGCGCTGACCGCCGGCCAGATCGCGGAGGCCGCCGAGTTCTTCTCGTTCGGCACCAACGACCTGACGCAGATGGGCTGGGGCTTCTCCCGCGACGACGTCGAGGGTGCCTTCTTCTGGCGCTACCTGGAGCTGGGCATCTTCGGCATCTCGCCGTTCGAGTCGATCGACCGTGACGGCGTCGGCCGGTTGATCCGGATCGCCGCCGAGGAGGGCCGGGCCGCCCGGCCGGGGCTGAAACTCGGTATCTGCGGTGAGCACGGTGGCGACCCCGACTCGGTGCACTTCTTCCACGAGGTCGGGCTGGACTACGTGTCCTGCTCGCCGTTCCGCGTGCCGGTGGCACGCCTGGAAGCCGGCCGGGCGGCCGTGGAGACCGACGGCTCGGACAGTCGCTGACGCGCGGCACGGCGGCGGCCCGGGGGACCGGGCCGCCGCTGGCGTTCGCCACCCGCCGAAGGGTCGGGGGCGCATCAGGAGGCCGCGACGGGCGTAACCTTGGCTCGCTCGCAAACGGCTGATTGTGCACGCCGTCGAACGGGAAGGGTGACTGAATGACAAGCGTCTGGGAGAGCCTCACCGTCGACGCCCGCGATCCGGCGCGGCTGGCCCGCTGGTGGGCCGAGGCGCTCGGCTATCAGATCGTCACCGAGAAGCCGAGCGGCGTGGAGATCCGCCAGTCCGCGGATCGGACCCCCGCCATCTTCTTCGGCCCGGTGGCCGAGGGCAAGGTGCGCAAGAACCGGCTGCACCTCGACCTGCGCCCGGCCGACCGGGAGGCCGAGGTCGAGCGTCTGGTCGACATGGGCGCCCGGCACGTGGACATCGGCCAGGGCGACGTGCAGTGGACGGTGCTCGCCGACCCGGAGGGCAACGAGTTCTGCGTGTTACCTGAGCAGTGAGCAGCGATCCCGCCGATCGGTTGGTGGTGGAGCCGCCGAAGGACACCGGCCACCGTCGGTCGCCGTACGAGCGTGACCGTGCCCGGGTGCTGCACTCGGCCGCGTTCCGCCGGTTGGCCACCAAGACGCAGGTGCACACCGCCGGCACCGACGACTTCCTGCGTACGCGGCTGACGCACTCGTTGGAGGTGGCCCAGATCGCCCGTGAGATGGGTGCCCGGTTGGGCTGCGACCCGGACGTCGTCGACGTCGCCGGGCTCGCCCACGACCTGGGGCATCCGCCGTTCGGGCACAACGGCGAGGCCGCGCTGGACCTGCTCGCGACGCCCTGCGGCGGCTTCGAGGGCAACGCGCAGACACTGCGGGTGCTGACCCGGTTGGAGGCGAAGGTGCTCGCCCCGGACGGGTCGTCCGCCGGGCTGAACCTGACCCGGGCGTCGCTCGACGCGATCGGCAAGTATCCCTGGCCGCGCCGCCCGGGGCAGCGCAAGTTCGGGGTGTACGCCGACGACACGGCGGTCTTCGAGTGGCTCCGGGCCGGTGCGCCCGGCGACCGGCGCTGCCTGGAGGCGCAGGTGATGGACTGGGCCGACGACGTCGCGTACTCGGTGCACGACGTCGAGGACGGCATCCACGGCGGGTACGTCACACTGCGTCCGCTGCTCACCGACGCCGACGAACGGGCCGCGCTCTGTGCCGACGTGGCCGCCACGTACTCGGGGGAGTCCCCGGGCGACCTGGCCGAGGTGCTGGTCGCGTTGCTGGCCGAGGTGCTGCTCGCCCCGCTCGCCGCGTACGACGGCAGCCACCGCGCCCAGGTCGCGTTGAAGGCCACCACAAGTGGCCTGACCGGCCGGTTCGTGTCGGCGGCGGTGGCGGCCACGGAGGAGCGGTACGGGCCGGGCCCGCACCGTCGGTACGCCGCCGATCTGGTGGTGCCGAGGCTGGTCCGGGCGCAGTGTGCGCTGCTCAAGGGCATCGCCCTGCGCTACGTGATGCGGCGCAGCGGCTTTCGGGGTCGCTACGAGCAGCAGCGGACGATGTTGGCCGAACTGGTGGCCGCGCTCGTCCGGCGGGCACCGGACGGGCTCGACCCGATCTTCGCTCCGCTGTGGCGGGCCGCGCCGGATGACGCGGCCCGGTTGCGGGTCGTGATCGACCAGGTCGCCTCGCTCACCGACCCGGCGGCGGTGAGCTGGCACACGCGTCTGGTCGGCGACGGCGCACCGATGGCGGGCACCTCGACAACTTAGGTTAACCTAAGTGCATGACGGAACGCCCCAGGAACGTCACCTCGGTCCAGGTGCTGCGCACCGAGCGACCCACCCCGCACCTGATCCGGCTCGTCCTCGGCGGCGACGAGCTGGCCGGCCTGCCGGTGGGCGAGTTCACCGACCACTACATCAAGCTGGTCTTTCCGCACGCCGGCGTCGCGTACCCGCAGCCGCTGGACCTCGCCGCGATCCGCCGCGACATGCCCCGCGAGCAGTGGCCCCGGCTGCGGGCGTACACCGTGCGACGGTGGGACCCGCTGGCCGGGGAGCTGACCGTGGACGTGGTGTACCACGGCGACGAGGGGCTGGCCGGCCCGTGGGCCGCAGCGCTGCGGCCGGGCGATCCGGTGCACTTCGTCGGCCCCGGCGGGGCGTACGCGCCGGACCCGGACGCGGACTGGCACCTCCTGGTCGGCGACGAGAGCGCCCTCCCGGCGATCGCCGCCGCCCTGGAACGGCTGCCGCTGGGCGCGCCGGCACACGTCTTCGTGGAGATCGCCGACCCGGCGGACGAGCAGAAGCTGCTCAGCCCCGGAGCGGTCACGCTCACCTGGCTGCACCGCGGCGAACGCCCGGTGGGCGAGGCACTTGTCGACGCGGTGCGCGCGCTGGAGTTCCCGGCCGGTCAGGTGCACGCCTTCGTGCACGGCGAAGCGGCCTTCGTCCGGGACCTGCGCCGACTGCTGCGCGGCGAGCGCGGGGTGCCCCTCGACCGGCTCTCCATCTCCGGCTACTGGCGGCGGGGCATGGACGACGAGGGCTGGCGCTCCTCGAAGGCCGACTGGAACCGGCAGGTCGCCGCCGAGGAGCCGGCCGCCGCCTGAGCGCCGATGAGCTGAGCGCCGTTGAGCTGGCCGCCGCGTGAGGGTCGGCCAGCTCAGTCCTCGGCCGTCGCGGTGAGTCGTCGGGTGAGCAGCACCGCGTACCCGACGACCGCCACGGAGAGCAGGGCCAGCATCAGCTTCGTCCCGTGCACCGCCGCGGTGATGAGGATGGCCGAGCCCACGCCGTAGCCGGCGATGCCCAGACGACCGATGCTCGGCCGGTTCCACACCGAGTGCAGCGCCAGCCCGCAGAGCATCCAGACGGTGAGCGAGGCGGCCAGCAGGAGCCGCAGCTCCATCGGCAGCCGGACCACCTCGTCGTCGGCCAGCCGGACCATCTGCCCGAGCGCCCAGCCGAGCAGCAGGAGCGCGCCGCCGAGCGGGATGTGCAGGTAGGCGTACGTCTGGCCGCCGCGCAGCCGTCGCTGTGACTCGCGGGTGGTGACGAACGTGGTGTAGACCCACCAGACGGCCGCCGGCACCAGGAAGGCCAGTCCCGCCGTGACGATCATGTGCGGCCGGGGATGGTCGGGCACCGCGAAGAGGAGGCTGGCCAGCGCGCTGCCCAGCACGATGATGGTGAACTGCCCGATCCGTTCCGGCAGGTGCTGGTCGTCGACCGGAAACCGGTTCAGCCAGCGCTTGCCGACCCACGGGGTGGCCAGCTCGATGAGCATCGCGACGATCCACAACGTCGGGCGCGTGTCGGTGGGTGCGGCCAGCGAGGCCAGCCAGATCAGCCAGCCCGACCCGAAGCCGAGCAGGTAGATCGTGGTCACCGTACGGGACATCGGGCCGGTCGGCCGGGCGCGGACGTACAGCAGGAGCAGCACGCCCCGCACGATCAGGTAGCCCACCGGCAGGAGCACGCTCTCCGGCACCTCGTCCACCCCGAGCGTGATCGTCCCCGCGCCGACCAGCGCGACCAGCACCAGGATCCGGTGCGGTACGTCGTCCGGGTCGAAGCGGGTGTCGTAGAACACCTGGCCCAACCAGGCCCACTGGACCACGACGAAGAGCCCCAGCACGGCCAGCACGGCGCTCGGCGACGGGGTGGGATCGTCGCCCAACCGGCGTGTCACCGCCGCCAGCGCGTACACGAAGATGAGGTCGAGGAACAGCTCCAGCCAGGTTGCGTGCCGTTCGCCGGCCTCGCCGGCCCCGTCGGCCTGCGGGCCCCGCCCCCGTATCCGCAGCCGGCCGGCCAACCAGTCCGGTGGTCGGGGCCTGTTGGCGCGTACCCTGCCCATCTGGTCATGGTCCCCGCGCGGACCCGCCGGCCGGGCCGGAACGGGCGAGTCCGACGGCGGCCCCCGCCACACCGGCGTCCCCCGGAGGGCGTGTCGTCGGTCCGGCAGGGCAGGATGTACGGCGAGGGGGTGGCGCATGGCTGGGCGGATCCGGGACGAGGACATCGCGCTGGTCCGGGAACGCACCTCGATCGGGGACGTGATCTCCGAGACGGTCACCCTGAAGTCCGCCGGTGGCGGCAACCTCAAGGGCCTGTGCCCGTTCCACGACGAGAAGAGCCCGTCGTTCAACGTCTCGCCGGCCCGCAACGTCTGGTACTGCTTCGGCTGCGGGGCCGGCGGCGACGCGATCAAGTTCCTGATGGACGCGGAGCACCTCAGCTTCGTCGAGTCCGTCGAGCGGTTGGCCGGGCGCGCCGGCATCCAGCTCCGCTACGTCGAGGACGACCGGAGCGCCCCGCGTCCGCGCCCGCAGCAGGGCCAGCGTCAACGTCTGGTCGCCGCGCACGCCGCCGCTGTGGAGTTCTACCGGGCGCAGCTCAGCACCGCCGGGGCCCGGCCGGCACGGGAGTTCCTGGCCCGACGGGGCTTCGACCGGGCAGCCGCCGAGCGCTACGGGTGCGGGTTCGCGCCGGAGGGCTGGGACCTGCTCACCAAGCACCTCCGTCAGCAGGGCTTCACCCACCAGGAGCTGGTCACCGCTGGGCTGTCCCGGGAGGCCCGCTCCGGCAGCCTGATCGACAGGTTCCGCCGCCGGCTGCTCTGGCCGATCCGCGATCTGGCGGGCGACGTGATCGGCTTCGGGGCGCGCAAGCTCTTCGACGACGACGACGGCCCGAAGTACCTGAACACCCCCGAGACGCCGATCTACAAGAAGTCGCACGTGCTCTACGGCCTCGACCAGGCCAAGCGGGAGATCGCCAAGCAGGGCCGTGTGGTCGTCGTCGAGGGCTACACCGACGTGATGGCCTGTCACCTGGCCGACGTGCCGACGGCGGTGGCGACCTGCGGCACCGCGTTCGGCGCGGACCACATCGGGGTGCTGCGCCGGCTCCTGCTGGACACCGACTCGGTGGCCGGCGAGATCATCTTCACCTTCGACGGGGACGCCGCCGGCCAGAAGGCGGCGCTGCGCGCGTTCGGCGACGACCAGCGCTTCGTCGGGCGGACGTTCATCGCCGTCAGCCCCGACAACATGGACCCGTGTGAGCTGCGCCTGGCCAAGGGTGACCTGGCCGTGCGCGACCTGGTCGCCCGCCGCGAACCGCTCGTCGACTTCGCGCTGCGGCACGAGATCAGCCGCTTCGACCTGGACACCGTCGACGGCCGGGTGGAGGCCATGCGCCGGGCCGCGCCGCTTGTCGCGCAACTCAAAGACCGGGAAAAGCGCCCCGAGTACGTCCGCAAGCTCGCCATGGACCTCGGGATGGAGATCGAGCCGGTGCAGCGGGCCGTGCTCGCCGCCGCGAACACTCCGCCGTCCGGTGGCCGGGACGCCGCGCCCGCCGCCCGGCCCGCCCCGACCCGCCCCGAGGTGTCGGTGGACAGTCCGCAGTCGATGGTCGAGCGCGAGGCGTTGAAGCTCGCCCTGCAACAGCCGGTGCTGGCCGGGCCGATGTTCGACGCGATCGAGGCCAACGAATATCGCCACCCGCTGCACGTGGCCGTGCGGGCGGCCGTCGCCGAGGCCGGCGGCGTGGCGTCGGCGACCGGTGGCGCGGTCTGGATCGAGAAGGTCCGCGACGCCTGCGACGACCTGGCCGCCGCGGCGCTGGTCGGTGAGCTGGCCGTGGAGCCGCTGCGCATCGACGGCGAGCCCGACCCGCGCTACGTGTCGATCACCATGGCCCGGGTGCAGTTCGGGTCGGTGACGGCCCGCATCCGTGATCTGAAGTCGCGGATCCAGCGGATCAACCCGGTCAACAACAAGGACGAGTACTTCGCCGCCTTCGGGGAGCTGCTGTCACTGGAACAGCACGCCCGGGCGCTGCGCGAGCAGGCCGCGGGAGGGCTCTAGATGGGACTGTTCAGCCGTAAGCCGAAGCTGCCTCCGGCCGACCGGCCGCCGTTGGCCGCCGACGAGCGTGTACTCGCGTGGGCGGCGGTCGGCAACGGCGAGGGCGACGGCGTGGTCGTGGCCAGCAACCTCGGGCTGTGGCTGCCCGGGCGCGGGCACCGCATCGGCTGGCACGACCTGATCAAGGCGGTCTGGTCGGGCCGGGAGCTGACCGTCACGCCCGCCGAGACCGTCGTCGAGCGCGACGGCTACCTCGTGGTCGCCGACGGGCCGGCCGAGACGTACCTGCTGCTCGACCCCGGTGAGCTGCCGCACCAGGTACGGGCCCGGGTGACGCGTTCCGTCGCGTACACCGAACACCACCCGGTGCCCGGCGGCGCGGCGCGCGTCGTGGCCCGCCGGGTGGCCGGCGTGGACGGTCTGACCTGGACGGTCCGACCCGACCCCGGCACCCCGGCGGACGACGAAGCCCTGCTCGCCGAGACCGACCGTCTGGTCAGCGCGGCGCGCGCCGCCACCGCGCCGGCCGACTGAACGGCCGGGTCACCGCGCGCCGAGGTCGTTCAACGCCTTCTCGGCGCCCCGGTGCAGCGGCACCGGCAGGGTCCTGCGGGCCTTATCCAGCGAGATTCCCTTGGCCGCCGGATTGGCCTGGGCCAGGACGTCGCGCTTGTCGAACACCGTCCGGGTGATCGCGCAGGCGACGTTGGCGTCCAGGTCCTTGCGGACCAGCAGCACGTTGGGCACGACGATGGTCGGGGTGTCGGTCGCCGTCCGGTACACGTCCCGACCGATCGTGCCGCTCTGGTAGCCGGGGCTCAACGCGGTCAGCTTCGGCAGCAGCGGCGAGATGTCGACGAACGTCACCGTGTCGCCGGCGGTGGTGAACAGGTCCGTCACGCCGGTGGTGGGCAGGCCACCGGACCAGAAGAAGCCGTCGATGCTGCCGTCCTTGACGCCGTCGACAGTCTTCGCGAGGTCGAGTCGCTGCGCCCGGACGTCCTTGGCCGGGTCGAGTCCGGCGGCCTCCAGTAGCCGGTTCGCGATCACCTCCGTGCCGGACTTCGGGGAGCCCGTGGAGATCCGCTTGCCGCGCATGCCGGCCACCGAGGTGATCTGAGAATTCTTGCGGACCACCACCTGCGTGTAGTTGTCGTAGAGGCGGGCCAACGCCTGCACCGGCTGCGGCGCGTTGAAGCTGCCCTTGCCCTCGACCGCGTTGACCGCCGTGTCGAAAAGCGAGAACGCCACGTCGTACTGGCCGCCGACCAACTGCTCGACGTTCTGCACCGACGCGCCGGTCTCGGCGGCGGTGCCGGTGAGCTTGCCGCCTGTCGCACCGGAGAGCTGCCCGGCCAGGGCGTTGCCGACGCCGTAGTAGACGCCCGTCGAGTTGCCGGTGGCGATGCCCACGCGGGTCTCCCGGGCCACCTCGCAGGTGACCGCGCTGGCCGTGTCGTCCTCGGCCGCGCCGCCCTTCTGCCCTCCGCAGCCGGTGACGCCCGTCAGGACGAGGGCGAGCGCGCTCACACCCGCCGCGAGTCGTACGTCGATTCGTCTCACAGTCTCTCCTCAACAGGATGGGGCGATGATCGGTCGGCGGATCGGCGGCGCAGGAAAACACCCGTCGCCGCGACAGCGGCCAGCGCCGCGCCGAGGGCGACCGGCACGGGTTCGAGCCAGAGCAGCGTGACCCCGCCGAGCGCGCCGAGCACCCGCTCCGGCGCGCCGGCCGGGCCCACACCGGGCAGCCAGCCACCGGCGGCGACGGCGAGTACCGCCACGCTGAGCGCGGTGACCACGGCGGCGACGGCGATCCGCCCGACACCGCCGATGCCGAGCAGGCCCAGCCCGGTCGGGGTGATGACGAACGCGATCGGGGTCAGGTACGCCGGCAGCGCGTACCGCAGGGTCTGCCACATGGTCGGCACCAGCCGGCCCCCGGTGACGGCGGCGGCGGCCACGGCCGCGAGCGCGGTCGGCGGGGACACCTCGGACAGCACGGCGAAGTAGAAGACGAACATCGCCGCGGCGGGCGCGGCCACGCCCAGGTCGAGCAGGGCCGGGCCGACGATCACCCACCCGATCACGAACGAGGCGGTGACCGGCACGGCCAGGCCCAGCAGGCTGAGGGCGACGGCGGCGAGAAGCGCCGTCAGCACCAGGACCAGCGTCGGGTCCGAGGTGGCCGCCTGCGCCCCGCCGATCAGCAGTGCCGCCGCCTGCGGCCCGAGACCGGTCTTCGTGGTGGTCGCCGTGATGATGCCGGCGGCGGCGCAGACAGCGGTGACGGCGAGGACCCCGCGTACGCCGGTGACCAGCGCGGTCGCCAGCCGGGCCGGGGTGAGCCGGTGCGTGCGGTCCAGCCACGACAACGCGGCGGTGAGGACGATGGCGAAGACCACGGCCCTCGTCGCGGAGACACCGACCGCGAGGAACACGATGATCGCGATCAACGAGGCGAAGTGGTAGCCGAACCGGCCCAGCAACCGCCACGGCGAGCCGACGTCGAGCACGACCGGTCGTACGCCGGACCGGCGGGCGTCGATCTCCACGGAGAGCAGGATGCCCAGGTAGTAGAGCACCGTCGGCACCGTGGCCCAGCCCAGCACCGCGAGGTACGAGACGCCCAGGTACTCGGCGATGATGAACGCCGCCGCACCCAGGGTGGGCGGGGAGAGGATCGCGCCAACGCCCGCCGCAGCCAGCATGCCGCCGGCACGTTCCGGGGGATAGCCGGCGCGACGCAGCAGCGGCCAGGTGACCGCGCCGATGCTCACCGTCGTCGCCGCGCCGGAGCCGGAGACCGTACCGAGCAGGAAGCCCGAGGCCACCGCCGTCCGACCGGCGGCGGTACGGGAGCGACGGAACGCGGCGGCGGACAGGTCGACGAAGAACCGCCCGGCCCCGGACAGCTCCAGCACCGCCCCGTAGATGGTGAACAGCACGATGTACGACGCGGCCACGTCCAGCGGGGTGCCGTAGAAGCCGCTGTCGGAGTTGTAGAACGCGTCGACGAGTTGACTGAAGTCGAGCCCGGCGTGCGCGACCGGCCAGGACTGCGGCAGCAACCCGCCGTAGTAGCCGTACCCGAGGAACAGCAGGCAGACCGCCGGCAGGATCCAACCGGTCGTACGTCGGCACGCCTCCAGCAGCAGGAGCAGCAGCACGGTGCCGAGCACCAGGTCGGTCGGCGCGAGCAGGCCCTGCCGATCGAGGAACGCGTTGTAGCCGCCGCCACCCGTGCCGATCGTGATCGGCAGGACGGGGTAGAGGCAGGCCGCCACGGTCAGGGCGAACAGCAGCCAGTCGACGACGGTGGGCCGGGTGCTGCCGGTGCGCTCGGTGTGGTCGGTGTCGTCGGCGCGGTCGGTTTGGTCGGCGCGGTGGGCGTCGTCGTCGCGTCGTCGTGGTCTGCGCAGACGGGCCCAGCGCGGCAGGTCGGCCGGGTAGGCGAGGAAGACCAGCGGCAGCACTCCGGCCAGGAAGATGATCAAATAGTATTTGCTGCCCTGCGCAAGCGGACGGAACACCTGCCAGAGGGCCAGCGCGCCGACCGCCAACGCGACCGTGCCGAGGAGCAGAGCCGCCGGCCCGGACAGCACCCGCCCGGGCTTCTCGTCCTCGAACTGGGCCGCCATGTCCCGGGTCGCGCGCTCGGCCGCCTCGGCCGGTCCGTGGGCCTTCGCCGGTAACGAGGTCTCGGCCGGTGGGCGTGGTCGGGGCGGCCCGTCGCCGGTGCTCGTGGCGGCTGTGCCGCTGGCCTTCGTGGCGGGTTCGCCGCTGGCCTTCGTGGCGGGTTCGCCGGCGGCCTTTGTGGCGGGTTCGTCGCTGGCCTTTGCGGCGGGTTCGTCGGCGGCTTTCGTGGCAGGTCCGTCGGCGGATGAGTTGGCTGCTCGGGCGGCTGACGGCGGGCCATCGGGCGAGCTGACGGGCGACACAAGGGGACGATACCTGTCGATCAGCTGATCCGGTGCGGCATTGATCGGCGTTTCGTTCCCGGCGGGTCTGCCGCGGCGTATTTGCGTGGAGGGGTGTCGGACCCGGCGGTTAGGGTCGGGCGGTGACTACCGGGCGACCACTGATTCGGGCTCGTGGGCTGGTGAAGCGGTTCGGTGACTTCACCGCCGTGGACGGCATCGACGTCGAGGTGCAGTCGGGTGAGGCGTTCGGTCTCCTCGGACCGAACGGCGCGGGCAAGTCGTCCACCATGCGCATGATCGGCTGCACCTCCCCACCGAGTGACGGGGAGCTGCGCATCCTCGACCTGGACCCGGTGGCCGACGGGCCGGCGATCCGGGCCCGCCTCGGCGTGTGCCCCCAGCTCGACAACCTCGACCCGGAGCTGACCGTTCGGGAGAACCTGACCGTCTATGCCCGCTACTTCGGCATCTCCCGGCGGGCGGCGCGGGCGCGTGCCGACGAACTGCTCGACTTCGTCCAGCTCACCGAGCGCGCCGACAGCAGGGTCGATCCGCTCTCCGGCGGGATGAAGCGCCGCCTGACCATCGCCCGTGCCCTGGTCAACGACCCGGACATCGTGCTGCTCGACGAGCCGACCACCGGGCTCGACCCGCAGGCCCGGCACCTGGTGTGGGAGCGTCTGTTCCGGCTCAAGCAGCAGGGCGTCACGCTGGTGCTCACCACGCACTACATGGACGAGGCCGAGCAGCTCTGCGACCGGCTGGTGGTGATGGACGGTGGGCGGATCGTCGCCGAGGGCTCACCCCGCGCACTGATCGCACGACACTCCACCCGCGAGGTGGTCGAGCTGCGCTTCGCCGCCGAGTCGCAGGCGCCGTTCGCCGACAAGCTCGACGGGCTGGGGGAGCGGGTCGAGGTGCTGCCCGACCGGGTCCTGCTCTACGTACCGGACGGCGACGCGGCGGTCACCGAGGTGACCGCGTTGGGGTTGCAGCCGGCCAACGTGCTGGTGCGGCGCAGCAGCCTGGAGGACGTCTTCCTGCACCTCACCGGCCGCACCCTCGTCGACTGAAGCGCCGCGATTGGCGGCCGGTGTGGTCGAGCCGGGCCGATCGGCGGCCGGTGCGGGTGAGCCGGGGCGATCGGTGGTTGCCCAGCGGCATTCATGCCGGCGTGTCGTGCTGGTGAGCAGCCAACGATCATCGCGCTCTGGCCCAGCTGAGGAAGCGGTCGGTCAGTCGGTCGCTGTCCGGGAGGTCGCCGGCCGCCTCGTCGAGCAGCGTCGCGAGGTAGACCAGCAGGCCGGTCCGGTTCTCGCGGTACTCGCCGAGCAGCGCCAGCCGTGCCGGCGAGCACGGCCACGCCGCGCCGCAGACCCGGCAGCGCCACGACGGACGCGCCGCCACGTGTGGACGGTAGCGGGGCATCGGCGCCTCCCCTGGTCGTAGCCGGTGTGCTCGATGGGTGGGAGCGCCCCGGATCGGGGGTCACGGGGCGCTCCCGGCCTGGTTCCGCCCGCCGTCCGTTCCCGTGAGCGGTTCCGCTGCGTGACAGTCTGGTGATGGTCCGACTACGGTGGGAGGTTCCGCGCGCCGACGACAGGCGCGTACGAGGGTCGGCCCGGCACGGTACGAAGATGTACGGAGGTTGTCCGTGGAGAGTTCGTCCATGCTGGAGCACTTCGCGGAGGAGCTACGGCTGGCCCGGGCAGCCGGCGGCCTGTCCCAGGCGGCGCTCGCCGAGGCGTTGAGCTACTCGGGTGCGCTGGTCGCCAAGGTGGAGACCTCCGAGCGCCGGCCGAGCCTGGACTTCGCACGTCGCTGTGACGTCGTGCTCGCGGCCGACGGCAGGTTCGAACGCATCCAACGGCGGATCAGCCGGGAGACCGTCGTGCCGTGGTTCCGCGACTGGGCGGGCATCGAGCAGGAGACCACGGCACTGCGGTGGTTCGAGCCGCTGTGTGTGCCGGGCCTCTTGCAGACCGAGGGGTACGCCCGGGCTCTGCTGACCGGTGGCGGGCTCTTCGCTCCGGATGAGATCGAGCAGCACGTGGTGACGAGACTGGACCGACAGGGCCTACTCACTCGGGATCGGCCGCCATTGATCACTTCGTTGATCGATGAGCATGTGCTGCGCCGAGACGTCGGTGGGCCGGCAGTGATGCGCGAGCAGATTCAGCACCTCGTGAAACTCGGCTCGGCATTTCCAAGGGTGCGCATCCAGGTAGTGCCGACCAGTGCCGGTGCCTACGCTGGACTCGGCGGGCCCTTCGTTATCGCCTCGTCGCCAGAGGGGGAGGACCTGGTCTACCTCGCTGGGCAGCGCCACGGGCAGGTCATCGACCGGTCCGACTATGTCCGGCAGATGGTCGAGGTGTGGGAGTCCATTCGGGGTGAGGCACTATCGCACGGGCAGTCCCTCGATCTGATGGCGGAAGTGGCGGAGACATGGATGTGACCGGCGCTCGGTGGCGCAGGAGCAGTCGCAGCGGCCCGGACGGTGGCAACTGTGTGGAGGTGGCCGACAACCTTTCGGGGCTGGTGGCCGTACGTGATTCGAAGGACCCGGATGGCCCGGTGCTCGTCTTCGAGCCCGAGGCGTGGCGCGCGTTCGTCGGCCTCGGTGTCGGTGTCCGATAGGTCGCTGGACGGTCGCGCGGCCCGCACAGTCCCAAGGTCCACTCGGCTTCCCGCAAACCGGGGCGTCTGCGGGATCGGAACGCACCGCTTTACGGGAAATCGAGTTGATCTGCCATGAGGCACTGTCGCAGCAGTAACCATTCGACAAAAGCGCAGGAAGTGGCGGAGACATGGAGCTGACCGGCGCTCGGTGGCGCAAGAGCACTCGCAGCAACGGCAGCGGTGGCAACTGCGTGGAGGTCGCGGACAATCTGCCGGAGGTCGTGGCCGTTCGTGACTCCAAGGACCCGGGCGGGCCGATGCTGGTCTTTCCGCCCGACGCGTGGCGCGCCTTCGTCGGGTCCGGCGCCGCCCGGAGGGTGTGATCCACACCAGGTCGCCGATGTGGGGGTGTCCGGGCGATGGGATGCCGCCACATCGGGGATCTGGAGTGGATCGTCGCGCGGGAGAGCCGCTGGCACGGCGCGTGGAGCCGCCGAAACCCCGGCGACACGTCGACGGGGTCGCCGTAGGGTGGCCGGGCGACGTGTCGTACCCCGGGGGTAGGAAGGTCGGGGACGGGGGTGGTCATGGTGGGTGTGGCGGAGCGGGCGCGGGCGCCGTGGGCGCCGGCGGCCGCGGTGTTCGGCTACTACCTGGTGGGGCTGCGCCGCACCTGGCGGGCCGGGGTCTTCTCGTCGTTCCTCCTGCCGCTGCTGACCGTGCTCGGCTTCGGTGTGGGCGTCGGGGGCTACATCGACCAGGGTGTCGGCGGCGTGCCCTACCTCGACTGGCTGGTCCCCGGGCTGATCGCCTCGACCGCGCTCCAGGTGACCGTGGGTGACTCGACGTGGCCGGTGTTCAGCAACTTCCAGTGGATCAAGAGCTACCAGGCGCAGAGCGCGTCGCCGCTGCGCGTGGGCGACATCCTGGCCGGGCACCTGGCCTTCGTGCTGTTCCGGGTGGTCACCTCGATCGCGGTGTTCCTGCTGGTGACCGGGTTGTTCGGGGCGTTGCGCTCACCGTGGGCGGTGGTCACCCTGCCGGTGGTGGCGTTGCTCGGGCTGGCCGTGGCCGCGCCGACCTTCGCCTACGCCGCGGTGGTGTCCAGTGACAGTTGGCTGGCGATGCTGTTCCGGTTCGCGGTCATCCCGATGAGCCTGTTCGCCGGGGTGTTCTTCCCGGTCGAGTCGCTGCCCGAGGCGTTGCGGTGGCTGGCGTACGCGACGCCGCTCTGGCATGCGGTCGACCTGTGCCGGGCGGCCACGCTCGGTGTCGCCCCACAGTGGTCGATCGTCGGTCACCTGCTCTACCTGGCCGCCTGGGCGGTCGCCGGGTGGCTGCTCGCGCTGCGCACCTTCCGCCGCAAGCTCGTCGTCTAGGGGGTCTCGTGATCACGCTGGTCCTGCCCCGACTGGTCGACGTCTCCGGCGCGTCCCGCCGGTCGGCGTCGGTGATCGGGCGCAACGTCGCGGCCCTGAAGTCGGTCTACTGGCTGCTGCTGCTCTCCGGCTTCGTGGAACCGCTGCTCTACCTGTTCTCCATCGGCCTGGGGGTGGGGACGCTGGTCGGGGACCTGCCGCTGCCCGACGGGCGGCTGGTGTCGTACGCCGAGTTCGTGGCCCCGGCGATGCTGGCCTCCTCCGCGATGACCGGGGCGCTCTCGGAGACCACATTCAATTTCTTCGGCAAGATGAAGTACATGAAGCTGTACGACGGGATGATCGCCACCCCGGTACGGCCGTTCGAGATCGCCCTCGGTGAGCTGGGGTGGGCGATGCTGCGCGGGAGCGCATACTCGGCCGCGTTCCTCGGGGTCATGGTCGCGCTCGACCTGACCACCGTGACCCGGGCCGTCACCGCGCTGCCGGCGGCGGTGCTTGTCGGGTTCGCGTTCGGCGGGCTCGGCATGGCGGTCTCCACGGTCATGCGCAGTTGGCAGGATTTCGACCTGGTGGGGTCGGTCCAGTTCACCCTGTTCTTCTTCTCGGGCACGTTCGTGCCGGCGCAGGCCTATCCGACGCTGCTGCACTGGCTGGTCGAGGTCACCCCGCTGTACCGGGCGGTGCACCTGATCCGCGGGATCACGTTGGGCGTCGGCGGCTGGCTCTGGCTGCTCGACGTGCTCTACCTGCTGGCGCTGATGACGGTCGGGCTGGGCGTGGCCGCGCGTCGGATGGGCAGGTTCCTCTACAAGTAGGGGTTATCCGGACCCGTCGACGGGGCATGTCCGCAGGTGACACCGCCGACGATGAGGAGGGGCGATGGCCTCGGACGAGTCTTCCGCCCAGCGCGAGCGCGACCCCAGCGCGCACGACAGCAGCGCGCACGACAGCAGCGCCCGCGATCGCAAGCACGGCCGGAGCGAGCATGATCCGCGCACACAGGCCCGCACTGAGCGTGACAGTGCCAACGCGCCGGTCGGGCCGGACGCGGGCCCGGACAGCCCCACCGACCTGCCCGGTAGTGGCTGGAAGGCGGCGTTGCGCCGCACCGTCAGCGAATTCCAGGACGACAGCCTGACCGACTGGGCGGCGGCGCTCACCTACTACGGGGTGCTGTCCATCTTCCCCGGGCTGCTGGTCCTGATCTCGATTCTCGGCCTGCTGGGCACCAGCGCCACCGAGGGCGTCAAGGACACGGTCAACCAGGCGGTGCCCAACGACAGCATCCAGAAGATCATCGAGGAAGCGATCAAGCAGGCGCAGGGCAGCGGTGGGCTGGCCAGCGTCGCCGCGATCATCGGTCTGGTGGCCGCGTTCTGGTCCGCGTCCGGGTACGTGGGCGCCTTCATGCGTGCCTCGAACACCATCTACGACGTGCCGGAGGGCCGGCCGATCTGGAAGACGCTGCCGATCCGGCTCGGCGTGACCGCCGTGATCGGGGTGCTGCTGCTGGCCAGCGCGGTGATCGTGGTCTTCACCGGCCGGTTGGCCGAGGTGGTCGGCGACGCGATCGGCCTCGGCTCCACGGCGGTCGCGGTGTGGAACGTCGCCAAGTGGCCGGTGCTGCTGATCCTGGTCAGCCTGATGTTCGCCATCCTCTACTGGGCCTCGCCGAACGCGCGGCACGGCGGCTTCCGCTGGGTCAGCCCCGGTGGGGTGCTGGCCGTGGTGATCTGGCTGCTGATCTCCGGTCTGTTCGCCTTCTACGTGAGCAACTTCGGCTCGTACAACAAGACGTACGGGGCGCTGGCCGGCGTGATCATCTTCTTGATCTGGTTGTGGCTGACCAACATCGCGATCCTGCTGGGTGCCGAGTTCGACGCGGAGTTGGAGCGTGGCCGGGCCATCTCGGCCGGTCACCCGGTCGACGACGAGCCGTACCTGGAGCTGCGCGACGACCGCAAGCTACGCAAGAAGGGCACCGCGCACACGGGCGGCTGAGCCGCCCCACCCGACACGAACCCGCCCCGCCAGCCAAGAGCCGCTGGTGGGGCGGGTTCGTGTCGGTCGATGAAACTGCGCGCGAGCGCCCGCGGGCTCGCCGTTATCCTTTTCTTGATCCACTTTAAGCTTTTGTTCCTTCGGACAAAAGTTGGGAACGGAACGGTTGAAGCTCTGGACAGGCGGCGAGGAACGCTCCTACTGTGTCGGACACAACACATCGGCGTTGCGTCGATGTGAACGAGTCCGATGAAGAGGTGAACCCCGCGTGCGGACCGTCGACCCCCTGCACGTCCGACTGTTGCGGTTGCTCCGCGACGAGGGGGCCGTGTCCCGCGCCGAGCTGGGTGACCGGCTCCAGATGCCGCGCCCGCGCCTGCTGGCCGAGCTGGACCGGCTGGTCGCGCTGGGGTACGTGGCCGAGGCCGGTTTCGCCGCCTCCCGGGGCGGGCGTCGTTCGACGCTCGTCGAGCTGAACCCGAAGCTGCGCTTCGCCGCCGTCGACCTGGGCGCCAGCTCGATGGACGTCGAGGTGGTCAACGGCCGCCTCGAACCGGTGGCCCACTACGCCGAGGCCGCCGACATCCGCAGCGGCCCGAAGGTGACCCTGCAACGGGTCAACGAACTGCTGCACAAGGCCCGGGTCGACGGGGCGTACGAGCGGCTGGACGCGGTGGGCATCGGCGTACCCGGGCCGGTCAGCTTCCGCGACGGCGTCCCGGTGTCGCCGCCGATCATGCCGGGCTGGGACCGGTTCCCCGTGCGCGAGCTGCTCAGCCGTGAGCACGGTTGCCCGGCGGTCGTCGACAACGACGTCAACATCATGGCCATCGGGGAACGCCACGGCGGGGTCGCCCACTCGGTGGACGACTTCCTCTTCGTGAAGATCGGCACCGGGATCGGCTGCGGCATCTACCTCACCGGCGAGGTCTACCGCGGCACGGACGGCTGCGCCGGGGACATCGGCCACATCCAGGTCGACGCGCACGGCCCGATGTGCTCGTGCGGCAACGCGGGCTGCCTGGAGGCGCTGTTCAGCGGCGCCGCGCTGGCCAAGGACGCGACCGCCGCCGCCCGCAGCGGGGTGTCGCCGGCCCTGGCCGAGCGGATGAGCCTGCGCGGCGTGGTCACCGCCCTGGACGTCGCCGAGGGTGCCGTCGAGGGTGACGTGACCTGCATCCAACTCATCCGCGACGGCGGACGGCGGGTCGGCGGCGTGCTCGCCGGCCTGGTCAGCTTCACCAATCCGTCGATGATCGTGATCGGCGGCGGGCTGGCCCAGCTCGGGCACATCCTGCTCGCCGAGATCCGCAGCGTGGTCTACCGCCGGTCGCTTCCCCTGGCCACCGGCAACCTGCCCGTCGTGCTGTCCGAGTTGGGTGGTCGGGCCGGTGTCGCCGGCGCGGCCGTACTCGCCAGTGACGTCGCCTTCGGGGAAGCATCGTGAGCGAGGAGGAGACCGTGGCCCTGTCCGACGAGACCGCCACCACCGGGTCGGCCGACGCCGACACCGACGCGCCGCTGGTCGAAGCTCCCCCCGACACCGTCGCGGGCGAGGTCGTCCTGCGCCTCACCGACGTGGTCAAGACCTTCCCCGGCGTACGCGCCCTCGACGGCGTCCAGCTCGAGGTCCGCGCCGGCGAGGTGCACTGCCTGCTGGGGCAGAACGGCGCCGGCAAGTCCACCCTCATCAAGGTGCTGGCCGGGGTGCACCAGCCGGACTCCGGGCTCGTCGAGTGGCGCGGCGAACCGGCCACCTTCACCAACCCGCAGGCCGCCATGAAGGCCGGCATCGCGACCATCTACCAGGAACTCGACCTCGTCGAGGACCTGTCGGTCGCGGAGAACGCGTTCCTCGGGCACGAATACCGCAGCCTCGGCTTCGTCCGGCGCGGCCGGATGGCCCGACACACGCGGCAGATCCTCAGCCGGTTGGGTCACGGCGAGATCCCGCCCGGGCGGATGGTCCGCTCCCTGCCGGCGGCAGGCAAGCAGATCGTCAGCATGGCGCGGGCGCTGTCGCACGAGGCGCGACTGATCATCATGGACGAGCCGAGCGCGGTGCTGGCCCACGACGAGGTCGGCAACCTGTTCCGGATCATCCGCGAACTGACCGCCCAGGGCATCGCCGTCATCTACATCTCCCACCGCATGGAGGAGATCCGCGAGATCGGCGACCGGGTCACCGTACTCAAGGACGGCCGGACCACGGCGGCGAACCTGCCGGCGCGCGACACCCCGACCCGCGACCTGGTCAGCCGGATGACCGGCCGGACCATCGAGTACGTCTTCCCGGACCGGCCGGCCGACGACACCGCCGGCGCCAACCTGCTCCAGGTGGAGGGGCTGACCCGCACCGGCGAGTTCGCCGACGTCTCGCTGAACGTCCGGGCCGGGGAGATCGTCGGCATCGCCGGCCTGGTCGGCTCCGGCCGCTCCGAACTGCTGGAGACGATCTACGGCGCCCGGCTGGCCGAGGCCGGCACGGTGCGGATGGACGGCAAGGTGCTGCGCCCCGGCGTCGGCGCGGCGGTACGGGCCGGCATGGGCATGGCCCCCGAGGAGCGCAAGAGTCAGGCGCTGCTGCTCGGTGAGCCGATCTACCGCAACGTCACGCTCGCCACCTTCGGCCGGTACGCGCGGCTGGGCTTCACCAACGCTGCGGCCGAACGCGCCGAGGCCGACCGGATCGCCGAGACCCTGGAGCTGCGGCCCCGGGACGTCGACCGGCCGGTACGCACCCTCTCCGGCGGCAACCAGCAGAAGGTGGTGGTCGGCCGGTGGCTGCTCGGTGGCACCAAGCTCCTGCTCCTCGACGAGCCCACCCGAGGTGTGGACGTGGGCGCCCGGGCTGAGCTGTACCAGGTCATCCGCTCACTGGCCGCGCAGGGCGTCGGCGTGCTGCTGGTCTCCAGCGAGGTGCCCGAGGTGCTCGGCCTGGCCGACCGGGTGCTGGTGATGCGGGAAGGGCGGGTCGTCCGCGAAGCCGCGGCCGGCGAACTCGACGAGAACACTGTGCTTGACCTCGTGATGGCGGGGTCCTTGATGGAAGGCGCACCGGCATGAGCGACGCGACTCCCACACCCACCGCGACACCGGAGCGCCCGCAGCTTCCGGCGCAGTCGCCGCCGGTGGACCCGGCGGAGACGGCGGTGGCCAGCGATAAAGCGGTATCCACCGGCAAACTCTCCTGGTGGCGGGGCGACGGCGGCGACGGCGCGAAGCGCAACCTCGGCCTGATCGGCGTGCTGGCCGCGCTCATCGTGGTCGGCGCGATCACCAAGCCCGAGCTGTACGGCGACCCGAACTGGGTCTGGAACAACGTCCTGGCGATCCTTCAACTCGCCTCGGTCGTCGGCGTGGTCACGGTCGGCATGACCTTCGTGATCATCGGCGGTGGCATCGACCTCTCGGTTGGAGCGATCGTCGCGCTGGCCGGGGTCTGGTGCACCACGGTGGCCACCCAGAGCTACGGCGCCGGCGGCATGATCTTCGCGGCCCTCGCGGTCGGCATCTGCGTCGGCCTGGTCAACGGCGTCCTCATCTCGTACGGCAGGTTGGTGCCCTTCATCGCGACCCTCGCGATGCTGGTGGCCGCGCGCGGCCTGGCGGCGTCGATCTCCAACAAGCAGACCCAGGTGTCGAGCAGCACCTTCATCAACGACATCGCCGCCCGCAAGGTCATCGGAATTCCGATCCTGGTCTACATCCTCGGCGCGGTCGTACTGGCCGGATGGGTCCTGCTCAACCGGACGACCTTCGGCCGGCGGACCATCGCCGTCGGCGGTAACCCGGAGGCCGCCCGACTGGCCGGCATCAACGTCCGCCGGCACACCATGCTGCTCTACGCGCTCTCCGGTCTGTGCTGCGGCATCGCCGCCATCATGCTCACCTCGCAGGCCACCTCGGCGCAGGCGGCGATGGCCAACCTGTACGAGTTGGACGCGATCGCCGCCGCGATCATCGGCGGGACGCTGCTCAGCGGTGGCCGGGGCACGATCGTCGGCTCGCTGCTCGGCGTCATCATCTTCGCCACGATCACGAACCTCTTCGCCATCAACGGCCTCTCCATCGAGGCCCAGAACATGGTCAAGGGCGGCATCATCGTCGGCGCCGTCCTGATCCAGCAGTTCAAGTTCAAGTCCGTCACTCGGCTCCTCGCGCGGAACAGGGTCACCACCGCAACCTGACGCACCGCACCGTTGTCCTGGCGACGTCGAGATCTTCGACGGTGGCCGGACCTCGCACACCCTCACCCAGATGAAATCCCGCTCCCAGGAGGTCGTTCATGACCCAGAACAGTCGCGACCTGTCGCGCCGCCGGTTGCTCTTCGGTGGCGCAGCGGTCGGCGCCGCCACCCTGCTGACCGCCTGCACCAGTAACGAGACCCCGGCCGCCAGCACCCAGACCAAGGCCGCCGGAAACGCCGAGGGCAACAACGCTCCGGGCAAGAAGGTCGTCATCGGCTTCTCCGCCCCGGCCGCCGACCACGGCTGGATGGGCGCCATCCACGCCAACGCCAAGGCCCAGGCCGCCGCGTACTCGGACGTGGAGTTCAAGGAGGTCGACGGCGGCTCGAACTCGGAGGCCCAGCGCTCCACGCTCGGCACCCTGATCGCCCAGAAGCCGGACATCATCGTCGTGCTGCCGCACGACGGCAAGGAGGTCAACGCCGTTGCCCTCCAGGCCATGCAGGCCGGTATCCCGATCGTCAACCTCGACCGGGCGTTCCCCGACGCGCTGGCCTCACGGCTGGTGATCAAGGGCGACAACTACGGCATGGGCGTCTCCGCCGGGCACTACATCGGCAAGCAGCTCAAGGACAAGGGTGTCGCCAACCCGGTCATCGGTGAGATCGCCGGTCTGGAGATCCCGCTGACGGTCGAGCGCAGCGAGGGCTTCAAGGCCGCGCTGGCGACGTACGGGTTCAAGGTGAGCAACCGGCGCTCGGCCGAGTTCACCTCGGACAGCGGCCAGCGCGAGGCGGCCCAGCTGCTCCAGGCGCTGCCGAAGATCGACGCGATCTGGAACCACGACGACGACCAGGGCATCGGTGTGCTCGCGGCCGTCAAGCAGGCCAACCGGTCCGAGTTCTTCATGGTCGGCGGCGCGGGCTCCAAGCTCGCGATCGACGCGATCAAGGCCGACAACTCGGTGCTCAAGGCGACGGTCACCTACAACCCGTCGATGGCGTCCTCGGCGATCTCGCTCGCGCGGCTCATCGCGCAGGGTCGGGGCCTGGGCGACCTGACGGAGCTGCAGGTGCCCAAGGAAGTGACCCTCGCCTCCGAGACGATCACCAAGGAGAACGCGAGCAGCTACGACAAGCTCGGGTTCTGACATACCGGGGGGAGACCCACCTTGTCCACGACAGACAGAGAACTGCGGATCGGCATGGTCGGTTACGCGTTCATGGGCGCCGCGCACTCACAGGCGTGGCGCACCGTGAACCGCGTGTACGACCTGCCGGCGCGGGCCCGAATGGCGCTGATCTGCGGCCGGGACACCACAGCGGTGTCCGACGCCGCTGACCGGCTCGGCTGGGACGCGTACACGACGGACTGGCGCGACCTGGTCAACCGGGACGACATCGACGTGGTCGATGTCTGCACCCCGGGCGACAGTCACGCCGAGATCGCCCTCGCCGCGTTGGCCGCCGGCAAGCACGTCCTGTGCGAGAAGCCGCTGGCCAACACGGTGGCCGAGGCACGGGCGATGACCGCTGCGGCGGACACCGCCCGCGCCGCCGGGGTGCGGTCGATGTGCGGGTTCAACTACCGCCGGGTCCCCGCGGTCACGATGATGCGCCAGATGGTCGCCGACGGACGACTCGGGGTGATACGACACGTCCGAGCGACGTACCTGCAGGACTGGATCGTGGACCCGCAGTTCCCGCTGGTCTGGCGGTTGCAGAAGGACAGGGCGGGCTCCGGCGCGCTCGGTGACATCGGTGCGCACATCATCGACCTGACGCAGTTCGTCGTCGGCCAGCAGATCACCGGCGTCAGCGCGATCACCGAGACGTTCGTCAAGGAGCGGCCGTTGCCGGCCGAGTCGAGCGGGTTGGCGGCCTCTGTCGACGGCGAATCGGCCGACGGCAACGGTCCGGCCACCGGCGCGGTCACCGTCGACGACGCCGCGGTCTTCGTGGCCCGGCTCGACGGCGGCGCCCTCGCCACGTACGAGGCGAGCCGTTTCGCCACCGGTCGCAAGAACGCCCTGCGTGTCGAGATCAACGGCTCGCTGGGCAGCGTGGTCTTCGACCTGGAGCGCCTCAACGAGTTGGAGTTCTACGACGCCACCCGGCCGACGCTGGAGCAGGGCTTCAGTCGAATCCTGGTGACCGAGGGCGACCACCCGTACATGTCGGCGTGGTGGCCGCCGGGCCACATCATCGGCTACGAGCACTCCTTCACCCACCAGATGCGCGATCTCATCGAGGCGATCGCCACCGGCACCGACCCGGCGCCCTCGTTCGCCGACGCGTTGCAGGTACAGCTCGTGCTGGACGCGGTCACCCGCTCGGCGGAGACCGGCTCCTCGTGGACCGACGTGGAACCGGCGCTGACCGTGGTCGCCGTCTGACCCCCTGACCATCCGCGACGGCGGTGCTCGCACCGCCGTCGCCCGACCGGCTTTCCGGTGCCGTCCGGCGAGGGTCCGGCCGCGGGTTTCGCCCCGCGGCCGGGGCGGGGTCGG
>NZ_JBEXIL010000046.1:0-50179 GCF_040608555.1 Micromonospora sp. NPDC005172
GAAAGCCGCCGCAGCGCCGTGGCTGACCGCGACGCCCTTCGGGGTGCCCGTCGAGAGGCTCGGCGGGCGACCGCCGAGCCCGACGCCGTGACGGAGCAACGTCCAGACTGACAGAGGACAGTGACCATGGACGACACCATCCTCGAGATGCGTCGTATCACGAAGACCTTCCCCGGAGTGACCGCGCTGGAGGACGTCAACCTCGCGGTGCGCCGGGGCGAGATCCACGCCATCTGCGGCGAGAACGGCGCCGGCAAGTCCACCCTGATGAAGGTGCTCTCCGGCGTCCACCCATCCGGCTCGTACGACGGCGAGATCCTCTTCGACGGCAAGCCGATGCAGTTCCGGGGCATCCGGGACAGCGAGGCCAATGGCATCGTCATCATCCACCAGGAACTCGCACTGGTGCCCTACCTGTCGATCGCCGAGAACCTCTTCCTGGGCAACGAGCGGCGGGGCCGCAGCGGTCTGATCGACTGGAACCGGGCCAACGCCGAAGCGGCGAAGCTGCTGGCGTCCGTCGGGCTGCACGAGAACCCGGTCACCCCGGTCATCCAGCTCGGCGTGGGCAAGCAGCAGCTGGTGGAGATCGCCAAGGCGCTGTCCAAGAAGGTGCGCCTGCTCATCCTGGACGAGCCGACGGCCGCTCTCAACGACGTCGACTCGGCGCACCTGCTCGGCCTGCTCCGACAGCTCAAGGAGCAGGGCATCACCTGCATCATGATCTCGCACAAGCTCAACGAGATCACCGCGATCGCCGACTCGACCACCGTCATCCGGGACGGTCACACGGTGGAAACCCTCGACATGCGCGCTGACGACGTGAACCAGCAGCGCATCATCCGGGGGATGGTCGGCCGCGACATCGAGAGCTTCTACCCCGACCGCGAATCGTCGCCCGGCGAGGAGGTGCTGCGGATCGAGGACTGGTCGGTGCGGCACCCCACCCAGGAGCGGATGGTCGTCGAGGGCGTCAACCTGTCGGTGCGTGCCGGCGAGGTGGTCGGCATCGCGGGTCTGATGGGCGCCGGCCGGACCGAGCTGGCGATGAGCGTCTTCGGCCGCTCCTACGGCCGCGACATCACCGGCAAGCTCTACATGCACGGGCGGGCGGTCAACGCCCGCAACGTCGCGGATGCCATCCACCACGGCATCGCGTACGTCACCGAGGACCGCAAGCGGTACGGCCTCAACCTCATCGACGACGTCCGGCGCAACGTCTCCGCCGCCGCCCTGGACCGGCTGGCCCGGCTCGGCTGGGTGAACGGCAACGAGGAGATCAAGGTCGCCGAGACGAGCCGGCGGGACATGAACATCAAGACGACAAGCGTGATGGCGGTCGTCGGGAAGCTCTCCGGCGGCAACCAGCAGAAGGTCGTGCTGTCGAAGTGGCTCTTCACCGACCCGGACGTGCTGATCCTCGACGAGCCGACGCGGGGGATCGACGTCGGCGCCAAGTTCGAGATTTACACGATCATCAACCGGCTGGTGGCCGAGGGCAAGGCGGTGATCGTCATCTCCTCCGAGCTGCCGGAGCTGCTGGGGATGTGCGACCGCATCTACACCCTCGCCGCGGGCCGGATCACCGGTGAGAAGCCGGTAAGCGAGGCGACCCAGGAGAGCCTCATGGAGCTGATGACAAAGGACAAGGAGCTCGTCGGATGACCAGCATTAAAACCCCGTCGACGGAGCGCCCGACACCGTCGGACCCCGCGCCGGCGGCCGCTCTGCACACGGGGACGAGCGACCTGCGCGCCCTGGTGCTGAACAACCTCCGGCAGAGCGGGATCTACGTCGCCCTGGTCGTCATCGTGGGGCTCTTCGCGGTCCTCACCGACGGCGTGTCGCTGAGCCCCGGCAACATCACCAACATCGTCCTTCAGTACTCGTACATCCTGGTCCTCGCGATCGGCATGGTCATCCTGATCATCGGCGGTCACATCGACCTGTCGGTGGGCTCGGTGGTCGCGCTGACCGGCGCGGTATCCGCAGTCCTGGTGATCCAGCAGGGCCACCCGTGGTGGCTGGGCGTTCTCGCGGCCCTGGCCGTCGGCATCGCGGTCGGCGCCTGGCACGGCTTCTGGGTGGCGTACGCCGGCATCCCCGCGTTCATCGTGACCCTGGCCGGCATGCTGCTGTTCCGCGGCCTCACCCTGCGGGTGCTCGACAACATCTCGCTGTCGCCGTTCCCGGCCGAGTACCAGAAGGTCGCGGCGGGCTTCCTCAACGGCCTGCTCGGTGGAAACGGGTTCGACGCCTTCACGTTGCTGATCGGCGCGATCGCCGTGGCCGGGTACGCGGTGAGTGGCTTCCGTACCCGCCTGGCGCGTATCCGCTACCAGCAGCCGGTCGAGTCGTTCCCGCTGTTCGTCGCCCGGGTCGTCCTGGTGGGCGCGGTCATCATGTACTTCGCCTGGCAGTTGGCGCACGCCCGAGGGCTGCCGATCGTGCTGATCATCCTGGCGGTCCTGGTGCTCGTCTACGGTCTGCTCACCCGGCGGACGGTCTTCGGCCGTCAGGTCTACGCGATCGGCGGCAACCTCTCGGCGGCGGCGCTGTCGGGCGTGAAGGTCCGCACCGTCAACTTCTGGATGTTCGTCAACATGGGTTTCCTGGCGGCGGTGGCGGGTGTCATCTACTCGTCGCGGTCCAACGGCGCGCAGCCAGCGGCCGGCAACATGTTCGAGCTGGACGCGATCGCGGCCGCCTTCATCGGTGGCGCGGCGGTCACCGGTGGCGTGGGCACCGTGGTCGGCGCGATGGTCGGTGGTCTGATCATGGCGGTGATGAGCAACGGCATGCAGCTGATGGGCGTCGACCAGTCGACGCAGTCGGTGGTGAAGGGCCTCGTCCTTCTCGTCGCCGTCGCGTTCGACGTCTACAACAAGCGCCGGGCGGCCGGCACCCGCTGACACCATGACGGCACGTACGTGTGCCCCTGCCCGAGGTACGGGCAGGGGCACACGTCGTCAGCGGGTCAGTGGCAGTTGCCGGTGCCGCTGTCGGCGTACGTCTGGCCGGCGACGGGCACGAACTGCCAGTCGTAGCTGCCGGAGTGCAGGGTGAACTTCAGGAGCCCCCACGCGGAGCTGTTGCGTGCCTCGCTGTTGGGCTGGATGGTGCCGAAGCCGTAGTGGTCCGCACCGCCCATCCCGGCGACGAAGCTGCGCATCCCGCGACTGGCGTCGTAGCTGCCGGACGGGTTCATCGGGCCGAACCGCTCGTACACGTGGTTGTGGCCCCACACCACGACGTCGGCGTTGTAGTCGTAGAGCGCCTGGTACAGCGGGCGCGTCGACGTGGACGGCGAGTGGTCGGAGCTGGACGTGAACAGCGGGTGGTGCCAGTACGCGATCGTGCACGGCTTGCTGCTGGCCGCGAGGTCGGCGCGCAGCCACTGCTCCTGGGTGGAGCCGGCCGACATGCTGATGTTCGAGTTCAGCGACACGACGTGCCAGTTGCCGAGGTCGTAGGAGTAGTAGCCCCGGCCGCTCGGGCCGGCGGTCGTACCGAAGTAGTTGTAGTAGCCGGTCGCGCCGGACGTGTTGTAGTCGTGGTTGCCCGGCGACGGGCGGGTGCGGCTCTTGTGCCGGCCCCAGGTGGGCTCGTAGTAGCTGGCGAACTGCGCCGCGGTGCCGCTGTCGTAGACGTTGTCGCCGGTCGTGAAGACGGTGCCGGAGATGGTGTCGAGTAGCGCGGCGGTGGCCGTGTCGCCGGAGCCGGAGGTGGCGATGTCGCCGGCGCCGACGAGGACCGGGTCACCGGACGGCGGCGTCGTGGTGCCGGTCGTGACCACCAGCTGTGGTGCGTCGCCGCCACTCTCGCGGGTGTCGTAGTACGCGCCGTCGCCGCTGGTCGAGGTGGCGCCGAAGCTGTACGTGCCGTTGCCGGTGACCGCCGAGGTCACGTCGACCTCGTACCAGGTGTTGCCGGAGACCGCGCCCAGCGACCCGAGCGTGGCACCGTCGATGGCCGCCTGGTTGTTCCAGGTGGTGCCGGTCTCCGACCAGGTGGTGCTGGACATCCTCCGGAACGTGCCACCGGCGTCGCTGCCGCTGTTGCCGCTGATCGTGCGCAGCCGCAGCTTGGCGCTGGTCACCGTGCCGCTGACGCCGCTCACCGTGAAGCGCAGGAACATGCGCCGCGACGGTGAGTTGTCGACCACGACCTGCGTGGACGTGCCGTAGTTGGTGGATGCGGTGTCGCTCTGGACGTAGGTGTCGGCGACCGGCGTGAACGTCACGCTCGCCGCGGAGGCCGTGCCCGAGCCGGTCAGGATGACGGCGGCGGTGGCGGTGACCAGTACCGCGACCGTTCCGATCGTCACCGGTGGGCGGGCGATTCGAATGTCCATCCAGGACCCCTTCGTTGCGGGTGGAGAGCGCAAGGAACGTAGGAAGGCCGATGAACCGGCGCACTGCCGCCAGATGAACAGTACGCTCAAACAGCGAAACACTTCGATGTTCGCGTGGTGTTCATCCATCGCACGCCTGCCCGCTGCCCACGCTCTCTTGTGGCCTCCCGCACCGGGTCGTCACGATGGCTGACCGTCACCCGCCGTCGCAGAGGAGATGCGCGTGTACCTGTCGACCGTCTCCCGCCCGGTCGCCGACCCACCCGGGCCACGACGCCGACGGCTCGCGCTGGTCAGCGGCAACGTGGTCGCGCTCGGCACGGTCAGCCTGATCACCGACGTCTCGGCCGAGATGGTGGCCGCCGTCCTGCCGCTCTACCTGGTGCTGGGCCTGCACCTCAGCCCGGTGGCCTTCGGTGTGCTCGACGGCGTCCACACGGGCGCGACCGCGCTGCTGCGGGTCGTCGGCGGTTTCGTCGCCGACCGGTTCCGACGGCGCAAGCTGGTCGCCGGCGTCGGCTACGCGCTCTCGGCGGTCGCCAAACTCGGCCTGTTGCTCGCCGGCCGGTCGGTCACCGCCATCGGCGCGGTCATCGCCGTGGACCGGGTCGGCAAGGGCATCCGCAGCGCGCCCCGCGACGCTCTGATCACGCTGTCCACCCCACCCGAGGCTCTGGGCAGGGCGTTCGGAGTGCACCGGGCCATGGACAGCGTCGGCGCGTTCCTCGGGCCGCTCGCCGCGTTCGCCGTCCTGCTGGCCGTCGGGCAGTCGTACGACGCGGTCTTCGTCACCAGTTTCTGCATCGCCGCCCTGGCCGTGGTCGTGCTCGTGCTGTTCGTGCGCGAGCGCCCGAGCAGCGAGGCGGCCGATGCTCCGGGCGAGCCCCGGGTCTCCGTCGGCGAGGCGTGGGGCCTGCTGCGCAGCCAATCCGTACGTCGGCTGTTGCTGGCCGCGACGATGCTCGGCCTGGCCACCATCGGCGACGGCTTCGTCTACCTGGTGCTGCAACGCCGCGAGGACCTGGGGCTGCGGTGGTTCCCGCTGCTGGCGGTGGGTACCAGCCTCGCGTACCTGCTGCTCGCCGCCCCACTCGGTGTGCTCGCCGACCGGATCGGGAGGCTGCCCGTGGTGGTGGGTGGCTACGTCGCCCTCGGCATGACGTACCTGCTGCTGTCCGGACCGTTGCACGGCTGGCCGGCGCTCGTGCTGACGCTCACCCTGTACGGCACGTTCTACGCGGCCACCGACGGCGTGCTCATCGCGCTCGCCGGCCCGGTCCTGCCACCGCGACTGCGCACCACCGGGATCGCGCTGGTGCAGACCGGGCAGGCGCTCGCGTACCTCGTCTCGTCGATTCTGTTCGGTCTCGCCTGGCAGGCGTGGGGGCCGCAGACGGCGGTCCGGGTGGCGGCCGTGGCGGTCGTCGGCGTGCTGGTGCTCACCGTGTTCCTGCTGGCCTTTCCGTCCCGTCTGTTCCCCCGGAGGGTGTCCCCGTGACCGCGATGTCGACCCGGGCGAAGCTCGGTGTGGTGGCCGCCTCGGTGGTGCTGTTGGGCAGCGGGGCGGTGGGCTACGCGGCCATCGCCGCCGAGCCGCCCCGGACCCCGCCGCCGGCCGCCGCCGGGGACCAGGCGGTCACGCTGACGCCGGGTCCGCGCCTGCTGGCCGTCACCGACAGGTACGTCTCCAGCGTCAGCATCGCCGACCCCGCCGGGCCGCGTACCGTCTCGGGTCTGGAATGCCTACGGGTGTACGCGGCGGCCGGCACCGGTGTCTGCCTGAAGCCGGAGACCGCGTGGTCGTACCAGGCGGTGGTGCTCGACGCGGCGCTGCGCGAGAAGCGGACACTCAGCGTGCCCGGCCTGCCCAACCGGGCCCGGGTCTCGGCGTCGGGCCGGATGGTCTCCTGGACGACGTTCGTCGGGGGCGACTCCTACACGGCGAGCGGCTTCTCCACCCGCACCGGCATCCTCGACACGGTCACCGGCACCACCGTGACGTCGCTGGAGGAGTTCGCCGTCACGCTGGACGGCCGCGCCCACCGCAGCCCGGACGTCAACTACTGGGGCGTCACCTTCACCGCCGACGACAACCGCTTCTACGCGACCATGTCGACCGGTGGCAAGCGTTACCTGGTACGCGGCGACGTGGCGGCCCGGACCGTCGAGACGCTGCGGGAGAACGTCGAGTGCCCGTCGCTGTCGCCCGACGGCACCCGGATCGCCTTCAAGCAGGCGATCGACGCCGACCCGAAGAGGGGCTGGCGGCTGTCGGTCCTCGACCTGTCGTCCGGGCGGATCACCGCGACTGCGGAGCAGACAAGCGTCGACGACCAGGCTGCCTGGCTCGACGATGCGACGCTCGCCTACACGCTGCGGCAGAGCGACGGTCGGCCGGACGTCTTCGCCGTCCCCGCCGACGGGTCCGGCACGCCGAAACTGTTGATCCCGGGTGCCGAGTCGCCGTCGCCGCTGACCTGACGGCTCGGCCGTCGAGCCAGGACACCTGACCGCCTTGACGCGGCCAACGTCCCGTCATGTCGGCTTCCGCGCCGCAGCCTTCGCCGTTCATCGACGGCCCCGAAGGTATGGACCATGACAAGGCTGAGTCGTCGCATCTTCGTCCTCGGTGGACTGGCTGCCGCCGGTGCCGCGGTCGCCCCCTCGCAGGGTGCCCACGCCGCGGTGCCGTACCCCTTCAAACTCGGTGTGGCGTCGGGTGACCCGGCCCCCGACAGCGTGGTCCTGTGGACCCGACTGGCACCGTCACCGCTCGACGCCGACGGGCAGGGCGGCATGACCAACGCCGACGTGACGGTCGAGTGGCAGGTGTCCACGAGCGACCGCTTCTCGTCGCTCGTCGCCTCCGGCTCGGTGGCCGCCCGCTACGCCGACGCCCACTCGGTGCACGTCGTCGCGGGCGGCCTGGCGGCCGACTCGGACTACTACTACCGCTTCCGCGCCCAGGGGCAGATCTCCCCGGTGGGGCGGACGCGGACCGCGCCGGCCCCGGGCACGTTCGGCCGCGACCTGGTCATGGCGTTCGCCTCCTGCGCGCACTACGAGGCCGGCTACTACACGGCGTACCGGCGGATGGCCGAGGAGAACCCGGGGCTGATCCTGCACCTCGGCGACTACATCTACGAGGGCGGCGTCAACACCGCGGCGGTACGCCAGCACGTCGGCGCGGAGATCGTGTCGCTGGCCGACTACCGCCGCCGGTACGCCCTCTACAAGTCCGACCCCGACCTCCAGGCGGCCCACGCGGCCGCACCCTGGCTGGTGGTGCCGGACGACCACGAGGTGGAGAACAACTACGCGAACATGGTCCGCGCCGACAGCAGCCCGACCCTGACCGCCGCCCAGTGGACGGCACGGCGCACCGCCGCGTACCGCGCCTACTACGAGAACATGCCGCTGCGGCCGGCCTCCGCGCCGAGCGGCAACAGCATCGCGCTCTACCGCCGCGTACGGTGGGGGCAGCTCGCCACCTTCCACATGCTCGACACCCGGCAGTTCCGCGACGACCAGGCGTGCGGTGACGGCTGGAAGGTCTGCGCGGACGCCGACCTGGCCTCCCGGTCATTGACCGGCGCAGCCCAGGAGGCGTGGCTGCTCGACGGGCTGGCCCAGCACTACGGCACCTGGGACATCCTCGGCCAGCAGGTGTTCTTCGCCCGCCAGTTCGAGGCGAGCGGGGCGGCCAACATGGACGCCTGGGACGGCTACCGGGCCTCGCGCAGCCGCATCCAGACCGGCTGGCAGCAGCGTGGGGTGCGCAACCCGCTCGTCCTCACCGGTGACGTGCACAAGTCGTGGGCCAACGACCTGAAGGCGGACTACGCCAACCCGTCGTCGGCCACCATCGGCACCGAGCTGGTCTGCACCTCGATCACCTCGACCGGCAACGGCACCGGCAGCACGACCATCCCGAACGCGGCGACCAACCCGCACCTGAAGTTCTACTCCGACCGGCGCGGCTACGTCCGTACGACGATCAGCCGCAGCCAGGTCCGCGCGGACTTCCGCGCGGTGAACACGGTGACCGAGCACGGCGCTGCGGCGTCGACGGTGCGCTCGTTCGTCATCCTCGACGGCCAGCCCGGCCTGCAGGCCGGGTAGAAGGAGTACCCCGATGACCGCACTCACGACACTGCTCGCCGCATCCCTGCTGGTGCCGACCCCGGTCGCGCCCGCTCCGAAGGCCATGACCGCCGACGCGGTCACCTGGACCACCGCCAACAGCGTCGCCGCCGGCGACCAGGACCTGCCCGCCATCGCCATGAACCGCAACGGTCAGGTCGCGGTGGCCTGGGAGGACGACCGGGACAGCACCGCCCCCGAGGACGACACCCACACCGAGATCTACCTGCGCCTGTTCCGCGACGGCACGCCCGGCTACGAGCTGAAGCTCTCCACCGGCGGCACCAGCGGTGCCGCCTGGCGGCACATCAGTCCCGACGTCGGGCTCGACGACCGGGGCAACGCCGTGGTCGTCTGGGCCGCCGACGGTGACGGCAACGGCGTCTACAACATCCAGTACCGGGTGGTGTCACCGGCCGGCGCGATCCTCGGATCGGGGCAGGCCAACGCCAGCGACGCCGGCCAGCAGATCTGGCCGAAGGTGGCCGTCGACCCGGACGGCGCGCCCACCAGCGCGGCCGTCGGCTTCACAGTCGTCTGGGAGGACGTGCAGGGGACCGCTCCGGCGACCGTGAAGGCCGCCGGCTTCACCGGCCCCACCACCAAGGGGTACGAGGTGACGGCCTCGCAGACGACCGGCACGCACCACCGCCCCGACGTGGCGGTGTCCGCCACCGGAGAGGCGCTGGTGGTCTGGGACGAGGACGCCGACGCGAACGGGTCGTACAACATCGGGCTGACCCGGTTGGCCCGCTCGAACGGAGCGGTGGTGCTGTCCCGGCGTACCGCCAACGCGCAGAGCGGCGGACAGCAGCAGCGGGCCTCCGTCGCGGCGACCTTCGCCGGTGACTTCACCGTCGGTTGGGAGTCAGACCACGCCGGAACCCGGGGCGTGTGGGCCCGCTCGTTCACCGCCGCCGGCGCCGCCCGGCACGAGGAGGTCCAGGTGTCAACCGGTACCGGGGCCGTCGCCCCCGGTGTCGGCATCGACGACGAGGACAACGTCGTGGTGGGCTGGACGGTGTCCGGCGCCAGCCCGGACGTCTGGGCGCGCGGGCTCAACCCGGACGGCAGCCCCACCGGTCGGCTGGCCGCCCAGGCGTTGAGCCAGACCACGACGGGCCGGCAGGAACACCTGGCCGTCGCCGCGTCCTCGTGGGGCGAGGTGAGCCTCTGCTACACCGACGACAACGACGGCAACGGCTTCGACCAGGTGCTCCTCGGCCTCGGGGCGACGAACTCCACCTGGCTGATGACCGCCGAGGAGTTGCGTCAGCGCAAGGCGCGGGCTGCCGCTCGGGTGGGCTGAGCGGAGCTCAGCGGAGTGCGAGGGACGGGCCGTGACTCGACGTCGGGTCACGGCTCGTCGGTCGTGCGGGTTCCGCCGAAGAGCAGGTCGAGCTGGGCGTCCAGGGCGTCCAGCGCCTGCTCGGCGGTGTACTGCCCACCCAGCAGGTAGACGCCCAGTCCCTCCATCAGCGCCAGCAGGCCGGCCGCGGCGGCCGCGTCGTTGGTGGGCAGGATGCTGGCGATGAACGCGGTGAACTGCGCGGTGTCCTCGCGCAGGCTGGGCGCGGCCGACGGTCGCACCGCCGTGTACGCGAGAAACGCGAGTGCCACCCGACCGTCGTCGCGGGTGTGCTCGTCGAGCGGCAGGAGCGCGGCGATCATCGTGCGCAGCAGCAGTCGTGGCGGAGGGTTCTCGCCCAGACCCGCCACCGCCTCGGTGACGCGGATCTGGCTGCGTTCGCGGACCACGCTCAACGCGAACGCCATCATCTCGTCCTTGGTGCCGAAGTAGTGCTGGACCATTCCGGCGGAGACGCCCGCCTCGGTGGCGACGTGGCGGAGGCTGACGGCCTCCAGGCCCTGGTCCGCGGCGACCCGCATCAACGCGTCCGCGATGAGGGTGCGTCGCTGCTGGTGGTCGACCTTCTTGGGCATGGCCTCGATCGTTTCACAGTGGGCGACCGGGAGCCGCCGTCGCGCGGCGGTCAGCCTTCGGCGCGGGCGTGCCCCGGGCACTGCGCAGCAGACCGTCGGGGTCGTCGGCGTACAGCCGCAGCTCGTCCATCGGCACAGACCGGCCCGTGGGCAGGTCGAAGGCCGTCGGCCGGCGCAGCAGGACGTCGATGCTCGTCTGACTGCCGACCGAGAGGTGCAGGACGCGGCGCTCACCCTCCTGCTCGACCTGGACGGATCTGCTCGACGGCAGGGAACGGTGGCGTTTGCGCAGCGCGGCGACGTCCGCCCAGGGGAGCCAGATGTCGATGCCCGAGTTGAGGCGTACCCGCAGCCCGGCGTCGGCGACGACGTGGGGGTGGATGGTCATGCTGGCCCAGAGGCCGACCATCCAGAGCAGACCCCAGATGCCGAGGCCGAGCACGATCCAGCGGGCCGGCCGCCAGGGCACCACGTGGGTGACGATCAGGTCGAAGATCGGAATCTCGACGGCCGACAGGGCGATGAAGATACCGAGGATCGGTCTGACCACGCCGAGGTAGCCGAACGGCTCGTCGCCCGGGCCGAGCGGCAGGGGACGGCGACGCGCCCACAGGTAGAGGCTGCGCCACATCGCGGCCTCGGTCACGACCGCCCGGCGCAGCAGCGGTCCCACCCTCGCCCTGGTCGGCGTACTCGTGTCGGTCATCTGCGTCGTCCTCGGATTTCGGGGTGCGTGGTCAGTGGACGGTCACGGCGCCGGCGGCGCCGTCGACGGTGACGAGTTGGCCCGTGCTGATCATCCGGGTGGCGTCCGGCACGCAGATGACGGCGGGGATGCCGTACTCCCGGGCCACCGTGGGACCGTGCGCCATGATCGCGCCGGTCTCGGTGACCAACGCCGCGGCGGTGAGGAACAGCGGGGTCCAACCGGGGTCCGTGGTCGCGGCGACCAGCACCTCGCCGGGTTCGACGTGGGCGGTGGCCGGATCGTGCACCACCCGGGCCGGGCCGGTGACGCGGCCCGCGGACGCTCCCACGCCGACGAGCGTCCCGTCGTCGCCGCGCCTCCGGGGCAGGACGGCCTCGATGTCGGTGCCGTCGGACAGCAACGCCACCGGCACCGAGCGGCGACGCAGCTCGCGGCGGTACACGGCCCGCCGGGGGGCGACGACGCCGCGGTGGTCGACACCCTCGTGTACGGCGGCACGCACCTCGTCGAGAACCAGGAACATGATGTCGTCGGGGTGGTCCAGCAGCCCGACGTCCGTCAGCTCGGCTCCGATCAGCAGTAGCTGTCGACGGCTCTCCCGCAGCGGGTACAGCCCGGCGAACTTGCCGGCCTCGCGCAGGCCGGCCAACGAACGGGCGCGGCGCAGCAGGAACCCGGCGAGCCGACCGCGCACCGGCCGCCGCCGACGGGCCCGCGCGACCAGCTCCTCCAGTGCCGCCTCCGCCGTGGCCGCAGCCCGATGGAAACGCTGGTCGGGGCCCTGTTCCGGGTCGGTCACCCGCAGGTAGTTGGCGAGTGCGGCGAAGACCGGCGCGGGGTCCTCGGCCCAGCGCGGCACGCCGAGGTCGACCTCGGCCGCACTTCGGTGGCCGTACGCGTCCAGGAAGTCGGCCATCCCGATGTCGGGCAGCGTGCCGCGCAGATGGCGGGCGGCCAGCTCGTCCGGCGAGGTGTCGAGGAGCAGTCGCCGGTGGTCGCCCACCCCTTGGGCGAGTCGCCAGAGCGCCAAGTCCATCTCGATGGTGACGTTGTGCGGCATCCCGCCGAGCACCGCGTGGATCTCGTCCGCGCCGGCGACACCCTTGAGCAGTGCGGACGGAAGCGCTGCGGCGAGCATGCCGGCGACGATCGGCCACATGATGGCATCGCTGGCGTCCGTGTCGTCGCGCGCCTCGACGAAGCGCAGCCGTTCGGCCGCGGTCCGCAGGTCGTCGGGGGCCGCCGAGCGGGCTTTGAGTTGCGCGATCGCCCCGAACATCCGGATGCGTGCCGCGTCCGGGCGGGCCAGGGCGCGCACGATCCCCACCACCGCGCGGCCGGCCGTGCGCAGTGACGCCGCCTGCTGCGCCGCGCCACGTCCGGTGCCATCGTCGGTCGGGGCGAATCGCGGATCCGCCAGGACGTGTCGCATCACCGCCTGCGCCCGGGGGCCGAAGTCGACGGCCATGAGCTTGACCAGTCGCCTCCGGGACGACCTGCTCCTGGCCAGGTCGGTCAGGTCGCCGTAGAGGCGGCCACCGATGTCGACGATCTCCACCCGGACACCGAGCGCCGCGAGCGTCGCGGTGATCTGCGCCCGCAGGGTCGCCATGCCCATCGGGGTGACCGGTCGCAGCATGCCCTGGACGTGGCCGAACTCCAGGAAGACGCGGGGGAGGGGCTTGCCGTTGGCCGGCGGCGGGGGAAAGAGGCTGGTGATCGGGCGTGACTGGAGCAACCACAGCACGTCCTCCGCGTCGATCGCCCACTCGACGTCCTGGGGGAGGCCGAAGTGCCCGGCCAGCCGTTCGCCGGCGGCCCGCAGCCGGTCCAGGTGTGCGGCGCTCAGGCACCCGCTGTCGTCCCGCGCGACGCCGTCGAGGACGTAGTGGTCCACTGCCGTCGCGCCGTCGACGACGGCGGTGCCGAGCCCTGGTGCGGCGTCGACCACCATCTCGTCGCGACGGCCGGTCAGCGGGTTGGCGGTGTGGAGCACCCCCGCCACCGTGGGCGTGACCATGCGTTGGACGACGACCGCCATCGCCACCTCGTGCTGGTCGATCTCGTGGGCCTCGCGGTAGGCGGTCGCCCGGTCGCTGTGCAGCGAATCCCAACACTGCTCGACGGCGGCGATCAGCTCCGCCGTGCCGGTGACGCCCAGCACGGTGTCGTGCTGGCCGGCGAAGCTGGCGTCCGGCAGGTCCTCGGTCGTGGCGCTGGAGCGCACCGCCACCGGACCGCCGCCGAGCCGCTCGTACGCCTCGACGATCTCCACCTCCGGCAGGACCCCGCTCCGGTGGGCGTCGGTGGTGACGCAGAAGGCCTCGGGCACGCGTTCGCCATGCCGGATCAGCGCGCCCAGCCCGGCGGCCTTGCCACCGACCAGGTCACCCATGTCGCTGGTCACCTCGGACAACGCGAGCACGTACACGCCGGCCTCCAGTTGCAATACGAGTGCATCGCAATCCACCGTAACGTTATGACGATGCGACTGCAATGTGAAAGTGGTGCGGCTCGCTCACGTCTGCCATGCTCGGACCGGTGACGACCGGCCGCCCCACCAGAGTCCGCACCCATCGCCGCCCCCGCCGACGTACCCTCGTCGTTCTGCTCGCGCTCGTCGCGGCGGCGGCCGTCGTCGGCGTCGCCGTGGTCGTCGTGCCGATGCTGCGGCCCGCCGGTCCACGGCCGATCTTCCAGATGCCGGTCGCCTGCGGGGAGACCTGGCAGCTCAGCACCTACCCCGGCCACGACGACTACGACGTCGACTTCTTCCCCATCGAGGGCGACTCGTGGGGTCGGCCCGTCCTCGCGTCCTACGCCGGCACGGTCACGGTGGCCGGCATCAACGGGTCGCTGGGTGGCCGGACGCCGGACAACCCGGAAGGTCCCCGCGGTCGCGGCGGCGGCTACTGGGTGAAGATCGATCACGGCGGCAGGTGGGAGACGCAGTACCTGCACATGCTCGAACCGCCGCTGGTCAAGGTCGGTCAGAAGGTCGTTCAGGGTGAGCAGATCGGGCGGCTCGGCAGCACCGGCAACTCCGGCGCGCCGCACCTGCACTACGAGCAGCGCCGCGGCCGGGACAAGGTGGAGACCCACTTCGACGGCACGCCCTCGGGCATCACCACCGACGAGCGCGAACAGATCCTCCGTCGGGTGAGCAACAACTGTCCGGCCGTCTCCTGAGGACGACGGTTTGCGCGGCACCACCCGGGGCACTGAAAAGGACGACAGTGCAGACGCAGGGGAGGAGCTGGCGATGACCAAGGGCGATGTCGACACCTACCAGGAGAACGGGCAGTGGAAGAACCGCCCGGAGGGCAACGACCGGGCCAGCAGCACGCACGACACCAAGGCCGACGCGCAGGAGCAGGGCCGCGAGATGGCGGCCGACCGGGGCGTCGAGCACGTGATCAAGAAGCAGGACGGCACGATCGGGGAGAAGAACACGTACCCGCGCAGCCGCGACCCGCGCGACATCGCGGGCTGACCCCCCGCTGCCTCCGGACCGGCCCCCTCGGTGTGACCGAGGGGGCCGGTCCGTGTCGGCAGGGGCCGCACCGGCTTTTCGAGTACGCCGATACGACGGAGTTTTGGGGGGATATAGTCCCATTCGGGATTGAAGTGACAGCTGGGAGTGGGCATGGCGTTTCGGCGGCGGCGTCGTCCGATGAGCACCGTGGCCCTGGTGGCCGCCGTTACCGTGGGCGTCCTGACGCTCACACCACTGTCCGCGGCGGCGGTCGGGTCCGTCCTGTTCGACCAGCCGTTTCACAACAACACCGCGAACGGCATCGGCGCGGTCTCGGTGCCCGCCGTGCCCGGCGTCCTCGCCACCAACGCCGCGTGCCTGAGCGCCGCCGGCAACTCCACCACCGGCCCGCTGCTGAGCTGCACCACCTCCACCGACCCGCAGGGCGCGGGCAAGCTGCGCCTCACCCCCGCCGCCATCAACAGGCAGGGTGGAGTGTTCAGCGCGGTCAGCGTGCCCACCTCGCAGGGCCTGCACCTCACCTTCAACACCTACCAGTACGGCGGCTCCACCCCGGGGGCGGACGGCCTCGCCTTCGCGCTGGCCGCCGTCGACCCCGCCAACCCGCGCTCCCCGGCGACCCTCGGCCAGTCCGGCGGCTCGCTGGGTTACTCCGCGGCGTTCAACGGCGTGTCGGCCGGTCTGTCCAACGGCTACCTGGGCATCGGGCTGGACGTCTTCGGCAACTTCAGCAACAGCACCTACCAGGGCACCGGCTGCACGAACCCGCCGTACATCTC
Source organism: Micromonospora sp. NPDC005172 (assembly GCF_040608555.1). Lineage (NCBI taxonomy): Bacteria > Bacillati > Actinomycetota > Actinomycetes > Micromonosporales > Micromonosporaceae > Micromonospora > Micromonospora sp. NPDC005172. The sequence continues at coordinate 15,426 of NZ_JBEXIL010000046.1, forward strand.
GACCACCGGCGGGCGGGTGCCCGGCCAGGTCGTGATCCGTGGGCCGGGCCGGACCAGTGTCGGCTACTGCGCGATCAACAGCACCGCCGGCAGCACCTCGGCGCCCGCCCTGGCGTTGCGGGCCAGTACCCGGGCCGCGTCGGTGGTGCCGGTCGAGGTCGTCATCAACACCACCGCCTCGCCGTACACCACCGACACCGGGATCACCACTCCCGCCGGCCAGTACCGGGTCCGGTTCACCCCGGTCGGCGGGCCCGCGCGGACCCTGGAGGGCCCGCTCCCGGTCGTGTCGCCGAGCCTGTACCCGTCGCCGACCTGGCTGAACGCCAGCGGCTACCCGCGACAACTCGCCTTCGGCTGGGTGGGCTCGACCGGCTCGGTCACCGACTTCCACGAGGTCGACGAAGCCCGCGCGGTCACCTTCAACCAGGTGCCGGATCTGTTCGTGTCGCAGACCAGCTCGGTCGGTGCCACCCCACAACCCGGTGACCCGGTCACCTACTCGATCACCGCGGGGGTCGACGCCGGGGCCCCAGAGACATCGCCGATCTCGGTCACCCAGACGGTGCCGACCGGTGTCACGCCGCGCGGCGCGTTCGGCACCGGCTGGGTCTGCGGCGCACCATCGGGGCAGACCATCACCTGCACCAACAGCAACGGCCCGTTCCCGGCTGGCAGCTCCCTGCCACCGATCACTGTCGTCGCGACCGTCACCGCCTCCGGCGTGACGCCGACGCTGATCCAGACCGCCACGGTGGCGACCTCGTCGTCCATCGACGCGAATCCGGGCCTGTCCACCTCCACCACGCCCGTCGTGCCCGCCACCGCGCCCAGCGGCGTCACGGTCACCCCCGCCCAGGGCTCGATCTCCGGGGGCGGCGCGGTCACCGTCGGCGGCAGCAACCTCACCGGAGCGACCGCCATCACCATCGGTACGACCGCCGAACAGCAGGCCGGCACCTCGGTGCTGCTGCTGCCCTGCACCTCCGGCCCGGCGGTTGGCTGCTTCACCGTGAACACGGACGGCACCCTCGGCATCTCCTCGATGCCCGCCCGGTCCGGCGCGACACCGGTCACGGTCACCGTGGTCACCAGAGGGTCCGCCGGCTCGGCGAACTACACCTACGCCTCCCTGCCCGGCACCCCCGCCGCACCCACCGCCGTCGCGGGCGTCACCAGCGCCACCGTGAGCTGGACCGCGCCGGCGAGCAATGGCAGTCCGATCACCAGCTATCTGATCACCCCGATCCGGGACGGCGTCACCCAGCCGACGCTCACGTTCGACGCCTCCACCACCAGCCGCACGCTGACCGGGTTGACCGCCGGCTCCTCGTACGCCTTCCGGGTGGCTGCGGTGAACGCGTTCGGCACCGGGGCGGCCAGCCCGGCCTCGGCGGCGGTGGTCCCGTACACCCTGCCGGGCGCTCCGACGATCACCTCGGTAACCGGGGGGACCACCGCCGCCAGGCTGAGCTGGACGACCCCGGCCAACGGGAGTTCACCGATCACCGGTTACACCGTGACGCCCTACGTCAACGGAGTCGCGCAGACCCCCCAGACCTTCAGCGGGACCGCCACGACCCAGCTCGTCACCGGGCTGACCGGCGGCACCACGTACACCTTCCGGGTGGCCGCGATCAACGCCGCCGGCACCGGCCCCCAGTCCGCCCCCTCCGCCTCGGTGACGGTCAACCCGCCGCCGACGCTGAACTTCGCGCCGCCACCGCCGGGCAAGGCGTACGTGGCGTACCAGTACCAGCTCACGGTGGCGGGCGGCACGAGCCCCTTCGTCTGGTCGGTCAGCGCCGGGAGCCTGCCCGCCGGTCTGAGCCTCGACCCGGCCACCGGACTGCTCTCCGGCACACCCACCGCGTCCGGCACGTTCCCGTTCACCGTGCGGGTGACCGACTCGTTCAACCAGTCCGACACGAGGGCTGTGCAACTGGTCATCAGTCCGCTCGGCGGGCTCTCCATCAGCGTCCCGACGATCTCCTCACTCGGCACCGTCACCTCGGACGCGACAGGCGTCTCGGGCCAACTCGGCCCGGTGACCGTGACCGACGATCGTGGCCCCTTCTCGGGACGGTGGGTGAGCGTCGTCTCGACGACGAACTTCGTCACGGGTTCCGGTACGTCGGGCGAGACCATTCCGAACAGCGACATCACGTACGCCTCCGGGGCGGCCATCGCCACCACCGGCGACGGGACGTTCCTGCCGCAGCCCGGCGCGGTGTTGGACACCCCGCGTATGGCCGCTGGCTGGTCCGGCCAGGCCGGCGGCGCGAACTCGGTCACCTGGAACCCGACCCTGGTGGTGAGGCTTCCGAACGGCCTGGTGGTCGGCAACTACGTGGCGGTCGTGACGCACTCGGTCATCTAGGCCGTGTGTCAAGGTCCTCGATCGAGCCGAGGGGCGGACGGCGGACACCACATTGAGCGTGATGCCTGTGAGTCATCTTGATGACCCACAGGCATCACGCTCAATGGAGCGGGCGGCTCCGATCCGGCCGACCACGGGCCCGCGAGCGACGGTTCACCAGCGGCCGAAACGGCCGGTCCTCTCGGCCTCCGCAGGCCGGCCAGGGGCTTTGACACACGGCCTCGACGAGTAAGTCTGGCCATCCGCGTTGGCGGACCGCATGTCGATGTGCTGATGAGCGGTATACCTCCGAGGTATGAATATGACTCTGAGGTATACCGCTCTCGACCACAGTCGCCCCTGCGGAGGTGACCGAGGGTCATCGCCGGCCGCCGGCCGGTGGCTGGTGGCTGGTCTGGAAGCTGTGCCGAAACGACATCGCCCGGCCGTTCCCCTGCGGGAACGGCCGGGCGGTATCGAGCCCTGGCCGGTCAGGCCAGTCGGGTCCGTTGCCGACGGACGAGGTACCAGCCGCAGAGCGTGACCACGACAAGCATGGCGACCACGCCGACCGCGTAGACCAGCCAACCCGGCCCGGTGGCCCGCGCGACCGCCATCGGCGCGGCGACGGGCAGGGCGATCGTGCCGGTCGCGGTGCGCTCGACGGTGCCGCTGGCGAGTTTCGCGTGGACCTCCCAGGTGCCCGCGGGCAGCGACTGGTTGACCTCGACGCGGACCTGGCCGCTCTGACCGGGCAGGATCGTCACGCCGTTGGTCACCTTGAACGGTCCGGCCTGCACCGCCGCCTTGCGCAGTGACACGGTGCCGGTCATGTCCAGGGCGCGCTGGCCGGTGTTCGTGATCTTAGCGGTCACCACGGGAAACTCACCCGTTCCGGGCTCGGCGGCCAGCCCGTCGATGCGGAAGTCCGTCGGTGGCTCACCGCCCGGGCCGACGTCGAGATAGACCCGGATGCCCACCCGGTGGATCTGCGTGACGTTGCCGGTGCGTTCCTTCGAGCTGGTGACCTGTGCCCAGATCGCGGCGTACCGCTCGCCCTTGGACGCCTTCCTCGGCACAGCGATCTCGACCTCGACCGGCTGGCGCTCGCCCGGATCCAGTTCCAGCGTGGCGGTCTTCAACCGGATCCACCCGCTGAGTTCGTTGCCCGTACGCCCCTCGGGCACGGCGAAGGCGTTGTTCTCCACCGAGGCCGCCCCGGAGTAGAAGTCGATCTTCTGCGTCTCGTCCGAGGTGTTCTGCACCTCGACCCGGCGGTGGATCGTCGTACCCGGATTCAGGTGGTCCACGATGTAGACCTGGGCACGCGGGTCCTGCACCCGGCTCGCGGGGATGTCCAGCATGCGGATGCTGATCGCGGCGTCGTCGGCGGGATCCTGTCGCTGTTCCCGCACGGCGACGGCTGGCGCCGCCGAGACCCCGAGCGCCACGAGGGCGACGGAGGCCAGCAGCACCAGCCGGCCGAGCGGCTTAGAACACCGAATGTGTCACCGTCCCCGTGTAGACACCCTGGACGGTGCCGACCGGGATGTTCACCGACAGCGTGGGGTTCCAGGTGGCGAAGTTGTTGCCCGTTCCGCCGGTGTGGCTCATCGCCGTCCGAGGAACGTTGATGATCACCGCCTGAGCCGCGGTGGGCTGTCCCGGCGTGAAGGTGCCGCTACCGGCGGTCGCCGTGGCGGGACCGGACCAGTACAGGACGTTGATGTTCGGGATCGTCTCCCCGGACGTGCCGCCGCCGGTGGTGAAGTCGGTGGAGACGACGGTGGCGGTCCAGTTCGGGGTGAGCGACCCGCGCTGGTCCAGCACGGTGACCGGGCCGAGTTGACCGGTGACGGTCGACCCCTCCACGCCGTGCCCGATGTTCGCCGTCGCCGGTACCGTGATCGAGAGACCACCGGCGGCGTCGACGGTGAGGGTCACGATCGTGTCGCCCGTCGTGTCGGCGACGGCCGGTCCGGCGAGAGCGAGGGTGGCGGCGATGCCGGCCACGCCCGCGAGAAGTTTCCTACGCATCAAGTCTCCTATCTGAATCGCCCAACGGATGCGAGTCAGAGACTATCTGCGCAAAACTGTATGAAACGGTCAAAAGGAACCACTGTCACCCGGCCGGGGTTCGGCCAGGCCGGGAAGTGGTCAGGCCGGCACCACGTACGGGAACGCCTCGGCGCGGGCGGCCTTCGTGACATCGGGGGTGAGGCCCGAGGTGGTGCCGGTGTTGAGGACCAGGGAGAACATCACCTCGGGCGCGTTGTCGGCCATGGTGCGGCCGTTGTGGACCGCGAAGCCGTAGTTCGCGGCCGTGCCCACCGTGTACGACAGCACGTCGGGGTAGAGCACCCGGGCGACGCTCCAGCCGTACGCCTGCGGGTCCGGCGCGGTGCCGTTCGCCGCGACGACCCCGGCGACCGCCTTGGCTATCTCCTCCCCGTCCTCGGGCAGGTCCTGGCTGGGGTGCCGAAAGTTCGCCGGGTCCGAGAAGTCGATGTCGTGCGGCCAGAAGACGGGCCACATCATGGGGTGGCCGGCGCGGTTGATCTGCCGCCACCCGCCCGCGTCGGTGGCGAGCAGGGTTCGACACCAGACCCCGATCTCGGTGCCCTCGCGCAGCAGCGGTTCGTCGTGGGAGACCTCCAGGACGATCGACTCGACGGTCGTGCCGGCGAAGCTGTTCTTGGCCCGCTCGGCCCGCCACGTCGAGCGGTCCACCGTCGCGCCGTTCTTGACCGCGCCGTTGATGGTGGCGAGTTCGTCGAGGTCGATGTAGAAGGGGTCGGTGATCCGGCCCGCCCAGACCCGGACGCGCTGCCCGGTCGTCACCTCGCCGGTCCTGCCCTCGGCGATGGGAGTCCCCATGGCGGCGTCGTCGCGGGCGTCGGCACCGCTGAGTTCGTACAGCTGGAGGGCCTGCGTGGCGTTGCCGTCCGGCTCGCCGAACGCGAACCGGTAGGTCAGCTCCTCCATGTCCGAGCCGTTGAAGTGGACCTTGAACTCGTAGCGGGCCTCTGCGTGGAAGCCGCGCTTGATGTCGGCCCTGGTCACGGAGCTGTTGACGTCCATGACGAACACGGTGGCGCGGTCACCGTCGAAGACGTACAGGTCGTCGATGTAGAGCTGGCCGCCCTGGGCGGCGAGGGGGGTGTCAAGGTGGTGCGACATGGGCTCACTCCCGTAACGGCTAATTCGGACCAAGTCCGAACATAGCGGTCACGGTGTGGTTGCCCGACCGAATCGAGGTCCACCCCCGCGGGCAGGATGCCGCACGAGCGGGTGGGCCGTCCGACGGACGGCCCACCCGATCACGCCGGTCTCGTCAGAAGCGGGACCACTTCTGGTTGGACGCGCCGAGGCAGTCCCACAGGTGCAGCTTGCCACCGTTGTTGGGGTTGGCCTCCCGCACGTCCACGCACTTGTTGGCACTGAGGTTGACCAGGTCGCCCGCGCTGTTGAGCGTGAAGCGCTGGGCCGGGTTGCCGTTGCAGCTGACCAGGTTGACCTCGGTGCCGTTGGCCGTGCCGGCCCAGGCCGGGTCCATGCACTTGCCCATCGCCCGGACGGTTCCGTCGGAGGCGAAGGTCCATGACTGCGCTGCGGTCGTGTTGCAGTCCCAGATCTGGAGCTTGGCGCCCTCTACCGGGTTGGCGCTCGGGATGTCGATGCAGCGCCCGCTCTGCGCGCCCCGGATGCGCGTGGTGCCAGGCGTCGGGTTGCCGCCGTCGGAGGTGTAGCTCGACACCCGGACGTAGTCGACGAGCATCTGCTGGGGGAACTGCGTGGAGCCGTCCGGGTAGCCGGGCCAGTTCCCGCCGACCGCCACGTTGAGGATCATGAAGAACGGGTGGTCGAACACCCACCGGTTGCCGCCGAGGCGGGCCGGGTCGACGCGGTGGTACTGCACCCCGTCGAGGTACCAGGTGATCGCGCCCGGCTCCCAGTCCACCCGGTAGTCGTGGAACCCGTCGGCGAGCGGACCGCCGATGCTGCGGCTGCCGGTGATGCCGCCGCTGCCGGAGTAGCCGGGGCCGTGGACGGTGCCGTAGACGGTGTTGGGCTCCCGGCCGATGTTCTCCATGACGTCGATCTCGCCGGAGTCGGGCCACCCGCCGCCGGTGCCGAGCATCCAGAACGCCGGCCAGATGCCCTGGCCGCGCGGGATCTTGATACGGGCCTCGAAGCGACCGTACGTCTGGGTGAAGGTCGCGGCGGTCAGCAGTCGGGCGGAGGTGTACTCGCAGCGGCCGTAGTGGCACTGGTAGTTGGCGGGGTTTTCCCGGCGGGCCGTGATGACGAGGTTGCCCTGGCCGTCGTGTACGGCGTTGCTGGTGCTGTTGGTGTAGTACTGCCGCTCGTTGTTGCCCCAGCCGCCGCCGCCGATGTCGAAGCGCCACTTGTTCGCATCGACGGGCGTGCCGGCCGGGGCGTTGAACTCGTCCTGCCAGGTGAGCGGGCCGATGGCGGCCTCGGCCCGGTCGGACTGTCCCGGGAGGGTGAGGGAGGCGAGGGTGGTGACGAGGGCGACCGCCGCGAGGACGAGAGGACGGAGGCGGCGTGTGGGATGGGCTGTGAACACGGGAGGCTCCTCAGCGAGGTGGATGGTGGAGGTGGCGCGACGGGGGCGGCGCAGGGGGCGCAGAGAGCGCTCTCCAAAGCGAAGCATGTCGATATAGCGGCTTTCTGTCAAGAGTGTTTCCAATGCCGCAACGGTCCGTTACCGCCTGATCACATCCCTCGATAGCGGTCGAATCGACCCTTCCTATTGCCGTGGAGCGTCCACGGGGGACAGGATGACGAGGTCCGCAGGAAACCTCCCCGTAACCTGCGTGCTGCTGGTCTCTGTCACAAGGAAGTGGGAGTCAGTCATGAGCGACGCGTCGACGGCGCTGGGTGTGCGCCTCTACCCGGACCTGGTCGAGCGGGGTGGTCTGGCCCCCGCGCTCGTCGAGACCGCTGCCCGCCACCTGCTCGACATCGGCCGGGTGACCGCTCCCGAGCAGGGGCGCGGCCGGTTCACCTGCGCCGAGCTGCACTCCGATCAGGGTGTGGTGTGCGTCGGGCTGGGCTCGCAGGCGCGATACTTCATGATCGATCTCCGGTCCGCCGACGAGGTGCTGGCGCGCGGCGACTGCATGGACCTCGTCCAGGTCGCCCAGGTGGCCTCGGCCTGGCGGGAGGGCGCGACGCTCGCCGAGCTGACCGCCCGGTTCGCGTTCATGGAGGAGATCAAGCACCGCCCGGCGCCGGTGGTCCAGGTCGGCTGACCGGTGGGCGTGTCAGCACCGTAGCCGGGGCGGCAGCGGGGGGCCGGGAACGTCGTCCCGGTCCAGGTAGGACGACTCCACGAAGGCGACGAAACGTTCGGCGTCGGCCGCCGTGGACGCCAGACCGAACGAGACGCGGACCGCGCCGCCGGTCGGCAGTGCCAGCGCGTCGAGGTACTCGTCGATCGTGTCGACCCGAGCCAGCAGACGCCGCCGCAGCGTCTGCCGGGTGATGCCGAACGCCCCCTCGCCGGCGCCCGGATTGCAGAAGCAGCCGGTACGCAGGGAGAAACCGGCCGCGGCGGCCTCACGGGCGACGAGCCGCTCGTCGACAGGGGTGCCGTCCGGGCGCAGGACGTTGAACGTCACCGTCGCGCCCCGGCCCGCACCGGTGGCGGGCCCGTACACCCGCGCCAGCGGTTGGCCGGTGCGATGTCGCGCCGCTGTCAGGCGGCCCAGCAACCATGCGGTGAGCAGGCCGACCCGGGTGTGCACGAGGTCCACGCCGATCGAGTCGAGCCACCGCAGGCCGAACTCCACGTCCGGGATGCTCAGGAAGTTGAGCGTGCCGTCCTCGAACGCCGACTCGTCGTCCATCGAGCGGTGCCAGTCGCCCTGCACACTGACCGCCCGAATCGTGCCACCGGAGAACCACGGACGGCGTAGCCGGGCCAGCGCTTCCCGGCGCGCCAGCAGGGCGCCGACACCGGTCGGATAGCCGAAGAGCTTGTACCAGCTCAGACAGACGAAGTCGGGACGGACCGCGCGCAGGTCCAACCGGTTCGTCGCGGCGAACGCGGCGGCGTCCAGCAGCACGTCGTAACCGTGCCGATGGGCCAGCTCGACCCACGCGAGGGGATGCTGCACGCCGGAGAAGTTGCTCTGCGCCGGGTAGGCGAACAGGCCCCGGCGACCGGATCGACCCCACCTGCCGGCGTCGAGCACCGCGACTACATCGGACTCGGCGACCCGCAACTCCGGCCCGCTCAGCGGCACGTACCGGACCGGTGCGCCAGCCGCTCGGGCGTACTCACGGATGCCGTTGACCGAGTTGTGGTTGTCCCAGGTCAGCGCGAAGGGCGCGGCCCGGCCGAAGGCGTACGCCTCGCCGACCAAGCGGCACGCGCCGCTGGCGTTCGGAGTGAAGACCACCGCATACTCGGCCGGGTCGGCGTGGAAGAAGTCGAGCACCGCCTGCCGAGCCGACTCCACCAGCGAGCCGGCCGCCACGCTGCTGGGGCTCTCCGAGTGGGGGTTCCCGTACAGGTCCGCCAGTAGTCGGTCGTGGTGCGCCCGCACCTGGGCACGTGCGGCCACCCCCGCCCCGGCGTAGTCGAGGTAGACCTGGCCGTGCCGGTCCAGGTGCTGGTACTCCGTGGCGCGTAGCTCGTCGATGCGCGCGGTCTCGGCGTACCCCGGCATCGCGGTCGGGGTTGGGCCGGGAGCGTGCTCAGGACGCACGGCGGGCCTCCCGCCGTACCAGCACCGCCCAGGTCGCCACGAGCGAGAGCAGGACGAAGCCGCCGAGCACCAGCCAGTCGATCCAGACCGGCCGGGAGAAGCTGTCGCCGTACGTCTGCAACAGCGGCGGTCCGAGCGGTGAGCCTCCGTCGCGCCACAGCCGCTCCACCCCGGCGGTGTGCCCCAACCCCTCGAACGCCCAGCGGTTCGACATCGCATAGCTGAGCCATCGTCCGCCGTCCGCCATGGCCGGCACCGGCAGGATCGCCCCGACGAACAGCACCTGCGGGAAGCACAGCATCGGCAGCATGAGGGTGGCCTGGGCCGCGTCCGACACGGCCGCGGAGCAGAGCAGGCCGAGCGCGAGCGCGGCGGCCGAGGAGAGCAGCAGGGTCGCGTACAGGGCCGCGAAATCACCGCCGCCGACCGGCGGCAGCCGGTCCATGCCGCGCAGCACCCCGAGCAGGGCCAGGTCCACCAGGGCGAGCAGCGGCAGGAGCACCGCGACCTTCGCCATCAGGTACGGCAGCAGCCGGACACCCGCCAACCGTTCCCGACGCAGGATCGGTAGCTCGGTGCAGATCTGGAGGAGTCCGTAGGTCAGCCCGAAGAAGAAGCCACCGAACGCGATCCAGAACAGGATCATCACGGTGACGGTCGGGCTGGGACTCGCCGGGTCGAACGCGCCGGGGCGGAACAGCAGCGCGAACATTCCCAGCACCATCAGGGGCGAGCCGAGCAGGATCGCCAGCGTCAACCGGTTCCGGGCGACGATCTCCGTGTTGCGGGCGGCGAGCACCCACCACTGGCGCAGTCGGCCGACCGGTCGCCGCCCGGGTGCCGGGCCGGTGTCCGGGGCGGTCGTGGCGGCGGTCGGTGCCCCGACGCGGTACGCGGCGAACCGTTCGGGCCACACGGTCTGGTCGGACTCCTCGTCGAGCAGGAGGTGCACCTCCGCGAGGGATCGCAGTCCGAAGAACTCCCGGGCGGCGGCGGGTGTGCCGGCGTACGCCAACCGGCCGTCGCGGGTCAGCACGACCACCCGGTCGCAGTGGTCCACGTCGGTGACCTGGTGGGTGGTGAGCACGACCGTGGCACCGGCGTCGGCGAGCGTGCGCAGCGCGCGTAGGAGGTCCACGGCGGTCGTGGGATCCAACCCGGAGGTGGGCTCGTCGAGGAAGAAGACGCCGGGTCGGGTCAACAGCTCGACGGCGATGCTGGCGCGTTTGCGTTCACCGCCGCTGAGGCGGCCCACCGGCACGTCGGCCCGTTCGGTCAGCCGCAGCTCGGCGAGCACCTCGGCCACTCGACGCGACACATCGGCGGGGCTGGTCCCGGACGGCAGGCGCAGCCGGGCGGCGTACCACAGGGTGCGGGCCAGCGGCAGCTCGCGGTGGATGATGTCGTCCTGCGGGACGAAGCCGACCATGCCGGCAGGGACGCCGTCGTCGTACGACACGGTGCCGGACGCCGGTCGGCGGACCCCGGCCAGCGTCTCCAGCAGGGTGGTCTTGCCGGCGCCGCTGACGCCGATGATCGCCACCAGCTCGCCCGGCGTGACGGTCAGCGAGATGTCGTCGAGGACCCACCGTCCACCTCGGACGGTCTGGCCGAGGCCGCTGGCCATGATGCCCAGGCCGGTGCGCGGTGCGGTGGTCTGCTCGGTCGTCATGACGAAGGTGCCCGATCCGGTCGGTGACGTGGTGCGCCTGACATCGTGCCTCGCCGATGCTACGTCGCCCGGCGCGCTGCCCCGTCTTGCGATCACGGTGGCATGAACCGGTCGACCGGGGGAAGACCGACGCTGCACCACCGGAGGGGAGTCGGGCATGAGAGCCGTCGTCTACGTGGACGTTCGGGACGTCGCGGTGCGGGAGGTGCCCGACGCGGGGTTGGAGGCGACGACCGACGCGCTCGTACGGATCACGTCCACCGCGCTGTGCGGCACCGACCTGCACATGTACGACGGGCGCACCGGCGCCGAACCCGGGCTGGTGTTCGGTCACGAACCGCTGGGTGTGGTGCAGGAGGTCGGCTCGGCGGTGCAGACCGTACGCCACCGTCGGGAGGACGGGGTGATCAAGGCGGTGCTGCGCCCGAGCTGATCGGGCGGCTCTCCCCGATCCGGACTCGACGGACATCCAGGTGCCGACCGGTGGAAGTGGCGCGACGGCAGCCGTCGACGCCGTCATCCGGCAGAGGCGTGGGTCACATGCCGGTCGAGGATGGTCGAGGCATCATTGACGCGGCACCGGGCGTCGCGGCCAGATCATGATCGTTCGATGGCGGCGCAGCCGAGGGTGCGCCGATATTTCGCCGGCCTGTGTGGATCGTGGCTGGTGGCGGGCCTGGTGATGATGATCGGAGCTGATCGGTCCGCGGCTCAGCATTTGACAACGTTGCCAGGAGCAGGCCATGGTGCCATCGGCGACTCATGAGGCGGTTGTGACAGGCGAATACTGTGCTTCGTCTATATTGCCGGATTGTTACATTTTCAACACGTCCTCGCCTTGCGGATGGCCTGCTCGCCGCAATACGTTGCCGTCAACAACAAAACCAAGTGAAGGTTCAACCTTCCGGAGGCAACCGATGACGTTGGCGAGGTGGTACGAGCGATGAGCAACGTGCCGATCCTCCTTGAGATGCGCTCCATCACCAAGGAGTTCCCCGGAGTCAAGGCCCTCTCCGACGTCAACCTGGTGGTTCGCGCCGGCGAGATCCATGCCATCTGCGGCGAGAACGGTGCGGGCAAGTCCACGCTGATGAAGGTGCTCAGCGGGGTCTACCCGTACGGCAGCTACGACGGCCAGATCGTCTACCAGGGTTCGGAGAGCAAGTTCTCCGACATCCGGGCGAGCGAGAGCGCCGGAATTGTGATCATCCACCAGGAGCTCGCGCTCATCCCCGGGATGTCGATCGCCGAGAACATCTTCCTCGGCAACGAACCTCGCAGGCGGGGCGCGATCGACTGGAAGGCCGCGAACCGGATGGCGCTGGACCTGATGGCCCGGGTCGGTCTGGAGGAAGACCCGGACACCCTGGTCAAGGACATCGGCGTCGGCAAGCAGCAGCTCGTGGAGATCGCGAAGGCGTTCGCCAAGGACGTGAAGCTGCTCATCCTGGACGAGCCGACGGCCGCGCTGAACGAGGCGGACTCCCGGCACCTGCTGGACCTGCTGCGCGGCTTCCGCTCCCGCGGCATCACCTCGATCATGATCTCGCACAAGCTGAACGAGATCGAGGCGATCGCCGACCAGATCACGATCCTGCGGGACGGCCGGACCGTGGAGACCCTCGACGTCAAGGCCGACGGGGTCGACGAGGACCGGATCGTGCGGGGCATGGTCGGTCGCGAGCTGAGCAGCCGTTTCCCGGACCACACCCCGAAGATCGGTGAGGTCTTCTTCGAGGTCCGCAACTGGAACGTCCGGCACCCGATCTCCGCCGACCGGCAGGTCTGCAAGAACGAGAGCTTCGTGGTGCGCCGCGGCGAGATCGTCGGCTTCGCCGGCCTCATGGGCGCGGGCCGCACCGAACTCGCGATGAGCGTCTTCGGCCGCTCCTACGGGGTGTACGAGTCGGGAACGATCATCAAGGACGGCAAGGAGATCGTCCTGAAGTCGGTGGCCGACGCCATCGACCACGGGCTTGCATACGTCAGCGAGGACCGCAAGGCGCTCGGCCTCAACCTGCTCGACGACATCAAGACGTCGACGGTGGCCGCCAAGCTGTCCAAGATCTCGCACCACGGCGTGCTGGACGAGGTCGAGGAGTACCAGGCGGCCGAGGCCTACCGCAAGGAGTTGCGGACCAAGGCCCCGACGGTCGACGAGGGCGTCTCCAAGCTCTCCGGCGGCAACCAGCAGAAGGTCGTCCTGGCCAAGTGGATGTTCAGCGACCCGGACCTGCTGATCCTCGACGAGCCGACCCGTGGCATCGACGTGGGCGCCAAGTACGAGATCTACGGCATCATCCAGCGGCTCGCCGACCAGGGGAAGGGCGTTGTCGTCATCTCCTCGGAGCTGCCTGAGCTGATCGGGCTCTGCGACCGCATCTACACCGTGTTCGAAGGCGCCATCACGGGCGAGATCGCTCGGGCGGACGCGGACCCGGAGACCCTCATGAAGCAGATGACCTCGACGAAGAAGTTGGCCACCCGATGAGCCGTATCAAGGACCTTCAGAAGAACCTGTTTGGAGGCACGACCTCCAACGCCCGCCAGTTTGGGATGATCTTCACCCTGGTGGCGATCGTCCTGATCTTCCAGATCTGGACTGATGGGCTGACGCTGCGGTCGGACAACCTGATCGCGCTGTTCCAGCAGAACTCGTACATCCTGATCCTGGCCATCGGCATGCTCATGGTGATCGTCGCCGGGCACATCGACCTCTCGGTCGGCTCGGTAGCGGCGTTCACCGGCATCCTGGTCGCCAAGTCGATGACCGAGTGGAATCTGCCCTGGCCCGCTGCCATCGCGTTCGGCCTCGCCATCGGCGCGGTGATCGGCGCCTGGCAGGGCTTCTGGGTCGCCTACATCGGGGTGCCGGCGTTCATCGTCACCCTGGCCGGCATGCTGCTCTTCCGCGGCGGCAACCAGTTCATCGGCAACGCGCAGAGCATCCCGGTGCCGGAGGGCTTCCGGGAGATCGGCTCCGGCTTCCTGCCCGAGTTCGGTCCGGACACCGGCTACAACAACGCGACGCTGCTGCTCGGTCTGGCCGCCGCGCTGGCGGTGGTGTGGCGCGAGATCCGGGCCCGCAACACCCGGCGGGCGATGGACGCCGACCCGGCGCCCCTGTGGATCTCGATCCTGCGGATGGCCGTCATGGTCGGCGTGATCGCCTTCGCGGCGCTGCGCTTCGCCAGCGGTCGCGTCGGCACCAGCTTCCCGATCTCGGGCATCATCCTGGTGGCGCTGGTCATCGCGTACTCCTTCTACACCCGCAACACGGCCGGTGGCCGGCACATCTACGCGGTGGGCGGCAACTCCCGGGCGGCCGAGCTGTCCGGCGTGAAGCTCAAGCGGGTCAACTTCCTCGTCATGATGAACATGTCCGTCCTGGCCGCGCTGGCCGGCATGATCTTCGTGGCCCGTTCGCAGGCCTCCGGCCCGCAGGACGGCAACGGCTGGGAGCTGGACGCCATCGCCGCGGTCTTCATCGGTGGCGCGGCCGTCGCCGGCGGCATCGGCACCATCAGCGGCTCGATCGTCGGTGGTCTGGTCATGGCCGTGCTCAACAACGGCCTCCAGCTCGAGGGCGTGGGCACCGACAAGGTCCAGATCATCAAGGGCCTGGTCCTGCTGCTGGCCGTCGCGATCGACGTCTACAACAAGAGCCAGGGGCGCTTCTCCATCATCGGAAGCCTGATGCGGCCGTTCCGCCGCGAGGACTCCACCCCACCCGCCTCACCGCCGGACGCGGAGCGCGAGCCCGCCAAGGCAGCGGTGTCCGGCTGACGGCCACCAACCTCTCCACCCGTCTCACATCCAGAAAGGCAAGTCCTCACCATGCGTAAATTCTTCGGCACGTCGGTGGTGGCCATCAGCGCCGCCGCCATGTTGGCCCTGGCCGGCTGCGGCTCCGGCCGTGACGGCGACGACTCGGGCTCCAAGGGCGGCGACGCCAAGGGCTTCGCGGCGAACTCGCTGATCGGCGTGGCCCTGCCGGCCAAGACCTCGGAGAACTGGGTCCTCGCCGGTGACCTGTTCAGCAACGGTCTCAAGGAGGCCGGTTTCCAGGCTGACGTGCAGTACGCCGGCGCGTCGACCACGGTTGCCGACCAGCAGGCCCAGATCACCGCCATGACCACCAAGGGCGCCAAGGTCATCGTCATCGGCGCGACCGACGCCGCGCAGCTGGCGACCCAGGTCGCGGCCGCTCACGCCGCCGGTGCCAAGGTCATCGCGTACGACCGCCTGATCAAGAACACGGCTGACCTCGACTACTACGTCGCGTTCGACAACTTCAAGGTCGGCCAGCTCCAGGGCCAGGCCCTGCTGGACGGCATGAAGGCCAAGAAGCCGAACGGCCCGTACAACATCGAGCTGTTCTCCGGCTCGCCGGACGACAACAACGCCGGTGTCTTCTTCGACGGCGCGATGAGCGTGCTCAAGCCGGAGATCGACAAGGGCAACGTCGTCGTGGCCTCGGGTCAGAAGGACGTCAAGCAGACCGCCATCCAGGGCTGGAAGGCCGAGGGTGCGCAGGCCCGCATGGACCAGCTGCTGACCTCGACCTACGGCAGCAAGGAGCTGGACGGCGTCCTCTCCCCGAACGACACCCTGGCCCGCGCCATCCTGACCTCGGTCAAGGGTGCTGGCAAGCCGACCCCGATCGTCACCGGCCAGGACTCCGAGGTCGAGTCGGTCAAGTCGATCGTCAAGGGCGAGCAGTACATGACGATCAACAAGGACACCCGCAACCTGGTGAAGGAGACCATCAACATGGTCAAGGCTCTCCAGGCCGGCAACGCCCCGCAGGTGAACGACACCAAGTCCTACAACAACGGCAGCAAGGTCGTGGACACGTTCCTGCTCCCGCCGGTCGCCGTCACCAAGGCGAACGCGGCCGAGGCGTACGCGAACGACCCGAAGCTCGCGCCGCTCACCAAGTAATCACCGCACGGTAGGCAGCACCGCCGATGGGTCCCGGGTCTCCTCTTCCGGGACCCATCGTCGTCCGTGCCTCATCGTTCACCCGGCACCGCTCGAAGAAGGAGGTCTGACCGTGGCAACACCGGTGCGGTCCAGGCCAGTCGGCGCCGGCCGTAACCTCGACACCCCACTGCCTCCGGTCCCCGGCGCGAGCCAGGAGGAGATCCGGCGGCAGAACCTCGGCGCCGTGCTGCGGTACGTGCACCTGCACGGGCCGACGTCGCGGGCCGAGCTGACCAGCCGCCTCGGCCTCAACCGCAGCACCATCGGCGCCCTCGCCGCCGACCTGACCGCCAGCGGTCTCGTCACCGAAGAGGCACCGACCACGAGTCGCCGCGCGGGCCGTCCCTCCCTCGTGGTCAGCCCCCGTTCCGACCGGGTCTACGCGCACGCGCTCAGCATCGACGCGGACCGGCTGCGGGCGGCGCGCATCGGCCTCGGCGGTCGCATCCTCGACCTGCGGGAAGTTCCCCGTCCCGGCGGCATGTCAGCCGTCGACGCCGTCCGCCCGCTGGCCGACCTCGTCCGCCGGATGGAGCGCACCACGGCCGCCGGCGCGCTGCTGGTCGGGGGAGCGGTCGCCGTCACCGACACCACCCGCGACGCGGACGGCGGCCTGCGCATCGTCGGCGTCGAGGAGGGCCTGAGCGCCGCCCTCGAGGCCGAGCTGACCGACTGCCCAGGATTCGTGGCCGGGGATCTGGCCGACATCGCGGGCCTGGCCGAGCACATCCGGGGCGTGGCCCCCGGCATCGACGACCTCATCTACCTGCACGGCGACCTCGGCATCAGCGCCGGCATCGTGGTCGGCGGCCGCCTGGTGATCGGCCACCGGGGCCACAGCGGCAAGGTCGGCCACATGGTGGTCAACCCGAACGGCCTGCCGTGCGGCTGCGGCTCCCGTGGTTGCTGGGAGACCGAGATCTCCGAGGCCGCGCTGCTGCGGCACGCCGGCCGCGACCCCGACGACCGCGCCGCGGTGGCCGACGTGCTGCGCGCGGCGGCGGACGGCGACCCGACCGCCCTCGCTGCCGTCGAGCAGGTCGCCGACTGGCTCGGCTTCGGCGTCGCCAACCTGGTCAACGTGGTCAATCCCGACGCCGTGGTGTTCGGTGGCTCGCTGCGCGACATCTACATCGCCGGCGCGGACACCGTGCGGCGGAGGCTGGACGCCATGCCGCTGCCGGCCTCCCGTGAACACCTGCGGCTGCGCGCGGCGGCGCTCGGCCGTGACGCCGTCCTGATCGGGGCGGCCGAGTTGGCCTTCGACAAGCTGCTGGCCGACCCGCTCAACGTGGGCGTCGCCGGTCCGTCGAATCCCGCCGAGTCGGTCTAGGGAATCTCCCGCACCACGCTGGTGCCGTTGCCCGTCCGGGACTCCCACACCCAGGACTCGTGCAGCTCCAGGCGACCGTCCGTCAGTACCCGCACCTCGGTCGCGCAACGGCCGGTGGACGTCTGCCCCTCGGCGTTGAGCTGGACGTAGCGGAAGTCCAACCGGTCGCCCGCACGGGTGCCGACGAGGTAGCCGCGCCGGATCGACCCGCCGGCGTACTCGGCCCAGATCTCACCGGCCCGCTCCCGGTACGCGAAGACCGTCTCGGTGCCGACCTCGCCGGCCACCACATCCGCCACGGCGGCGAATCGCTGACCGTCCAACGAGATCGTCATGCCGACGACGCTAGTCGATGAATCGTTGCCGTACCGCCTACCGTACCGTGTACGATAAGGCTCCGGTGTCGGGCTGTCGGAAGGGGACGGGTGTGACGACGAGCAGTGCGGCGATAGTCGCGGAGGGGCTGCGGAAGCGGTATCGAGACGGGTTGGCCCTGGATGGGTTCGACCTGGAGGTGGCCAGCGGGACGGTGTGTGGCCTGCTCGGCCCCAACGGGGCCGGCAAGACCACGTCGGTTCGGATCCTGTCCACCCTGCTGCGGCCGGACGGGGGCCACGCCGAGGTCGCCGGGTTCGACGTGACCCGCCAGCCGGATCAGGTGCGCTACCGGATCGGCCTGGTGGGGCAGCATCCCGCGCTGGACGAGGCGCTCAGCGGCCGGCAGAACCTCGTGCTCTTCGGCCTGCTGTTCCACCTGGGCCGTCGCCGGGCCCGGCAGCGGGCGGTCGAGTTGCTGGAGCGGTTCGGTCTGGCCGACGTCGGCGAGCAGCCGGTCAGTACGTACTCCGGGGGCATGCGTCGGCGGCTCGACCTGGCGGCAGGCATGGTGCTGGCACCCGCCGTGCTGTTCCTCGACGAACCCACGACCGGCCTGGACCCGCGTGGCCGCAACGAGGTGTGGGAGTCGATCCGCGTGTTGGTCCGTGCGGGCACCACGGTCCTGCTCACCACCCAACACCTGGACGAGGCGGACCAGCTCGCCGATCGGATCTCGGTGGTCGAGGCCGGGCGCGTGATCGCCGACGGCACCCCGGACGAGCTGAAGACACGGCTCGGCGGCGACCGGATCGAGGTGATCGTGGGGAAGCCCACCGACCTCGCGCTCGCCGTCGAGCAGGTGCGTCGGGTGGTCGCCGACGAACCGACCGTCGACGTGGACCGGCGCGCGATCAGCGCCGGCGTCGGGCACCGCGCAGGTGCGGTCGTCGAGGTGCTGCGGGCGCTCGACGCCGCGCAGGTCGCGGTGGTCGACATCGCCCTGCGGCGACCCACCCTCGACGACGTGTTTCTGCACGTCACCGGCCACCGGGTCACCGCGGAGGTGGCCGCATGAGTACCACCTACCCAGCCGTGACCGTGGACCTGACTCCGGGGCAACCCGCCGCCTTGACAGACAGCGGCACCCTCGTCTGGCGCGGCCTGGCCCGATGGCGACGCGACCCCGGACCCCTGGTCGCCTCGCTCGGCTTCAACATCCTGATCGTGCTGATCTTCGCCTACCTGTTCGGTGGGGCGATGGAGATTCCCGGCGAAGGCAGCTACCGGGAGTTCCTGATGCCCGGCATGTTCGTGATGACCATGGTGTTCGGCATCAGCCTCACCACGATCGCCGTCGCCGAGGATCTGGAGCGCGGCGTGACCGACCGTCTTCGCGCGATGCCTGTCGCACCACTCGCCCCGCTCGTCGCCCGCGCGGTGACCGACCTGCTGTTCGCCCTCGTCACCCTCGTGGTGCTGCTGGTCACGGGCCTCGCGGTGGGTTGGCGGGCCCACGGCGGCGTCGGGGCCGCGCTGGCGGCGGTGGGACTGATCCTGCTGTTGCGGTTCGCCCTGGTCTGGGTCGGCATCTTCCTCGGCCTGGTCACTCGGGGACAAACAGCCGTCGTGGCCGTACAGACCCTGGAGTTCCCGCTCGGCTTCCTCTCCAACGCGTTCGTCGCGCCGACGACCATGCCGGCGTGGCTCGGCGCGGTGGCCGCGTGGAATCCGTTGTCGGCGACCGTCGGCGCCGCCCGGGAGCTGTTCGGCAACCCGGGCTGGGGTGGCGACTCGTGGGCCGCGCAGCACTACCTCTGGTTGGCCGTGGCCTGGCCGATCGCGCTGGTGGCCGTGTTCCTGCCGCTCTCGGTGGCCCGCTACCGGCGGCTGTCCGGCTGAGGTCGACATGCACGGGTGATCGCCGGGGCCCCCGTGGCTCCGGCGATCACCCGCTCGGTTACGCGATCCGGCGGACCCGACGCACGGCGAGGTAGAGCAGGAGTACGGCGAGGGCCACGAAGATGCCCGTCTCGATGCTCTGGAACAGCCAGAAGCGGTCGGCCGGCTGGTACATCTCCCAGTTGTACGCACCCGGCCCGAGGCCCAGGTCGGCGCCGCAGGCTCGACCGTCCGGGCCCTTGCCGCCCGGCGGGCACTGGATGCGGGTGTTCTCCGCGACCATCGTCCCGTCGGCGTCGCGGATTCCCACGGCGAGAACCCAGTTGCCCCGGTCGCCCTCCGGAATCCCGCCCCCCTCGATCGGGAAGGTCTGGGTTTTGGCCGGCTGATAATGCGGTCGGGCCAGGATCTCCACCGCAGCCCGTACACCGATGTACCCGGCCAGGGTGATGCCCATGGCGGGCAGCATCCGCTTGAAGACGGTGCCGGCGAAGATGCCGAGCGCCACGGCGAACAGGGTGTACCCGATCGGCACGATGCCCTGAAGGTCGAAGACGATCACACCGAGTCGACCCTCGTGCGCTGCCTTGGTGAGCGGTTCGACCCACCACGACATGCCCAGTCCGTAGCCGACCGCGAGGAGCACGACGGCGCCGCCGACCAGCCCGAACTTCACCAGCGCCCAGCGGGTGCGGCCGACGCCCTGGGTCCAGACGAACCGGTGCGTGCCCTGCTCCACCTCGCGAGCCACCAGCGGTGCGCCCCAGAACAGGCCGACCAGCACCGGCAGGGTGATCAGCAGCACCGCCACCAGGTTCAAACTGTCGTACCGGTCGCTGAAGCGGCGCAGGCCCACCTCACAGGTCTGTGCGGCAGTCTCGCTGAGGGTGGACGGGCGTAGACACTGCGCGAGTCCGAGGTCGGCGAAGGTGTGCCGCATCGACAGGCCGATCGGCACCAGCACCGCGGCGAGCACCAGGAATCCCAGCAGGGTGTAGAACGCCAGCTTGCGGTGTTGCCGCCAGGTCAGCCAGATCATGCCGCCACCCCCCACTCGCTGTGACTGGTCTGCGCGACGCCGTCGGCCAGGTAGGCCAGGACGACGTCCTCCAGGCTGACGTCGCGGATCGTCCAGGCGGGATCGGTGACGGGACCGTCGGTGCGTACCAGCAGCGTGGACTGCCGGTCGGTGTGGCTGGCCCGGACCACGTGCGCGACGCCCCCGATCGGACCGCCGTCGTGCCGCGGACCGACGAGCTGCCGGTGCCCGGCAACCAGGTCGTCGACCGAGCCGGTGAGCTGCACCTGGGCCGCGTTGAGCACGATCAGGTAGTCGCAGACGCGCTCCAGGTCGGCCAGCAGGTGCGAGGAGAGCAGGACGGTGGTCCCGGAGTCCGCCACGCTGCCCATCAGCGACTGGAGGAACTCCCGACGGGCCAGCGGATCGAGGCTGGCCACCGGCTCGTCGAGCAGCAGCAGCCGGGGTTGTTTGGCCAGTGCGAGAGCGAGCGCCACCTGGGCCCGTTGCCCGCCGGAGAGTTTGCCGACCGGCTTGTCGGGCGGTATCCCGAGCTGCGCCAACCGGGTCCGGGCCAGCGCCGCGTCCCATCGCCGGTTCAGCTTGCCGCCGGCGACGACCAGCTCGGCAGCGGTGAAGTCCCGGTACAGCGGGGTGTCCTGGGCGACGAACCCGATGTCGGCCAGCCCGTCCGTGTCGCCGTACGGCGACCTGCCGAACACCCGCACCGCGCCCTCGTCGGGCTTGAGCAGCCCGACGGCCAGGTGCAGCAACGTGCTCTTGCCCGCGCCGTTGGGCCCGACCAGCGCGGCGATCCGGCCGGCCGGAAGGTGCAGCGAACAGTCCCGTAGCGCCCACGTTCTGCCGTACCGCTTGCCCAGCCGGTCGGCCTCCAAGACCATCTCCATCCTCTGTCCTCTCGTACTGCTCACGCGGGTTCCTTCTGTGGGGCGTCGTCGGTGAGGGTGGCGCGCAGCGTGGTCTCCACCAGGGCGACGACGTCCTCGGCCGTGAGGCCGGCGGCCCGCGCCCGCTGCAACCACGCCACGAGGTCGTCACGCAGCTCGGCCTGGTTGGGCAGGGACGCGCCGGCCAGGGTGCGCTGGACGAACGTGCCCACCCCGGGTCGGCCGCCGACCAGGCCCTCGATCTCCAACTCCCGGTACGCCTTCAACACCGTGTTCGGGTTGATCGCCAGTGACTGGGCGACGTCCCGAACCTTCGGCAGCTGATCGCCGGGTGCGAGCAGACCGACCCGCAGCGCCTGCTTCACCTGCTGCACGAGCTGCATGTAGGTGTTCACCTTCGATCGGCTGTCGAGCACGAACTCGATCACTCGTGATGATCCTTCCTGTTGTCCTACGACAGTAGGACTAATAGACAGCTTGGTCGGACCGAGGGCGGCTGTCAAGCGCGAGGCGACCGTGGCACCCGTGGGCCAGCCCCTGGCACCGACGGGTCAGCCCTGCGGGAAGGGAACAGGCACGCGATCCGTACTCGAGGGGGAGGTGCTCGATGGTCACCAACGAACTCACGGCGACGACGGCGACGCCGCTACAGATCGCCCGGACCCGGGCAACTTCGCCACCAACTCGGCGGCCGGTGCCCGCTACGGATACCTGCTCGTCTGGGTCGTGGTGGTGGCCAACCTGATGGCCATGCTGGTCCAGACGCTGACCGCCAAGCTGGGCCTGGCCACCGGCCGGAGCCTGCCCGAGCTGTGCCGTGAGCGCCTGCCCCGCCCGGTCAACCGGATGATGTGGGTGCAGGCCGATGGGGATGGGCCGGACGGGGCTACTCGTCCTCGTCCATTGGGCGGGGGCGTCGGTGCTCGGCGATGTACTTCTCTACATCAGCCTTGAGCCAGATCGAACCGACCGACAGTCGGGCGTAGGGAGCCGGAAAGTGTGGCGACTGCTGGATCTGGCGGAACCGTGAGCGGCCCACCCCGAGCATCGCCAGGACCTCGCCCGCCGCGACGAGTTCGCCCGGTCCATCTGCCATGCGAACGAAGGTAGACCGCCGGTACGGCACTCCCGGTCCGGCCGTTTTGGTTCTGCGCGTCCTGCGTACATCCCTGGCCGTGCGAGCAGGCGAAAGTCGAACTCGTGGCCGACTACTCGGACGAGCCGAAGCTGCTAGGGGTGGACATGGTTGGCTGCCTGACTGAGGCGAGCCGGGACCTGACCGACTTGTACTGGACCGCACCCCGGTCCGGTGGAGCACTACTACCGCCGATTCTTGGGCTGGGTCAAGCAGGCCTTGGCCGCCCACCGACCCCGCGGCTCCGGTCACTTCCACTGGTTCTAAGCCACGTACCCCCGCCCGGAGGGTCGGGGCGCAGCCAGCAGGCAGTCCCCAACGGCGAATGCGGCGCGACCGACGGGGTCAAGTGCGGCCGGTCACGGGCGGGGTTTTCCAGCGGGGCGCGACCGGCGCGATCAGGTGCGGCGTCCCTCGTCCCGCGTCGGGATCTCCTGACGCTGTTCGAGGGCGTCCGCCGGGTTGGCGTCGGCCGGCAACGACGTCACCTCCTCCAGAGCGCCGGCCGGCAGCGCGCCCTGCTCGGCCAGGTCGGCCTCGGACGCTTCCGGGTCCACGTCGCCGGAGACCCGGTCCGGCGGTCCCACGTCGAACGCGTCCTGCCGCTGCTCGGCGGCGTCGGCCTCCGGAGGAGGGAACTGATCGCCCTGTTCGTCCCGGTACGTGCTCATCGAAGCCTCCTACCCGGCGGAAGTCGACATGACGCCGGGCCGCTGCCTACCCGCCGCCGTCGCACTCACGCCTGACGCACCACCCGCGCGGCGACGGCCTCGGCCGACTCGGGATGCCTCGCCAGCAGTCCGGCCACCCCGCCCTGCTCGGCGGCAGCGTCGTCGACCGGCAGCCACCCACCGTCGTACCCGAGCAGGCCGGAGATCGCGTCGACCACCTCGGGATGCGCGGCGAGGAGGACGCCGACCCGCCGCCGTGGCCCGGAGGCGGCACGTTTGTCGTGCAGCCGCCTCACAGGTGGGGCCGCGACCCACGGCGGCACCCAGGAATCCAGCTCCGGCAGCGACTCCGGGAAGGTGCGTCCGGCCTCACGGATCAGGAGCGGAACCAGCTCCGGGCCCTGCTCCCGCAGTGTCGTGATCAGGGTCGGCAACCAGGGCAGCAGCACCGGATCGGGCAGTCGGGCGAAGGCCGTGGAGATCGTCTCGACGACGAACGGCGCGAGACCCGGCACCGGTTCCAGCGCGTGCACGAATCCGGCCAGGTACTGCGGGAAGGCCGGCACCACCAGCGGGTTGGCCAGCAGCTCGGCACACCGGGCCCGCAGATCGGCCACCGACAGCAGGCCGAGCTGGTGTCGGCCCGCCCAGAGCAGGGCCACCTTCGCCGGCGCGGTCGGGTGCGACTGCGCGACCGCCAGTTCCAGCTGGGTTCGGTCGCAGCCCAACGACAGCGCCAGACCCTCCATGGAGAACAGGAAGCCGAGCATCGCGCCGACCTGCCGCACATTGGTCTCGTCGCTGGTGATCGCGGTGGGCAGCAGGGTGCAGTAGTGCGCGTACCCGGTCGTCACGAACGCCTCACACCAGGCCGGCAGGGTCGGCGCGGTGGCCCGGTGATGCGCCAGCAACCGTCGGATGCGGCGCAACACGTCGGGAGCGTCGTCGACGGTGCGCGCGGTGGCGAGCAGCTCCACCGCCCGCGCCCCCAGCTCGTCGACCAGGCGCGGACTGTCGAGCAACCGGATCGCGTCCTCGACCGCGGCCAGGGCGCCGGCGGCGGTGGCGTCAGGGCCACGCACCGCCCGGCGCAGTCGTTGCTCCAGCACTTGCTCGACGGTCACACCCTCGTAGCCCAGCTCGATCAACGCCCGCTGATGGTGACCGAGCGCCAGGTCCCAGCTCTCCTGGACCGAGCGCTTGCCGAGCCGCCGCTCACCCATGATCGGGCGGACCGCGGCCGGTGGCAGCAGATGACGCAGGATCCACAGCAGGTCCGAGCAGCGGGCCAACGCCGGCTCGGCGTTCAGGTCCAGCAGCGCCCGCTGGACGGTGCGCTTCTCCAGGGCCAGGCCGAGCGGTTCCAGCCGATCGAACACGTCGCGGGCCAGCGGCGGCAGAGCGTCGTAGCCGACCTGACCGATCCGGTCGCCGCCCAGCAGGATCTCGCAGAGCCGCCGGACGTCCCGCCGGCCGGGCACCACGTCCTTCTCGATGCAGGTGACCGCGGCGTCGGCGAAGTCGTACGGGGTGGGCCGGGCCCGGTTGCGCAGACCGGCCAGCAGGACCGACGTCTCGAAGACCGCGATCGCGTCGGCGGTGCTCGCCAGGTATCCGTTGCGGCGAGCCAACCGGACGATGTCGACACACCAGCCGCGCAACTCTGCCTCGTCCAGGCCGTCCAGGCGTGGTGGCGCGGCGAGGAAGCCGGTGAGTCGGTCATCGACCGGCCCGGCGGGGGAGGGAACCGTCGTGACCCGGCCGCGCCGCCCCCGGGCGGTGGTCGTGCGTTGGCCGCCGAGCTGGTACGGCGACAGCCCGTGGCGGCGTACCTCCTTGGCCCAGGTCGCCGAGGCGATCGACACCGAGCCCGACGCCAGCCCGAACTGTGCCTCGATCGCCGAGTGGCTGGACGGGATCAGCCCATACCGCCAGCGGGTGTCGGTGCGCGGGGTGATCTCGAAGTCGTCCGCGGCGGAGCCCAGCCCGAACTGCTCGACCCGGCTGGCGGCGTGGAACGCGCCGCAGACATAGAGGCAGTCAGCCGGATCGACGCCGGAGGTGGCCAGGTGCTGACGCATCCGCGTCCACATGTACCGCTCGCGGTCCTCGTCGCGATCGAGCCGATCCGCGTCGGCCGGGCGCAGCCGCCGGAACAGGCTGCCGATCAGCACCATCACCTGCCGGTACGTGTCGTGGTCGGCGTCGGCCAGCGGGCGTTCGACGTACTGGTCCCACCATTCCGACCAGTGCCGCACCTTGCCGTGGTGCAGCAGGTACGCCTCCAGCTCCGCGAACCGGGGTCGCAGGTCGCCGATCTCCACCCCGACCGCGTCGCCGTGCAGTCCCGATTCGGCAGCGGTGTCGGTCGGCCCGTTCGCGCTGCTCGCGCCGGTCGGCTGTTCGCGCGGCGACCACTGGAAGACGTGGTCGGTGGAGCGGTCCACCAGCACCAACTCCACGCCGGGGGTCTCCAGCGCGTACGCGATGGCCTGGTATTCCGCCGACGCCTCGGTGATCGGTGCGACGACACTGAGCGGCCCCCAGTCGGCCGGAAAGCCGGACAGCTCCGACGCGAACGCCTGCACCGCCACGGGCAGGCGGCAGTTGCGCAGCTCGCCGAGCAGCGGCTGGAGATCCTCGCACAGCTCCAGGTAGATCACCCGGGGCTGTTTGGCGCGCAGCCGGCGCACCATGGCCAGCGCGGAGGCCGGCGAGTGGTGGCAGACCGGGAAGATCTCCAGCCGCTCGCCGAGCGCCCGGTCGACATCGTCGACCATGCCGGCGAGGATCGCGCCGAGCGCGTCGGGGGAGCCCGCGAACGCGGTCGCCGCATCGGTGAGCTGCTCGCGGAGCGCGCCGAACGTGCCGGCGACTGTCGTTGCGGTCACGAGAGGGACGCGATCGCCTGACGACCACCGTCCAGGAAGCCCGCCCAGCCGTCGTCGTCCTTGCGGGCCCGTGGCTCCACAACGCCGTGCAGGTACTTGTTGAGGATTGCCAGGTCTTCCGGGCTGCGGCGGGCCAGCGACCCGACCAGCGACCCGGCGAGCGTCGCCGCGCGCAGCGTACGGTCGCCGAAGAACTGGCTGTGCAGGATCGCGTCCTCCAGCACGCCGATCTGCTCGGCGGTCGACAGCGCCGACTCCAGCTTCTCCTCGTCGCTCGTGGCCGCCGCAGCACCGGCGCGTAGGTCGGCGAAGCTCTGCAACAGGATGTCCAGCAGGGTGGGCGGCACGTCCAGCTCGATGCGGTGCCGGCGCAGCAACTCCTCGGTGCGGAACCGCACGATCTCGGCCTCGCTGCGTTTGTTGGTCACCACCGGAATCCGGACGAAGTTGAACCGCCGCTTGAGCGCCGAGGAGAGGTCGTTGACGCCCCGGTCACGGCTGTTCGCGGTAGCGATGATCGAGAAACCGGGTTGGGCGAAGACGATGTTGTCCTGGTCCAGCTCGGGGATGGCGACGTACTTCTCGGACAGGATCGAGATCAGCGCGTCCTGCACGTCGCTGGTGGAGCGGGTCAACTCCTCGAAGCGACCGACCACGCCACGCTCCATCGCCGTCATGATCGGCGACGGGATCATCGACTCCCGGGACTGGCCCTTGGCGATCACCATGGACACGTTCCACGAGTACTTGATGTGGTCCTCCGTCGTGCCGGCGGTGCCCTGCACGACCAGGGTCGAGTTGCGGCAGATGGCCGCGGCCAGCAGCTCGGCCAGCCAGCTCTTGCCGGTGCCGGGGTCACCGATCAGCAGCAGGCCCCGGTCCGAGGCGAGGGTCACGATGGCGCGTTCGACGAAACTGCGGTCGCCGAACCACTTCTGCGGGATCTCCCGCGACAGGCCGTCGGCCCGCTCCGACCCGAGGACGAACAGCCGGACCATGCGCGGGCTCAGGCGCCACGAGAACGGCTTCGGACCGGTGTCGACCGACTCGAGGAAATCCAGCTCGTCGGCGTACGTGACCTCGGCGGGGGCGCGCAACATCTCGGACATGAGGGAGTGCTCTCCTAGGTGAGGAAGTTCTTCAGCTCGACGACGAGCTTGCGGATGTGGCCGGAGATGACCGGGGTGCCCTGGTCCTTCAAGCGTTGCCGGAACCAGGGGTTGACGCTCTGCTGGCCCGAGCTGCTGACCGAGCCCACCGGAATGACCTTGGCGCCGGAGCGGTGGACGGCCTGCAGGCCGTCGAAGACCGCGTGGTGATTGACCTCGTAGAAGTCGGAGATCCACACCAGCACCGTGTTCTTCGGCTCGGCGATCTTCGGCCGGGCCAGCGTCAGCGCCGCCGTGCCGTCGGTGCCGCCACCGAGCTGGGTACGCAGCAACACCTCGAACGGGTCGTGCACCCACGGAGTGAGGTCCAGTGCCCGGGTGTCGTAGGCGATCAGGTGCACGTCCACCTTCGGCAGGCCGGCGAAGATCGAGGCGAGGATCGTGCAGTTGACCATCGCGTCGACCATCGAGCCGGACTGGTCGACCACGACGATGAGCCGGGACGGCGTGGTGCGCCGTGCGGTGTGCCGGTAGTAGAGCCGGTCGACGTAGAGGCGCTCGTCGTCCGGACTCCAGTTGGTCAGGTTCTGCCAGATGGTCCGGTCGAGATCCAGGTTGCGGAACACCCGCTTGGGCGGCACCGACCTGTCGAGCGCGCCGACACTCGTCTGTTGCACCTGCGTCCGGAGCACCTCGGCGACCTCGTCGACGAAGCGCCGGATCAACGCCTTGGCGTTGGCCAGCGCCAGCCCGGACAGGTTGGCTTTGTCCCGTAGCAACTGCTCGATCAGCGACATGCTCGGCGTCAGCTGGCTGGCCAGCGCGGGGTCGGCAAGCACCTCCCGCAGGTGCATCCGCCGGACCAGGTCACCCTCCAGCCCAGCGAGGGTGCCGCCCAGCCCGCCGCTCTGGCGGCGCAGCTCGCCGGGCTCGCAGCCGAGTGCCTGCTCGAACCAGCCGGCGTCGGACTGCCACCGGGCCAGCTGGTTGGCGCTGACCGGGCCGGAGCCGGTGGCGAACACGTTCAGCAGCACCTTCGACACCAGCGCGGCGCGGCGTACCTCGGCCAGGCCGGACCGATAGTCCGAAGCCTCGCCCGGCGGGTCATCGGCCGGAGTGGCGTCGTCGGATTCGGCGTTGCGGGGCCCGGAACCCCTCTGTTCAGCGCCGTCCGGCCCGTCTTCGCGCGGCCCGTCTTCGCGCGGCCCGTCGTCTCGTGGCTCGGCGTCGGTGGGGGTGAGCAGGCCGCGCAGCTCGGCCGCGAGCGTCGGGAAGCGCTGCACGATGGTGTCCACCGAGACGGCCGGGTCCAGCAGGGCAGCCGGCAGCCCGAGGTCGTCGACCACGGCCACGCTCGCCGACTCCAGGCTGGGCTGCTCGTCGTGGTCGAAGAGGCGGGACAACAGCCGCCAGTAGAGGACCTGACGGCGGTTGGCGTCGGCGAACCCGCCGGTGGGGATCGGCGTGGTCATCGGCGCAGCAACCGTCCCGCGCGTTCGCGCAGCACGGCCACGGCGTCGCCCGCCCGCGCCTCCTCCTTGGCGATCTTGGGATCGGTGACGCCGCACGCCCAGTCGCCGTTGTGCGCCTGCACCGTCCGCCGCTTCACCGTGCCCAGCACCGCCAACGGCTGGAGCTGCCACCGGCCGTCGTCCCAGCGCAGGAGCCCCAGGCAGGCGGACGCGGTGGCGACCAGGTCGACGGTCAGCGGACCGGCGGCCGGCAACCTGTCGACGGCCAGCGCTATCCGTTCGCCGTCCACCTCGACGGCGAGGGCGCCGGCCTCGTCCCGGATCACGGGCCCCTCCACGAGGACGGGCTCGGCGATGCCCGCCGGGTGCCGGTCCAGGGGGTCGGTCGCGGCCGTGGTCGCGGCGGGCAACAGGACCCGGGCCGTGGCGAACGGGTCGGCGGGCTCGTCGAGCCGGACCCGGTCGTCGACCCAACTCAGGTCGCCGCCGCGCAGCGGCAGGTCGGTCACGGTCAACGCCCGCTTGTCGGCCAGCGCGGTGAGCAGCGCCGGGTGGTGCGACAGCAGCCGCCAGATCGCCGGACCGACGATGGTGTCGACCTTCGCCGCGGTGACCGCTGTGCGGACCAGCCGCGCCGGGCCGCCGTCCGCCGGCTCCAGGATGGCGTGCAGTTGGACCTGCACCGCGGTGTCGTGACTGTGCACGTCCACACCGAGCGGCAACAGCCGCCCGGAGACCGAGGGTGTCGCATCGGGCGGTGGCGTGCCCTCGGCGAGCAGGACGCCGCGAGCCCAGAGATCTGCCCACCGACGTGCCGGCACCTGCGCCATGGTGGCGACCGGGACGCAGGCCCGCAGCTCGGCGGCGAGCCCGTCGAGCAGCACCGCGATGCGTCGTAGCTCCGGCACGAGGAGGCTGGTCTCGACCACCCCGGCGGCGACGGAGAGCAGCTCGTGGTCGACGCCCCGCCAGCCGGTGAGCGCCACCTCGTGCCACCACGCCCGCGCGCCGGCGAGCGCCGCCGGCGCCTCGGAAGGCACGCTGGTCGGTGTCGTCCACGGCGACCGCGTGCGGCCGAGTGTCTCGTCGAGCTGAGCGAGCAGGGCATCGTGTGCCGCGCCGAGCAGCGCCGAGCGCGCTCCGGCGAGCGCGGCGAGGTGCTGCGGGGCGACCGACCCGGCGATGACCGCGTCGACCGCGACGGCCACCGGGGCGCCCAGTGGCGTGCCGGTGAACGCGTCGGCGAACGCGGTCAGGGCGGAGGCGCCCCGCTCGCCGACCCGGCCGAAGCCGTCGACGAGGGCGTCGTCGAAGCCGGCCACCACGTCGAGCGCGTCGGTCAACCCGGCCGGGGCCGCACGCAGTGGCGCGACCTGGGCGCCGCGCATCAGCGGCCCGCCCGGGTCGCCGGGAACCAGTGCAGCTCCGGCTGCGGGGCCGTGCTGACGGGAACCTCCAGGTAGGCGAGGTGGCGCAGGAAGCGGCTGAACACCACCGCCGCCGACGCCGGCTCGGGCTGACCGTCCAGCCGGGCCAGCAGCTCGGCGCCGCTGGCCACCCCGTCGCCGACATCGACCCGCAGGTAGCGGGCGACGCGGTCGACGCCGTACTGGAGGAGGGCCTCGTCCGCGAGCGCGTGCAGATGCTTGCACGGGGTGGCGCGCAAGCCACCGCAGGGTCGGTTGTTGTTGGTGCTGCACTGGTAGGCGTGCGTGTCGGCCGCTATCGAGGAGACGTAGACCCGCTCGACGTCCGACCCGCTGGAGACCACGCCCTGCAGGCGTCCGTCGGCCAGCTCGACGAAGGGCACCTTCGCCAGCTTGCGGGGGCGGGCCGGCGGCAGTACCGCCACCACGCTGCGCCGCCGCCAGTCGGCTTCGTCGGCGTTCGTCACGTCACGGCCTCCCACATCGAGAAGAATCCAGGGTGGTGCGCGCGCGGCCGGCGTCGGCGGCGCTGCGACGACACGATCATGGACCACGGGTACGACAGATCCGGTCGCGACGCGGATGCGGCGATCGCGCGGGCCCGGAGCGTGGATGTCGTCGGGTCCGCGCGGTTGGTCGCCGCCGCCGGCCCCGATCGGCCAGGATGGGCGGGACGGCCGGGCCACGGGCCGCGACGAGGAGGCGGACGATGCGGGTACGCGGCTGGGTGACCCGGGGGCGGCGCGTCCGCGCGGCAGCGACACTGGGGGCTCTCCTGGTCGGGGCGGCGCCGTTGGCCGTGGCGTCCGTGCCAGGGGTGGCCGGCGCGTCGGCGGCCAGGGCGGGTGCGGCGGTGTGCGAGATCCGCGACGACCGGCTCAACGAGATCTCCGGGATGGTCGCCACCGACGACGGGTACGTCGTGGTCAACGACGGCGCCGACGACGCGGCCCGGCGGCGGATCTTCTTCCTCGACGAGCGCTGCGCGGTGGCGCGGACCGTCAGCTACCCCAGCCGGCCCCGCGACACGGAGGACCTGGCCGTCGGCCGGGACGGCACCATCTGGGTGGCCGACATCGGTGACAACGACCGCAACCGCGAGACGATCGCGCTGTGGCGGCTCGCGCCGGGCGCGGACCGGCCGGTGCTGCACCGGATGACGTACCCGGACAATCCGCACGACGCCGAGGCCTTGCTCGTGGACGCGACCGGGCGGCCGCTCATCATCACCAAGGGCGGCAGCGGCACCGTCGTCCTGTACGCGCCGACCACCGCTCTGAAGTCCGGGGCCACCACACCGCTTGCCTCCGTGGGCAAGGTCGTCCTGCCCTCCACCACCACCAGCAACCCGTTCTCGTTTCTCGGGCGGGGCGTCGTGACCGGCGCGGCGAACGCCCCGGACGGCCGCCGGGTGGTGCTGCGCAGCTACGCCGACGCGTTCGAGTACGACGTGGCCGGCGACGACATCGTCGCCGCGCTGACCGGCGATACCCCACGGATCACGCCGCTGCCGGACGAGCCGCAGGGCGAGTCGATCACCTACAGCCGCGACGGCCGCTCGCTGCTCACCGTCTCCGAGGCCGCCGACCAGCCGGCCGGCACCCGGCCGACGATCCTGCGGTATCCCGCGACGGTGGCCCCCGCCGCTCATCCCGCGGAGTCCACCACGGCGGCCCCGACGTCCCCCGCCGCAGCCCGCCCGGCGGCGCAGGCGGCCGGCATCGGTGGCGGGCGGGTGGTGTCCCTGGCGGCCGGTGCGGGGACGCTGCTGGCGCTCGTCGCCGTGGCCGGACTGCTGTGGCGGCGGCACACCGACCGACGCTGACCCACGACGACGCCAGGCGGACCGACGCGGTACGGCAGGATGGGTGGATGTCCGTGCTGTCCGCGCTGCGCCACCCGATCGTCGTCGCACCGATGGCCGGTGGTCCGTCCACGCCGGCTCTCGTCTCGGCCGTCTCCGCCGCCGGCGGACTCGGCTTCCTGGCCGCCGGGATGATCGACAGCGGCCGGCTGGTCGCCGACATCGCCGAGGTGCGCGCCCGAACCGACCGGCCGTTCGGGGTCAACGTCTTCCTTCCCGGCGACGGCCGGGTCGACGAGGCCGCCATCTCGGCGTACGCGCGACGGCTCGCCCCGCAGGCCGACCAGGCCGGTGTGACACTCGGGGAGCCGGTGGGCGGCGGCGACGCGTACCCGGAGAAGATGGCCGCGCTTCTCGCGGACCCGGTCCCGGTGGTGTCCTTCGCGTTCGGACTGCCGGACCGTGCCGCCGTGGCGGCGCTGCGGGAGCGGGGCACCGAGGTGTGGGCCACTGTCACCCGCCCGGCCGCGGCCACCGCCGCCGCCGAACTGGGCGTCGACGCCGTGATCGTGCAGGGCACCGAGGCCGGCGGGCACCGCGGTGGTGTGCCGGACGACGACGACTACGCGCTGCTGCCGCTGCTCCGGCTGGCTGCCGCCGGATGCGACCGGCCGTTGGTGGCCGCCGGTGGGATCGCCGACGGTCCTTCTCTGGCGGCCGCGTTGACCGCCGGGGCGGTGGCGGCGCAGCTCGGTACGGCGTTCCTGCGCTGCCCGGAGGCGGGCACGTCGCCGCTGCACCGCTCGGCGGTGGCCAGCGCCGAGCCGACCGGGCTGACCCGGGCCTACACCGGCAAGCGGGCCCGTGGCGTGGTCAACGAGTTCCTGCGGACGCACGACGCGCAGGCGCCGGTCGGCTACCCGCAGGTGCTGCACCTGACCCGTCCGCTGCTCGCCGCCGCTCGACGCGACGGCGATGCCTCGGTGGCCAATCTGTGGGCCGGGCAGGCGCACCCACTCGCCCGGGACGTGCCGGCGGCCGAGTTGGTCGCCGAACTCAGCAACGCTGCCCGGGAGGCACTGACGGCGGCCGCCGAGCGGGCGACCCGCTGGGGCTGAGCGGACCGCCGGCCCGGGAGCCTCCTGGCCACCCGTTAGAGTCTCGCCGTGATCGAGATCGGCGCGCACGTCGACCTGTCCCACCCGTCCGACCGGGTCTGGCTCGCATTGACGGATCGGGAGTTGCTCGGCCGCTGGTTCGCCGAGGCGGACATGGTGGAGGGAGTACCGGACCGGCTGCTGCTGCACACGGCCGATCTGCCCGGCTTCGACGCCGACGTCGAGGTCGAGGTGACCGAGCGGCGGGTGCCGGAGCTGCTGGCTCTGCGGTGCGACGAAGCAGGTCGGCTCACCGAGCTGACCTGCGCCGTCACCTCCACCAAGCAGGGCAGTCGGCTGGCCGTGCGGGAGGTGCCGACCCACGGCACCTGGTCGGACGAGCAGCACGACGCCCGCGAGCAGCAGCTGCGGCAGGCGCTGACCGTACGCTTACCGGCCATTCTGGACTGGCTCGCGTTCCAGCAGGTCGACCTGCGACGGGGCGAGGCCGGCAGGACCACCGAACTGCCGGTGATCAGCACGCCCGGCCCGGCTCGGCGTCGTCGGCGTGCGGTCGTCGTCGGGCTCGTCGGAGTCGCGCTGGCGGCGGGGACGGTGGCGTGGCTGACGCTGCCCGGTGAGCCCGAGCACGTGGCCGCGCCGAGCCCGTCGGCGACACCGACGACGCCGCTGCCGAGCGTCGTGGAGGCGGCGGCGACGACCGCGCAACCCAAGGTCACGCCCTCGGCGCGCCCGTCGCGTACCGTCGCCCCGACGAGCGCCCGTCCGACGCGTACCCCGTCGGCGAAGCCCACTCCCTCGGCCACGCCGACCGGACCGCCGCCGCCACCGCCGCTGGCCGCGCGCTACGACACCTCCTCCAGCCGGCTGTTCGGCTACACGGGCGAGGTGGTGGTGGACAACCCGGGGCCCGCCTCCGTCGAGCAGTGGGTCGTGGTGGTGACCCTCGCCGATGGCAGCAGCGTCGACGACGTCGATGGTGCGGACTGGAGCAGGGACGGGCAGGCTGTCACGTTCACCGGCTCGGCCGTGCCGGCCGGCGGGTCGCGGACGATCCGGTTCGACGTCCGTGATAGTCGACCGAAGGCTCGGGAACCGGAGGGCTGCACGGTGGGGGGCAACCCCTGCGCGGGGTTCTGACTAGGCTGCGTGGGCATGGCACTGCTGCACCGGGCGACACTGCGCCCCACGAAGCTCGAACTGCTGACGACCTGGCTGCCCGGCCGACCCTGGTATCAGGGGCCTGCCGGCGTCGACGTGGTGAGTCGGGGGGCGTACCGCTTCGACGACCCGGCCGGCGAGGTCGGCATCGAGACGTTTCTGGTGAGTGCCGGTGACGGTCCGGTCCACCAGGTGCCGCTGACCTACCGCGCCGCGCCGCTCGCCGACGCCGACGAGTGGCTGGTCGGGACGATGGAGCACTCGGCCCTCGGCCGCCGCTGGGTGTACGACGGCTGCGCCGACCCGGTGTACGCGGCGGTGCTGACCCACGCCGTCCTGAGCGGCGCCGGGCAGGCCGAGCAGTACTTCGAGGTCGACGGTCGGCGCGAGGTGCGACCCTCCACGGTGACGATCGCCGTCGACGGCGGTGGCGGGGACGTGCCGGAGGTCGGCGCGATCCGGCAGGTGGTCGACGAGGACGACACGGTCATCGTCACCGACCCGGTGGAGGTGGTCGTCGTCCGCCGGCCGGTCGCCGGGGCGGTCGAGGCCCGGGGCGTCACCCTGCGCGGCACCTGGGAGGGACAGCCGACGGCAGTGCCGCTGGCGTACGTCCGCGAGCGTTGACGGCGGTGGGGGGCGCCCGCCGCGCCGTACCCCCCCCCCCCCCACCCCACCGCTCATCCCGTGGGCGCGGGACCCCCGGCGGCGGACGACCCGATCGAACTGCACG
>NZ_JBEXIL010000047.1:0-49494 GCF_040608555.1 Micromonospora sp. NPDC005172
CGGCATCAGCGCCGCCGGCATCAGCGCCGCCGGCATCAGCGCCGCCGGCATCAGCGCCGCCGGCATCAGCGCCGCCGGCATCAGCGCCGCCGGCATCAGCGCCGCCGGCAGCGGCACCGGCTCGCCACTGCTCGCGGAACTGCACGCCGATCCCGGGCTGCGGCGTCGACTGATCGCCGTCCTCGGGGCGTCGTCGGCGCTCGGCGACCATCTGGTGGCGAACCCCGAGCACTGCCTGGCGCTGCGCACCGCGTCGGACGGGCTCGCGCCGATCGCCGAGGGTCGACTGGAACTGGTCGGTGACGGCAATCCGGTGGCGGTGCTGCGCAGCGCGTACCGGCTGGCCCTGCTGCGGATCGCGGCGGCCGACCTCACCGGCGGCCGTGCCCTGGAGCAGACCATGGCGGCGCTGTCCGCGCTGGCCGACGCGACCCTGGCCGCCGCGTACGAGATCGCCGTCGACGAGTTGGCGGCCGGCACCGAGCGGCCCCGGCTGGCCGTGGTGGCGATGGGCAAGTGCGGCGGCGGCGAGCTGAACTACGTCTCCGACGTGGACGTGATCTTCGTGGCCGCCGAGGACGCCGACCTGCCCGCCGCGACCCAGGTGGCGACCCGACTGATCTCCGTCTGCGGAATGGTCGCCTGGCCGGTGGACGCCGCCCTGCGACCCGAGGGCAGCCGTGGCCCGCTGGTGCGTACCCTCGCCAGCCACCTCGCCTACTACCGCCGGTGGGCGCGTACCTGGGAGTTCCAGGCGTTGCTCAAGGCCCGCCCGGCCGCCGGTGACCTGCCACTGGCGAAGGAGTGGGTCGACCAGCTCGCGCCGCTGGTGTGGCGGGCCGCCGAACGACCCGAGGCGGTCGAGGACGTCCGCGCGATGCGCCGCCGGATCATCGACAACGTCCCGCCGAAGGAGCTGGAACGCGAGATCAAGCGTGGTCCCGGCGGGCTGCGCGACATCGAGTTCGCCGTCCAGCTCCTGCAACTCGTACACGGCCGTGGCGACGAGACGCTGCGCGCGCCCGGCACCATCCCGGCGCTGCGCGCGCTCGTCGCTGGCGGCTACGTCGGCCGCGCCGACGGCGAGTCGCTGCTGCGCGGCTATCGCTTCCTGCGCGCCGTCGAGCACCGGCTTCAACTCCAGGCCCTGCGCCGCACGCACACCGTGCCCACCGAGCCGGGCGCGCTGCGCTGGTTGGCCGCCGCGCTGGGCTTCACGGCCGTGCCGGGCCGCAGCGCCGTCGAGAGCTTCCGGGCCGACTGGGTCACCCACGCCACCGAGGTACGCCGACTGCACGCCAAACTGCTCTACCGGCCGCTGCTGGAGTCGGTGGCCCGGGTGCCCGCCGACGGGCTCCGGCTCACCCCGGAGGCGGCCCGGCACCGGCTGGAGATCCTCGGTTTCGCCGACCCGGCCGGGGCGCTGCGTCACCTCCAGGCGCTGACCGGCGGGGTGAGTCGCACGGCAGCCATCCAGCGGACCCTGCTGCCGGTGCTGCTGAGCGAGTTCGCCGACGCGCCGGAGCCGGACCGGGGGCTGCTCAACTA
The DNA here is from genome assembly GCF_040608555.1 of Micromonospora sp. NPDC005172. Taxonomy (NCBI): domain Bacteria; kingdom Bacillati; phylum Actinomycetota; class Actinomycetes; order Micromonosporales; family Micromonosporaceae; genus Micromonospora; species Micromonospora sp. NPDC005172. The sequence continues at coordinate 1,549 of NZ_JBEXIL010000047.1, forward strand.
CCGCAAGGTGTCCGACAAGCTGGGCAGCACCCCCTGGTACCTGCGGCTGCTGCGGGACGGCGGTCCCGTCGCCCGTCGGCTGGCCCGGGTCCTGGCCCTGTCCCGGTACGTCGCCGACCTGCTCGCCCGCGATCCGGAGGCGCTGCGTCTGCTGGCCGAGGAGAACGAGTTGGCACCGCGTCCGCGTCCGGTGCTGCGGGAGGGCTTCCTGGCAGCGGCTGCCCGGCACACCGATCCGGTCGAGGCGACCCGCGCCGTGCGTGCGTCGCGCCGCCGGGAGCTGGTCCGGGTGGCCTGCGCCGACGTGCTCTGCCGGGCCGGCGCACTGGCACCCACCCCGACCCGGGCGGACGGCGGCACGCGGCCGTCGCCGGGGCTGGCCGACATCACCGAGGTCGGTACGGCCCTCGCCGACGTCACCGACGCCACCCTCGCCGCCGCGCTGCGGGCCGCCCGGGCCAGCCAACCGGCCCCGGAAGGGCTGCGGTTCGCGGTGATCGGGATGGGCCGGCTCGGCGGGTACGAGTCGAACTACCTCTCCGACGCCGACGTGCTCTTCGTCTACGACCCGCCCGCCGGCAGCAGCGAGAGCGCGGCCAGCGCCGCCGCGCACGCCGTCGCGGAGGAACTGCGTCGACTGCTCGGCATGCCCGCCCCCGACCCGCCCCTCGGTGTCGACGCCGACCTGCGCCCCGAGGGCCGCCAGGGTCCGCTGGTCCGCAGCCTCGCCGCGTACGCCCAGTACTACGCCCGCTGGTCGCGGGTGTGGGAGGCCCAGGCGCTGCTGCGCGCCCGGTTCGTCTGCGGTGACGCCGACCTGGGCACCGAGTTCGAGGCGATGATCGAGCCGGTGCGGTACCCGGCCGACGGGCTGACCCGCGAGCAGGTCGTCGAGATCCGCCGGATCAAGGCCCGGGTGGAGACCGAACGGCTGCCGCGCGGCGCCGACCCGGCCACCCACACGAAGCTGGGCCGGGGCGGGCTGGCCGACGTGGAGTGGGCCGTCCAGCTCGTCCAGCTCCGACACGCGGGCGCGGTCCCGGAACTGCGTGGCACGCGTACCCTCGATGCCCTCGCGGCGGCCGAGCGGGCCGGCCTGGTCGACCCGGCGGACGCCGCGGAGATGGCCGCCGGCTGGTCCCTGGCCGCGCAGGTCCGCAACGCGTTGATGCTGGTCCGGGGCCGGGCCGGCGACCAGTTGCCCCGGCACGGGGTGGAGTTGGCCGGGGTGGTGCGGCTGCTCGGCCGCGACGACCCGGGGGAGTTCCTCGACGAGTACCTGCGCACCGGCCGTCGCTCCCGCGCCGCCGCCCAGCGTGTGCTGGAGGCGTAGCGCGCTCAGCCGCCGAGGGTGTATTCGCCGGCGCGGGGGACGGTGACGGTGGTCCAGTCGCCGTCGGCGGCGACGGTGGCACCGCCGGAGGCGGCCAGCCAGCGGCTGTGCCGGACGCGGATGGCCACCGGGCCGGCGGTCGGGGCCCGGAAGGTCACCGCCGCGCCGTCGGCGCGGACCAGCTCGGCGGGCGCGGCGACCAGCGGCGTCGGGTCGGTCACCGCCCAGACCCGCCAGTGCGGGCCGGACCACGCCGGCGTCAGGTACGGCAGGCCGCCCTCGACCAGTTCCGCCTCGGCGCGACCCACCCAGGACAGCGGGGCGTCCGGCACCGCCACGTACTGCACGGCGTTCTCGGTCAGCCAGGCCCGGTAGCTGGCCGGCGTCAGCGGAACGCCGGTGCCGGTCGCGCCGGGCACCGTGGTGAAGAACAGCGGGTTGCGGTCGATGTCGGCCTGCCGCAGCCAGCCCCGGGCCAGCGGCACCTCGCCGAGGCGGGCCGCCTCCCAGTAGTTGCGCGTCGGCGGCACCTCCACCCGGCCGGTGAGCCGTTGGCCGGCCAGGAACGCGCGCAGCGGCGCGTGGTAGCCGGGCGCGCTTGTCGGGTCGCCGATGCCCCGCAGGTCGGCGGGGACCACCGGCGGCTGCCAGAAGCAGACGGCCGCCAACAGGACGGCCAGGCCGATCCCACCCAGCAGCCGGGGCGTCGCGCTGCCAGCCGGGGCGTCGGCGGGCCGATCGGTGTGCCGGCGGGCCAGCCGGGCCGACAGCCAGGCCGGCGGACGGGCGGCGGCGGCCAGCACCGGCAGCGCGAACATCGTCGCCAGCCGGGTCGCGTTCAACCCCACCGGCGTGTGCACCGCAGCGGCGGCCAGCACCCCGGCGGCGGCCAGCAGCGCGCCGAACCGCACCGGCCGGTAGGCCACCAGCGCCGCCACCACCAGGCTCGTCACCACCGCGCGCAGGGTGTCGGTCCGGCTGATGTTCATCCAGCCGCCGTCGCCGAAGAGGAGAGCGGTCGCGGCCAGCGGCACGGCCGCCGCGACGCCGAGCGCCAGACCGTCGGCGTACCGGCGGGCGAGCAGCAGCGCCACGCCCGCCAGGCCGACGAACAGACCGGCAACCGGGCTCGTCGCCGAGGCCAGCAGCGCGCCGGCCGCAGCCAGCGCGAGACGCCAACCCGGGGGTACGCGCCGAGTCAGCGCTACCAGTGCCGCCAGCCCGAACGCGACACCCAGGGCGTACGTCACCCGTCCCGACACCAGGTTGCCGGCCAGCGTGACCACGCCGATCAGGCTGCCCAGCAGCGGCCGGGGCACCGGGCTGCGGACCAGCAGCGCGGCCAGCGCCGTGGCCGACGCCACCAGCGCCAGCGCACCGGTCACCCGCACGCCGAGCACCGCCATCACCGGCTGCGACACGAGGCTGTAGCCGAACTGCTGCACCCCGGCGTACCAGCGCAGATCCACCGGAGTGAGACCGTGGGCGGCGAAGAAGTCAGCGCGGGCGACCTGCGCGGACAGGTCCGAGCCCATCAGCGGCAGCGCCAACCAGAGCGCGGCGAGCACGACGGAGCAACCGGCGGCCACCGCCACCACCCGACTGTGCCGCATGCCCACCTCCGTACCGCGACAACCGTACTGGCAGCATGTCCGGCGTGCCCCACCACCTCGCGCGCTGGACCGGACTGGCGGGATCGGCCTTGCTCGCCGTCGCCGCGTTCCTCGGCGGCGCCCTGCCCGACTCACCCCTGCGCAGCAACCCGGTCAGCATCTGGCAGGCGCCGAACGGGCCGCTGGTGCTCGCCGCCTGGCTGGTCGGCACCGCGCTTCTCGCGTACGCCTGGTGGTCGCTGCGCGACAGTGTGCCGTCGACCCGCTGGGCGTTGGTCACCATCGGGCTCTGGCTGCTGCCGCTGCTGATCGCGCCGCCGCTGGCCAGCCGGGACGTCTACGCGTACGCCTGCCAGGGGGCCAGCTACGCCGCCGGGATCAACCCCTACGAGCAGGGTGTCTCCGCGCTGCCCTGCCCCTGGCTGGACACCATCTCGTACATCTGGCGGGACACCCCCGCGCCGTACGGGCCGCTGTTCGTCGTGCTGTCCGGCGCGGTGGTCAAGGCCACCGGCTCGCTGACCGGCGCGATCGTGGTGTTCCGGCTGATCGCCGTGGCGGGGGTCGCGCTGATGGCGGTCAGCCTGCCGGTGCTGGCCCGACGGGTGGGCGTACCAGCCTCCCGGGCGGTCTGGCTGACCCTCGCCTGCCCGCTGGTCGCCGTGCACCTGGTCTCCGGCGCGCACAACGACGCCCTGATGGTCGGTCTGCTGGTCGCCGGGCTGGCCGTCGTCGCCTCCCGGCCCGGTCGCCCCGGTCCGCTGCTCGCCGGTGGCGCGCTGCTCGGTCTCGCCGCCGGCATCAAGGTGACGGCGCTGGTCGTGGTGCCGTTCGCCGCGCTGGCAGCGATCGTCGGCGGGTACTCGATCCGCGCGTTGATCCGCCACGGCGGTTGGGTGGTCGGCGGCGCGGTCGCCGTCGTGGTCGGGGTGACCTTCGCAGCCGGACTGGACTTCGGCTGGGTCGGCGGGCTGGCCCGGGGCGGTGACGTGATCGCCTGGACGTCACCGTCCACGGCGTTCGGGCAGACCATCGGCTACCTGGCGGTGCCCTTCGGCGGGCACGTCGACGCGCTCGCAGTCACCCGGGGGATCGGCGTCGCGGTGCTGGCGGTGCTGCTGGTGTGGCTGTGGTGGCGGGCCCGAACGCGGGAGCCGCTGTGGTACGCCGCCGTGGCGTTGACCGCCACGGTCGCCCTCGCGCCACTCTTCCACCCCTGGTACTGGGTCTGGCCCCTCGCCGTTCTGGCGGCCACCGCCCGGCGTACCGGATGGTTCGTCGTCGTCGCGCTGGTCGCGTCGTTCCTGGTGCTGCCGGACGGCACCGGACTGCCCCGGTACACCAAGACGGTCGGGGCGCCGCTGATGACGCTGTTGGTGATCGTGCTGGTCATCCGGTTGGTACGGTCGGCTCGGGCGGCCCGCCAACCGGTCGCCGCCGACTGAGGGACGGTGTGCCGGTGACCACTCCCGGCGCACCGCCGCCGATCCCCGGCCCGTCGACCGCCCGGTCTGCCCGGTACGCCGGCCTGGTCGGCGCGATCCTGCTCGCCGTCGCCGGGTATCTCGGCGGGGCGCTGCCCGACGCCCCGCTCGGCGCGACGCCGCAGTCGATTTGGCAGGCACCGGGCGGGCCGGCGACGCTGACCTGCTGGTTCGTCGGCAGCGCGCTGCTCGTCGGCGCCTGGTGGTCGTTGCGTGCCGGTGCGCCGTCGGGCCGCTGGGCGTACGTCACCGCCGTGCTCTGGGTCCTGCCGCTGCTGATCGCGCCGCCCCTGGGCAGCCGGGACGTCTACTCGTACGCCTGCCAGGGCTGGACGTACGCGCACGGTGCCGACCCGTACGCCGTGGGGGTGGCCGCAGCAGGTTGCCCGTGGGTGGAGACGGTGGCGCCGATCTGGCGGGACACACCGGCACCGTACGGGCCGGTGTTCGTCCTGCTCGCCGCGCTCGCGGTGGGCGTCGGCGGCGGGCTCACGGGCACGGTCGTGGCGCTGCGGGTGATCGCGGTGGCCGGGCTGGTGCTGGCGGCGTCCTGCCTGCCTCCCCTGGCGCGGGCGGCCGGCGTGCCGACCCGACGGGCGGGCTGGTTGGCGCTGGCCGCGCCGCTGGTCGGCGTGCACCTGGTGGCCGGGGCCCACAACGACGCCGTGATGCTCGGGCTGCTGCTGTGCGGGCTGTTGGTGGTGGTCCGTCGGCCGGGCCGGGCCGTCGCCCTGCTGCTGGCCGGGGTGCTACTCGGGCTGGCGGTGACCGTGAAGGCCAGCGCCGTCGTGGTGGTGCCGTTCGCCGTGCTGGCGGGAGCGTCGGGCCGCACGGTGTTCCGGAGCGGCGTGTGGCTGGGCGGCGGCCTCGTCGCCGCGCTGCTGGTCACCTCGGCGCTGTCCGGACTCGGGTTCGGGTGGGTGGGCGGACTGACCCGCAGCGGGGACTCCGAGCAGTGGACGTCGCCGCCCACCGCCGTCGGCATGGTGGTGGACTACGCGGGTGCGCTGGCCGGGCGCGACCCGCAGGCGGTTCCGGTGGCCCGGACGGTGGCGTTGCTGCTGCTCGCGGTCCTGCTGGTGGCGCTCTGGTGGCGGACCTGGAGCAGGCTGCGGGCCTCGGGTGGACCGGTCTCGGACCGCTGCCGGGTGGCGCTGCGCGGTGCCGGCCTGGCACTTGTCGCCACGGTCGTCCTGTCCCCGGTCTTCCACCCCTGGTACGCGACCTGGCCGCTGGCGCTGCTCGCGTTGACCGCAGCCCGGACGGCCTGGTTCGCGCTGCCGGCGGCGCTGGCGGCCTTCCTGGCGCTGCCCGACGGCACCAACCTGGCCCGCTTCACCAAGGCCCCCGGCGCGGTGGTCATGACCGTGTTGGTCATGACCGTGTTGGTCCTGGCCCTGTTGGTCCTGGCCCTGCCGCGGGCCCTGCTGCTGCGCCGCAGCGACGCCGACACCCCTGGAAGATGGGTGCCGAGGCTGCGGCGTTAGGGCGGGCCGGGCGGGCCGGGCGTGTCGATGCCCGGGTGCTGTCCCCGCACCCGTTGGGGTGGAGGAGGCACCTGTCGAGGCACGTCCTTTGCTCTGCTTCAGCGGAGGCAACACCAGGTGCCCGATTATCGGACGTCCAGGTGTTTCCTCAGCTGAAGCAGAGCAAAGGACGACTGGGACACAGGCCGACCCTCCTCGGAGGAGGCAGCCCGGGGCACTCCGCTCGCTGGTCGCGCCGAGCGCGACCCGACCCGACCCGACCTGGCGAAGCGGGAGCGTGCCAATGCGTCTGGGCCGGCCCCGCGAATCGCGGAGCCGGCCCAGACGGTGGTGCGGTGTGACTGCTCAGCAGTCGTAGTACATGGCGAACTCGTGCGGGGTCGGGCGCAGACGCACCGGGTCGACCTCGTTGGCGCGCTTCCAGTCGACCCAGGTGGAGATCAGGTCGGGGGTGAAGACGCCGCCCTCGAGCAGGTAGTCGTGGTCGGCCTCGAGCGAGTCGAGCACGGCCGGCAGCGAGCCCGGGACCTGCTTGACGTCGCCCCACTCCTCCGGCGGGAGGTCGTAGAGGTCCTTGTCGATCGGCGTCGGCGGCTCGATCTTGCTCTTGATGCCGTCCAGGCCGGCCATCATCATGGCCGAGAAGGCCAGGTAGACGTTCGCCGACGGGTCCGGCACGCGGAACTCGACGCGCTTGGCCTTCGGGTTGCTGCCGGTCACCGGGATGCGGGTGCAGGCGGAGCGGTTGCGCTGCGAGTAGACCAGGTTGACCGGGGCCTCGTAGCCGGGGACCAGGCGACGGTACGAGTTGACCGTCGGGTTGGTGAACGCCAGCAGCGACGGCGCGTGGTGCAGCAGACCGCCGATGTACCAGCGAGCCATGTCGGACAGGCCGGCGTAGCCGGTCTCGTCGTAGAACAGCGGCTCACCGTTGAGCCAGAGGCTCTGGTGGGTGTGCATGCCGGAGCCGTTGTCACCGAAGAGCGGCTTGGGCATGAACGTGGCGGTCTTGCCGTTGGCCCAGGCCTCGTTCTTCACGATGTACTTGAAGAGCTGGAGCTGGTCACCGGCGTGCAGCAGCGTCGAGAACTTGTAGTTGATCTCGGACTGGCCGGCGGTGCCCACCTCGTGGTGCGAGCGCTCCACGGTGAAGCCGGTGTCGACCAGGCGACGCACGATCGAGTCACGCAGGTCGGCGTAGTGGTCGACCGGCGGCACCGGGAAGTAGCCGCCCTTGTAGGCGGTCTTGTAGCCGAGGTTGCCGCCCGACTCTTCGCGGCCGGTGTTCCAGGCGCCCTCGATCGAGTCGATGTAGTAGAACGACTGGTGCGCCGAGGTCTCGTGGCGGATCGAGTCGAAGATGTAGAACTCCGCCTCGGCGCCGAAGTAGGCGGTGTCGGCGATGCCGCTCGCCGCCAGGTACGCCTCGGCCTTCTTCGCGACGTTGCGCGGGTCGCGGCTGTAGGCCTCGCGGGTGAACGGGTCGTGGATGAAGAAGTTCAGCGCGAGCGTCTTCTGCGCGCGGAACGGGTCGATGAACGCGGTCGCGACGTCCGGGAGCAGGAGCATGTCCGACTCGTGGATCGCCTGGAAACCGCGGATCGACGAGCCGTCGAACGCGAGGCCGTCGGTGAAGAGGTCGTCGTTGACGGACTCGACCGGCAGGTTGAAGTGCTGCATCACACCGGGCAGGTCACAGAAACGAACGTCGACGAACTTCACGTCCTCGTTCTTGAGGTATCGCAGGAGTTCCTCGGGATTGGCGAACACACATCCTCCTGGCACGTCCACGGGGTGGCTAGGCTTCTGGCGACGCTAGGGCCGGGGAGTTGCCCGGCCATGTCTTCAGTGTTTCTGCCGTGTTACGTCCCTCGCGGAGCGTCAGGATGCTCCTGTCCGGGCGCTCAACCTGCGGGAACGGCGTACCGGCTGGGTCAGTGTAGTGACACTTGAGGTCATTGGCCCGAATCGGCACGCAGTGGTGACGGCACTCCGAGGGGCCGATCGGGTCGCGGATACCCTTGATCGCTGTGACCAACCCGCACGTCCCGGCAGCGCCGGCCAGCGACCCCACCTTCACCCCGCCGAGCCTGGGGCGGCGCTTCGGAGCGCTGATCATCGACTGGGTGCTCTGCCTGCTGGTGGCCAACATCTTCGCCGACCCGGTACGCGACGGCTGGGCGCCGGTGCTCGTGCTGATCCTGGAGTACGGCATCTTCCTCGGCCTGTTCGCGCAGACCCCGGGCATGTACATCACCAAGGTCCGCTGCGTGAACTGGCACGACGGGGGCCGGATCGGCCTGCTCCGCGCGCTGGCCCGGGGCGTGCTGCTGGCGCTCGTCGTACCTGCGCTGATCATGGACGAGCACCGCCGTGGGGTGCACGACCGCCTCGTCGACTCGGTCGTCGTCGACGCCCCCCGCGCCTGAAGCCAGGCTGCACCGAAAAGAGCCGGACCCGCGGGGGTCCGGCTCCTCTGCGGTGTACGCGTCAGCGTCGCGGCTGACGGGCGCCGCCCGGCGGCCGCATGTTCTTCGGGATCGCGCCCTTGGGCATCTGCGGACGGGCGGTGAGCGCCTTGAGGCGCTTGTCCAGCGAGTTGACGTCCTTGCCGCTGAGCGCGCGGGGCAGCCGCAGCAGCGTCGTGCGCAGCTTGCGGATCGGCAGCTCGCCCTCCTGCTGGCCGATCACGTAGTCGTGCAGCGGGGCGGAGCCGATGACCTTGGCGAGTCGGCGCTTCTCCTGCCCGAGCAGACCGCGTACGCGCTGGGGGTTGCCCTCGGCCAGCAGGATCACGCCCGGCCGGCCGATCACCAGGTGGACCATGTCCATCTGGGTGGTGGAGCTGACGGCCGGGGTGACCCGCCAGTCGCCGCGCATGTTGTCCATGATCTGCGCCGCCGCCCCGGGCTGCCCCTCGGCGGCGTTCATCATCGCCGCATTGGACCGCAGGTTGAGCACGATCAGGACCGCGAGCAGGGCGAACAGGATGCCCAGTGGCAGCCAGATCCAGCTCCAGAGGATCACCGCGACCACGGTGAGCGCGAGCGGGATGAGCACCGCCGCGGCGACCAGCGGCGCGAACCACCGGTCCTGCTTGGCGGTGAACTGGAACACCATCCCGATCTGCTTCAGCCGTTGGCCGAACGAGACCTTCTCCTGGGGCTTTGCCATGTCGCAGAGTCTAGTGGGCCCAGTCGCCCGCGTTGATCCGCGTCCGGGTGCCGCCCGTCCGCGCCGCTGCTGACCGGCCTAGCGTAGGCCAGCTGGCGCTGCTCGGCAGGCCGTCGAATCGGCGTTCCTGCAGGTGATTACAGCCAGGCGATCATCCTGACCGGTGCGGTCTGGCTGAGGTGAACGCTGACGGCGACCCGGCTGCAGCGTCCGGCCAAAGCTGTCACGCAGGCATAAGGCCGTGAACTCGGGCTGATGCGGAGATACGCGCCCACCGCGCGATCGTCAAGCCATCTCCGTCCCGCGCCACACCGAATCGCACGGCAGGAGATGATGACTTAATATGGACAGTTCGTAAAATTGGTGACAATCGCCGCTTACTTATCGCACTCTTGCCGTTTCACGCTTTGCATGATCTGATGTTCAACATCAATGCATCGAACGGGGGAGGTCTTGTTGTATAGCAAAGTGCTCAAGAATTCTGGCAAAGGGCTGATGGCTTTTGTCTTGGCTGCCGCAGGTGTGGCAGCAGTGCAGTTCGGCACAAGCGCACCAGCGCAGGCGGCGAACCGATGCGTGTCAGGTGCCTGGAACGCGCTTGGTGACGGTGAAGTCCTAAAGACCGGTTCCACTGGTGACACTCGGTACCCTGGATCCCTTCACGGTAAGACCATTCGCCTTTACAGCAACCACGCAAACGCATCCGTAATCGCGAAGGCTGAGGGCGCATCTTCGGGTGATGTGATTTCCATAGATCGCTCTAACTTCTCGGTGACTGGTAGTGCCGAGCATTACTTCAAGTCGACGACTCAGATTCAAGCATTGGGAACCTGGGATTATTGCGAGACTCAGGCCAGTTCGAGTGGCACGTTGACCTCGAAGCGAATTGACGGAGCGCATCGGTACGTGCGAGTCTGCCTGCGTCACTCAGGTGCCTTGCAGTGCATGAACGTCTGGTATGGCGACAATGACGACAACGCCGGTGACGTGACGCGTCAGCCTTAGCTATTCCGCTCCTCAGCGGCTCGGCGGCGCTGATCGACAGTTAGCGCCGAGGCGGAAAGGTGCGGCGAGAGCGCTCCCTTCGACGCGCTCCCGCCGCACTGGCCTTCAGGTCAGGACCATCAGCGACCAGCCGCGCGGTCGGTCCGCGCCGCGCGGCTGGTCGCGTACCCCGGCGGTCATCGCACGATCATGACACCCGGGCGCCGCACGGTCCGTGCGGCGCTGTCGGCGGGTCAGCCGGCGGTGGTCACCGTGGTGGCGGCGCGGGCGTCGAGCGCCTGCTGGTAGAGCCGGCCGGCACGGTACGACGAGCGCACCAACGGACCGCTCATCACCCCGGCGAAGCCGATCTCCTCGGCCTCCTCGCGCAGCTCCACGAACTCCTCCGGCTTGACCCAGCGGGTCACCGGGTGGTGCCGGGGGGAGGGGCGCAGGTACTGCGTGATGGTGATCAGCTCGCAGCCCGCCTCGTGCAGGTCGCGCAGCGCCTGCGAGATCTCGGCCCGCTCCTCGCCCATGCCCAGGATGAGGTTGCTCTTGGTGACCAGGCTGTCGGCGCGGGCCTGGCGGATCACGTCCAGCGAGCGGTCGTAGCGGAACGCTGGCCGGATGCGCTTGAAGATGCGCGGCACGGTCTCCACGTTGTGCGCCAGCACCTCGGGACGGGAGCCGAAGACCTCGGCCAACTGCTCGGGGACCGCGTTGAAGTCGGGGATCAGCAGCTCGACGCCGCAGCCGGGCTGCAGGGCGTGGATCTGTCGGACCGTCTCGGCGTACAGCCAGGCCCCACCGTCGGGCAGGTCGTCGCGGGCGACGCCGGTGATGGTGGCGTACCGCAGACCCATCGAGACCACCGACTCGGCGACGCGACGCGGCTCGTCGGCGTCGAATTCGGCCGGCTTGCCGGTGTCGATCTGGCAGAAGTCGCAACGCCGGGTGCACTGGTCGCCGCCGATGAGGAAGGTGGCCTCCCGGTCCTCCCAACACTCGTAGATGTTGGGGCAGCCGGCCTCCTGGCAGACGGTGTGCAGCCCCTCGCGCGACACGAGCCCGCGCAGCTGGGTGTACTCCGGGCCCATCTTGGCCTTGACCTTGATCCACGGGGGTTTGCGCTCGATCGGCGTCTCGGCGTTGCGCGCCTCGATACGCAGCAGGCGACGCCCCTCGGGGGCGGCCGTCGCGGTGCGCGCTGCCTGGCCGGTCGTCGGCGCGGAGTGCTCGATCGTCACAAAAACGAGCCTACGCCGGATGGTGGCCGTCTATGTACGTCAGGCGACCGGCGTCACGCCGCTGATGTTGTGACGCCGAACACCGGTGAGCCGAAAAATGGCGTCACACGCCGGCGGTGGGGGTGTTAGCGTCGCCGGCAACAGCGACGACGGAGCCGAGTAGCACCCCGACCCCGCCAGTGCAGAGAGCCGCCGGTGCTGAGAGGCGGTCTGGCGCCGGGGCGTGAAGACCCTCCCGAGCTGCGGGCAGAACGGCGGCGACGCCTAGTAGAGCCCGCCCGGCTGGCCCCGGTCACCAGGTGACGAACGAGGCCCCCGCTCCGGCGGGGGTGAAGGTGTGGTGGCACCGCGAGGTTCCCGCTCGCCCACACCTCCCTGGGGCTGACGCGACGCTTCGCCACCCAGGGCGGTGAAGCGTGGCGATTGACCGAGGAGCAGCACGCCATGCGACGAACCCTGTCCCACCACCTGGCCGCCCAGATCGGCTCGACCGTGCGTATCGCCGGCTGGGTGCACCGACGCCGACTGCTCAAGTCGGTGGCCTTCCTGATCGTGCGCGACGCGGCCGGCCTGGCCCAGGTGGTCGTCACCGACCCGGCCGTCCGCGCCGAGTTGGAGAGACTGACCGAGGAGACGGTCGTCGAGGTCGTCGGCACGGCCACGTCGAACACCACGGCACCCGCCGGGGTCGAGCTGACCGACCCGACGGTACGTCCACTCGGGCCGCCCGCCGTGCCACCGCCGTTCGACCTGTACCGGCCGGCGCTCACCGCGAGTCTGCCCACCCAGCTGGACAACGCGCCGACCGCGCTGCGGCACCCCACCCGGTCGGCCGCGTTGCGGATCTCGGCGGCGGCGGTGGCCGGGTTCCGGGCCGCGCTCGACGCGCGCGACTTCGTGGAGATCCACACTCCGAAGGTGGTCAGCGCCAGCACGGAGAGCGGGGCGAACGTGTTCGCGCTGGACTGGTTCGGCCGGCCCGCGTACCTGGCCCAGTCGCCGCAGTTCTACAAGCAACTGATGGTCGGCGTCTTCGAGCGCGTCTACGAGGTGGGACCGGTCTTCCGGGCCGAGCCGCACGACACCGTGCGGCACCTCGCGCAGTACACGTCGCTCGACGCGGAGCTGGGCTTCGTGACCGACCACCGGGACGTGATGCGCGTCCTGCGTGACACCGTGGCGCAGATGCTGGGCACGACGGGCGAGCGGGCCGGCGGCGCGCTGGCCGCGCTCGGCGTCACGCCGCCGCAGGTGCCGGCGGAGATCCCGGCCGTGCACTTCACCGAGGCGTTGACGATCGCCGGCGCGCCCGCCGACGAGCCGGACCTCGCGCCCGCCCACGAACGGGCACTCGGCGAGTGGGCGCTGCGCGAACACGGGTCCGACTTCCTCTTCGTCACCGGCTACCCGATGGCGAAACGGCCCTTCTACACCCACCCGGACCCGGCGCAGCCCGCGTACTCGAACGGTTTCGACCTGCTCTTTCGCGGCGTGGAGCTGGTCACCGGGGGACAGCGGCTGCACCGGCACGCCGACTACCTGGCGGCGCTGGCGGCCCGGGGTGAGCCGGTCGAGCCCTACGCCGGCTACCTGGACGCGTTCCGGCACGGCATGCCGCCGCACGGCGGGTTCGCCATCGGTCTGGAACGGTTCGTGGCCCGGCTGGTCGGCGCGGCCAACGTCCGGGAGATCACCGCGTTCCCACGGGACCTGCACCGCCTGACGCCGTGAGCGGGGGCACGGGTCGGCGTCCGGTGACGCCGGCCCGTGCGGGCTCAGACCTCGACGAGGGTGGCGAGGCGGCGCTCGACCACGGGGAGCACGTCGGCGACGGTGATCGGGCGGCCCAGTTCGGCGGTGAGCGACGTGACGCCGGCGTCGCGGATGCCGCAGGGCACGATCCGGTCGAAGTACGCCAGGTCGCAGTCGCAGTTGATCGAGAAGCCGTGCAGGGTGACGCCCCGGGCGACGCGGATGCCGATGGCGGCGACCTTGCGGGCCGGCCCCCGGTCGTCCTCGGGCACCCAGACGCCGCTGCGCCCCTCGACCCGGCCGGCGGTCAGCCCGAACTCGTCGCACACGCCGATGAGCAGGTCTTCCGTCCGGCGGACGTAGGCGACGACGTCCACCGGGTCGGGCAGCCGCAGGATCGGGTAGCCGACGAGCTGACCCGGGCCGTGCCAAGTGATCTTGCCGCCACGGTCGACGTCGACGACGGGCGTGCCGTCCATGGGACGGTCCCACGGCTCGGTGCGCTTTCCGGCGGTGTAGACGCTCGGGTGCTCCAGGAGCAGCACGGTGTCGCCGCGCTCGCCGGCCACCACCGACTCGTGCAGGCGCCGCTGCTCGTCCCAGGCAGCCTGGTAGTCGAGCAGGCCGGCGCGGACGGCCGTCAGGCCGGGGGTCGTCGTCGTCACGGCATCCAGCCTAGTCCCGCGCACGGTTCGAATCCCTGGTGAGACGTCTCACGAGGGACCGGTCAGGGCGATGAGACGCGCCAGAGCCAGACGTCGTCGACCCGTTGCGGCTCGCCGAACAGGGCGGTGGCGGTACGGCGGACCGCCGCCTCGTCGACCTCGAACTTCGCGCCGTGCACCGCGTCGGCGAGGACGACCGTCTCGATCCGCCAGTGCCGCAGGTCGGAGCGGACCTCCGTCCGGGTGCCGTCGGTGATGATCGGCACCAGCCCGGTGCGGCCTGCCTGGTCCATCAGCGCGCTCAGGGTGCGGGGCACCGGACCGATCCGGCCCCGACCGTCGGGCCCGCCCGGGCCGAGGAAGAAGCCGCCGGGGATGGCGAACTCGCCCTGCCGGTGCGACAGGGCGTACGCCTGCCAGCGCTGACCGTCGGGGTAGATGTCGACGGTCAGCGGCGCCGGGGTCAACGTGTTGCCGTCGGAGACGTAGTCGCGCCAGGTGCCGGAGGTGATGAAGCGGGGGATCGGCTCCCGCTCGTCGGTCAGCAGTGGGGTGGGCAGCAGCGGCAGCAGGGCCACCGCGAACCCGATCGCCCAGGCCAGCTCCGTCGAGCGGTGCCGGGGTGGGGAGGTGCGCAACTGCTCGACGGTGTACGCCAGCAGCACCCCGATCACCGGCGCCACCACCAGGGCCAGCCGGGCGGGCAGCGCGGCGTTCACCACCGGCAACTGGCCGAGGACGTCGAACGGCATGAGCAGGTCGGTGCGCCGTCCGTCGACCTTCGCCACCGGCCCGAAGGACAGCAACGCGAAGATCACCGCGACGATGCCCAGCGCCCAGAGCGCGGCCCGGCGGCCGGGGTCGGCGCGTCGCCAGAGCGCGACGAAGCATACGACGGTGAGCACGAGCAGGGGGACGCCGAAGAACGAGTTCTCCTCGGTGGGGTTCGGCGCCAGCGCGGTGCCGAGCCCGGCCTCCCCGGCCAGCGAGCGGCGCGGGAACGCGGCGAAGGCGGCGATGTCCTCGGAGTGGATGACCGGGTCGAAGCCGGTGCCGTGGAACCGTTGCGGTCCCGCGAAGTGCAACCACAGCGGGTACGACAGCAGCACGCCGGCCACCACGGCGGTCACGCCGAGCCCGCGCAGGAAGGTGGGCAGCGCGGCGCGTGCCTCGGCACGGTGGGCGGGGTGCAGCGCCCAGACGGCGACGAACACGCCGAGCGCGAGGGCGGCGAAGAACAGCCCCTCGGCGGCGATCGAGAAGGCCACCGCGACGAGCACGCCGAGGATCACCCCGTCGCGCAGCCAGTGCCCGGGGCGGCGCAGCGCGAACAGCCGCCAGATCAGCAGCGGCACCAACCACCCTGCGGTCCAGTTCAGGTGGGCGTTGGCGTGCGAGACCATGCCGGGGGAGTAGGCGATGAAGAGGCCACCCACGCCGGCGGCGAGGCGGCTGCGCACCAGGTGCCGCGAGAGCAGCCAGTACCAGGCCAGCGCGGTGGCGAACAGGTTCAGGGTGAGGATCACGAGAAACGTCGCCGGCGGTCCGACGAGGTACGTGAGCGGGGCGAAGACCACCGCGTACACGGTGATCGAGGTGTTGACCGCGAGGTTCACGCCGTCCGGGACGTTGATCAGATAGGTGAAGAAGGGGTTCTCGCCGTGGGTGACCGCGTGCCCGCCGAAGGCCAGCAGCCACTCGAAGAGCGCCTGGTCGCTGGAGTTGACGGTGATCGTGCGGACGTTCGGGTCCCGCCACAGCCCACTGGTCACCCAGACGGCGAGCGCGAGCGCCACCAGCGCGACGATCAGGTCGGCCCGGCGGCCCCGGAGGGTACGCGGCGACGACGCTGGTGCGGGCCCGGTGGCCAGCGACGGGGAGGACGGCACGCAGCGGACGTTACCAATCGGACCTGGACGAGCCGGTCAGACCGGCGGTAGTCGTCGGTTCCCGTGCCGCGATGGCGGGGGTAGTTCGGCGTACACAACGGCTGTCGTGAATGTGTTGGTGTGCCCTATGTCGAGGCGGTGACACATCGTCGTAACGTCTCGGCAACTTGACCGTGACCCAGTTCACAGTCTGCCCCGTCAGGAGGCCACCGTGCGCCGCTCCTCGTCCACCCTCAACCGGCTGATCGGCGCGGTCGCCGGGCTCGTCCTCGCCGTGGCGGGCGCGATCACCCTCGCCACGCCCGCCCAGGCCGCCAGCCTCACCCAGGTCACCGGGTTCGGTTCCAACCCGGGCAACCTCGCCATGTACGCCTACCGGCCGGACAACCTGCCGGCCAACTCCCCGGCCGTGGTGCTGCTGCACGGGTGCGTCCAGAACGCCTCCGGCTACTTCACCAACTCGGGTTGGCAAAAGTACGCCGACCTGTGGAAGTTCACCCTGATCGTCGCCCAGCAGCCCTCCGGCAACAACGCCAACTCCTGCTTCAACTTCTTCGAGGCCGGCGACACCGCCCGAGGTCAGGGCGAGGCGCTGTCGATCAAGCAGATGGTCGACCACGCCAAGGCGACCTACGCGGTCGACGGCTCCCGGGTCTACGTCAGCGGCCTGTCGGCGGGCGGGGCGATGAGCGCGGTCATGCTGGCCACCTACCCGGACGTCTTCGCCGCCGGATCGATCATCGCGGGCATCCCGTACCGCTGCGCCACCAGCATGGTCAACGCGTTCAGCTGCATGAACCCGGGTACGGACAAGACGCCGGCGGCCTGGGGAGACCTGGTCCGTGGGGCCTACTCCGGCTACACCGGCCCGCGCCCCCGCGTCGCCATCTGGCACGGCACGTCGGACACCACTGTGACGCCGCTCAACGGCACCGAGTCCCGCGACCAGTGGACCAACGTGCGGGGGATCTCGCAGACGCCGACCAGCACGTCGTCGCTGCCGGGCAACACCAGCCTCGAGGTGTACGGCAACGACGAGGTACGCCTGTACCGGGTCTCCGGGATGGGCCACGGGACGCCTGTCGACCCGGGTCCCGGTGCGGACCAGTGCGGCACCGCCGCCGCGTACTTCCTGGACACCATCTGCTCGACGTACCGTGACGCGCTCTTCTTCGGCCTGAACAACGGCGGCACCACCCCGACCCCCACCCCGACCGCGACCCCGCCGGCGAGCCCGACCCCCACCCCCACCGCGACGCCGACGGCGAGCCCGACCCCGAGCACGCCGGCGACCTGCGTGACGGCGACCAACTACGCCCACGTGACGGCCGGCCGGGCGTACCAGTCCGGCGGCTACGCCTACGCGAACGGCTCGAACCAGCGCATGGGCCTCTACAACACCTTCTACACGAGCACCCTCAAGCAGACCGCCCCCAACCACTGGGTAATCGGCTGCTAACCCCCTACCGCTAACCCCCCGCCGCCGACCCCCTAGCGCTAACCCCCTACCGCTGACCCCCGTTGATCATGAAGTTATTGCCGCGACACGCCGACGAGGCGGGCAATAACTTCATGATCAACGCGGCGTGGTCGTGCTGGCCGGCACGGCCTCCGCGCCGTTTCAGTCCTGGAGGGCTGCCTTCAGGGCCTCGGGGAGGGTGGGGTGGTGGTAGGGGTAGCCGGCGTTCGACAGCACGCCGGGGAGCACTCGGGTACTGGTCAGGGCCTCGTGGGAGAAGCCGCCGAGCGCTACTTTGAGGGCCAGGGCGGGGATCGGGATGATCGCCGGTCGGTGCAACTGCCGGGCCAACTCGCGGGTGAAGTCGGCGTTCGTCACCGGGTTCGGGCTCACCACGTTGACCGGGCCGGCGATCTCGTCGTGGGTCAGCAGGAAGTCGACGGCGTCCAGCCAGTCCCGCATCGAGATCCACGGCAGCCACTGCCGGCCACTGCCCAGGCGCCCGGCGATGCCCAGCTTGAACGGCAGCAGCTGCGGCTTGAGCAGTCCACCGTCGCGGTGCAGGGGCAGGCCGGTGCGCAGCCGCACCACGCGTACCCCGGCGTCCTCCGCTGGCCGGGTCGCGGCCTCCCACACCCGGCAGACGTCGGCCAGGAAGCCCTCGCCGGCGGGCGCGTCCTCCTCGACCACCCGGTCGCCCGTGTTGCCGTACCAGCCGACGGCCGACGAGTTGAGCAGCGCCCGGGGTCGGTCGTCGGCCGGGAGACCGGCGATCGTCGTCGCGAGCGTGGTCGTGCTGTCCACCCGGCTGGTGCGGATCAACCGTCGGTAGTCGTCGTTCCAGCGCTTGTCGCCGACGCCCGCGCCGGCCAGGTTGATCACCGCGTCCGCCTCGGCGACCACGGTCGGGTCGAGCTGGCTGGCCGTCGGGTCCCACTGCCGCTCCCGGGGGTCGCGCGGCGCGCGGCGTACGAGCCGGGTGACCTGGTGCCCGTCGGCGGTGAGCCGGTCGCCCAGCCGGGTGCCGAGGAAGCCGGACGCGCCGGCCATGAGGATCCGCATGCCCTCATCTTCGCCGAAAACCCCACCCGTGGACGCGCCCCGGCTCCACTCCTCGCCGATCTTGCACTTTGTGTCGCCGTTATGCCGGGCATGGCCCGTTTCGCCGCGACAGTAAGTGCAAGATCGGCGAGGTCAGGGGCGTAGGTCCGGCGAGGTCAGGGGCGTGGGTCCGGTGAGGTCAGGGGCGTAGGTCCTTGAGGAAGCGCTCCACCTCGGCGTACGCGTCGGCGGGGAGGGGGCCTTGCTCCAGGGTGGTTAGGTTCTCCTCGGCCTGGGCCACGGTGCGTAGGCCGGGGATCGGCACCGTACGCGGACTGCGGGCGAGCAGCCAGCCCAGCGCGCCCTGCGCCAGGGTTCGGCCGTCGGAGGTCAGCGCCGCCCGGACCTGCTCGACCCGCGCCGCCCACTCCGGCGTCGGACGGCCGTCGGTGTACCACCGCAACCACTCGGGTGCCCGGCCGCGGACGTCGTCCGCGCCGAGGGTGCGTGTCGAACCGGTGAGCAGCCCCATCGCCAGCGGCCCCCGGTTGAGGCTCGCCAGGTCGTGCCGGTCGCAGACGTCGAGGACCGCCGCGTTGTCGTTCAGCACCGACTCGTCGTGCTGGATGGCGGCACAGCTCCTGCCGGCCGCCGCGAACGCGTCCGCCGAGGCAGGGTCGTCGGTGCTCCAGCCGTACGCCCGGATCTTGCCCTGGTCGACGAGGCCTTCCAGGGTGTCGATCAGGTCGAGCGCGGCGGGCGCCGGCAGTTCGTTGATGTGCAGTTGGTAGAGGTCGACGTGGTCGGTGTCGAGCCGGCGCAGCGAGTCCTCCAGGCTGCGGACGGCGGCGGCCGGGCTGGCGTCGGTGCCGAGCCACCGCCGGGTGGCCTCGTCGCTGACGTTGCCGAACTTGGTGGCGATCACCGCTGCGGACCGTCGGCCCGCGAGGGCCCGGCCGAGGACGCGCTCGCTGTGCCCGGCGCCATAGTTGCTGGCCGTGTCGAACAGGGTCACCCCGAGATCGAGAGCCCGGTGGATCGTCCGGATCGACTCGTCGTCGTCGACCTCGCCCCAACCGAACGGCTGTCCGCCGTCACCCCAGAGCGGACCGCCGATCGCCCAGCATCCCATCCCGATCGCGCTCACCTCGATGCCGCTGCGTCCCAGCGTGCGTGTCGTCGTCATGCGGACCAGCCTCCAATCTGGAGTGCGCTCCAGGTCAAGGGCTGGCTAGCATCCGGGGCATGACCGGTTACGCCCCTGCCGAGGCCGCCCGGCGCAGCGGCTTCAGTCTGGACACGCTGCGGTACTACGAGAAGATCGGCCTGCTGGCCGACGTGGGTCGCACGTCGGGCGGCCGGCGGGTCTTCACCGACGACGACCTGAGCTGGCTGTTGCTGTTCCGCTGCCTGCGGGACACCGGCATGCCGATCGCCCAGATGTGCCGGTACGCGTCGCTGGCCCGCGCCGGTGAGCACACCGTCGACGAGCGGCGCGAGTTGCTGCAACTGCACGCGGCGCAGGTCGAGGAGCAGATGCGCCTGCTCCAGCGCCAGTACGACCATCTGCGGGAGAAGATCCGCTTCTACGAGCGGTTGCCGGGCGCGCCCGCTCCCGACGAGGGCCGGTGATCGCGGGCCGACCCGGCGCGGGATTCGCTCCGTTGCGCCGATGTGGGGGTCTCCCCGGCGGGCGACGCCGCCACATCGGCGACCGGGAGGCATCCCGGCTCAGTCGGCCGGCGCGGTCAGGCCGAGCAGCTGCTTGGCTGTCCCGGGCCGGCCGGCGAGCGCGTTCAACGCGCTGACCAGCCGCTTCTCCTCGTAGCGGAAGTGTGTTTCCAGCAGGGCGGCCAACCCGTCCAGCTCGGCGCGTACCTGAGCGGTCGGCAGCGGCCGGTCGTCGCCGAGCAACTCCTCGACCCGCGCGAGGATCCCCGCCACCACCTCGTGGTCGACGATCAGGTTGGCCAGGACCGGGCGTAGCTCGGGCACCTCGTCGGCGAGGACCCGGAACGCGCCCGCGTCCTCACCGGTGTGGTGGCGGCCGAGCGCGGCGCAGAAGCTCAGGCAGTGGGCCCGTAGGTCCCGCGAGGGGGTGTCGAGGTCGGCCCGGAGGCGGGCCAGTTCCGCGCGGAGCCAGAGGTGGATCTCGATCATCTGATTGCCGACGGCGGCGAGCCGGTCGGCAGGTGAATTCGTCGGGTGCACGTACATCCCATGCTGTCCCGCGCCTCCATGCCCTCGGCGGCCATCGTGCCGGGTACACCGCGACGCTGTCCGCAGTCTAGATCGACGTCGTCAGGGCGTGGTCGGCTCGTCGGGCTCCCGGACGTCGTGCCAGCGGGCACGCCACGCCGCCTCGTGCGCCTCGTGCGTCGTCCGTTCGTGGAAGACCGCGGCCCGCAACGCGTGCCGGGAGCCCGACATCGTCAGCACCTCGACGGCCACCAGCCCGACGCAGATCACGGTGGCCAGGGTGAGAACTCCCAGCGCCGGCAGGTGCAGGCCGATCGGCAGGGCCGCCGTGAGCGTCAGGATGACGCCCACGCGGGTCCAGGTGACGGTGTGCAGGGTCCGCAACTGGAACAGCATGTTGACGGCGAAGTAGGTGATCAGACCGCCGAAGAGCATCGGCACCGCCGGCCCTTCGATCTTCTCCGCGATACCGCCGGCCGGGTCGGTGATCTTGTGCAGGATCTCCTCGTTGCCGATGGAGAAGAGGATCACCCCGGCGATCATCGGCAGGTAGAGGTACGCGTACGCGTCGCGGGCCATCGCCACCCGGGGAGCGCCCTCCGCCGCGTGCAGGGCGATCCGGGCGGCCGGCCCGACGAAGTCGAAGTGCGCCCACCAGAGAGCGGCGGTGATCACGATGCCGAGCGCGGCGGCGGCCACCGCCGGCCAGGTGACAGGCTTGCCGAGCAGGTTGCCGCCCACTCCGGTGGAGATGATCGACTCGCCGAGCGCGATGATCAGGATGAGGTCGTAGCGCTCGGTCCAGTGCTCCGCGCTGGTTACCCCCCAGCCCCAGGTGCCGACGATGAAGCCGGTGGCGTACTGCACCACCACCACGGCGATCCACAGCCCGTCGCGGACCAGGGCGGCTCGGTCGGGATCGGTGATCTCCGGCGGAATCAGCGCGGCGGCCAGCAGCAGCACGATGCTCACCGCCAGCTCCGGGGCGAACCGTCGGAGCTGGCGTCGCTCCTGCGGGCTGTCCCGCACCACGTGCTGGTACAGGAACATGTGCACGGCCCGGACCACGACGTAGCTGATGGCCACCAGCATCGGGCCGGCGGCGCTGCCCTTCGGGTCGCTGAACGCCTGCGGCAGCCCCAGCGCGAACGCGAACAGCGCGACCATCGAGACGACCATCAGCGCCGGTACGTAGCCCTCGCCGAGCCGTACCCGGGTGGCGACCAGGCTGTGCACCACCCAGATCCACCAGAGCACGGCGAGCACCAGGGCGGCGTGCAGCAGTTGGCGGCCGGAGATGTTCGCGGCGGTCGCGCGGGTGATGATGAAGAAGGAGAAGACGAAGACCAGGTCGAAGAAGACCTCGAACTTGTCCACCCGGGCACCGGGCGCGATGGGGACGGCCGGTCCCAGTTGTCCACGCCCCCGGTAGCCGCCCACGGTCCCACTCTGGCAGCGTGTGGCCTGGTGGGAGGACGGAACGGGTCAGCCCGCGTCCGGTGGCCGCAGGCCGTCCATCAGCAGGTCGAGCAGCCGGTCGGCCTGGGCGCGCTCTCCGGCGGCCAGGGAGATCCCGCTGAGGCCGGCCAGGACGTCACCGGCGGCGACGTCGCCCCGGACGCTGCCCGCCGCCGCGCCCGCGCCCAGCAACCGGCCGAGCGCGGCCAGTAGCAGGTCCCGGCTCTGGGCGTACGGGTTGGCGCCGGTTGCGATGACGAGGCGCAGCGCGTCCGCCATGCCCCGCTTGGTGGCGAGGTAGTCCGTGAAACGCGACATCCACTCCCGTAGCGCCCGCTCGGGCGGCAACCGGTCCAGCAGTTGCGGCGCGGCGTCGCAGAGCCGAGCCAACTCGTTGCGGTATGCCGCCTCGACCAGCGCCTCGCGGGTGGGGAAGTGGCGGTAGAGGGTGCCGATGCCCACCCCTGCCGCGCGGGCGATGGCGTCGAGCGTTACCTCCGGCCCGGGGCGGGAAAACGCCTGCACCGCGGTCTGCAGCAGCCGTTCGCGGTTGCGCAGCGCGTCCGCCCGCAGCGGGCGGGGGTTGGTCTCCGGCAACGTCTCCTCCTCGCCGGGCAGGTGCCACGGACAGGACATGGCAAGCGGAGGGAACTCCGGTTAGTCTCGACCGCAGCGGAGGATCCTCCGCTTCCATCGTACCGGCGGGCCGACCGGCCCGCCCCAGCCTGGACAAGGATGGATCATGACGACGAGCAACCCGATCACCACGTCGTTCGCCCACGACTCCACCGCGATGGACGTGATCCGGGGCGTGGACCTGGTCGGCCGGCGGGCGATCGTCACCGGCGGGTCGTCCGGCATCGGCGTGGAGACCGCCCGTGCCCTGGCCAGCGCCGGCGCGGAGGTCACCCTGGCCGTCCGCAACCCGGACGCCGGCCAGAAGGCCGCCGACGACATCACCGGCACCACCGGCAACGACCACGTCCTGGTCGCCCCGCTCGACCTCGCCGACCAGGGTTCGGTCGCCGACTTCGTCGCCAACTGGGACGGCCCACTGCACATCCTGGTCAACAACGCCGGCATCATGGCCGCGCCCCTGAGCCGCACCCCGCAGGGCTGGGAGATGCAGTTCGCCACCAACCACCTCGGGCACTTCGCGCTCGCCACCGGGCTGCGCCCGGCGCTCGCCGCCGCCGACGGGGCCCGGATCGTCTCGGTCAGCTCCGCCGCCCACCTGCGCTCGCCGGTGGTCTTCGAGGACATCCAGTACGACCGCCGCGAGTACGAGCCGTGGCAGGCGTACGGGCAGTCGAAGACGGCCAACGTGCTCTTCGCCGTGGAGGCGAGCCGCCGCTGGGCCGACGACGGCATCTTCACCAACTCGCTGATGCCCGGCGCGATCCGTACCAACCTCCAGCGCTACGTCAGCGAGGAGGAGCTGAACCGCCTGCGTTCCGGCAATGCGGCGGCGTGGAAGACCGTCGAGCAGGGCGCCGCCACGTCGGTGCTGGTGGCCGCGTCCCCGTTGCTCGACGGTGTCGGCGGACGTTACTTCGAGGACTGCCAGCAGGCCGCGCCCGCCCGGCCCGGCACGCGGACTGGCGTCGCGGACTACGCGCTGGACCCGGAGGCGGCCGAGCGGCTCTGGAAGGTCTCGACCGACCTGCTCAAGGGCTGACCCGTCACAACCGCGAAGGGCGCCCCGGTCATCTCGACCGGGGCGCCCTTTCGTGTTGCGAGGTGGATCAGGCCAGGCCCAGCTCCGACTCGAAGTTGCCGGCCTCCAGCCGCTCCTTGACCGCGCTCAGGAAGCGGGCCGCGTCGGCGCCGTCGATCAGCCGGTGGTCGTACGACATGGCCAGGTAGACCATCGACCGGACCGCGACGACCTCGCCCAGGTCCGGGTCGTTGACCACGACCGGCCGCTTGACCACGGCACCCGTGCCGAGCATCGCCGACTGCGGCTTCGGCACGATCGGGGTGTCGAAGAGCGCGCCCCGGCTGCCCGTGTTGGTGAGCGTGAAGGTCGCCCCGGCCAGCTCGTCCGGGCTGACCTTGTTGGTCCGGGTCCGCTCGGCCAGGTCGGCCACCCGCTTCGCGATGCCACCGAGGTTGAGGTCACCGGCGTTGTGGATGACCGGCACCAGCAGACCCCGCTCGGTGTCCACGGCGATGCCGAGGTGCTCCGCCGCCGGGTAGGTGATCGTGCCGCCGTCCAGATCCAACTGGGCGTTGACGATCGGGTACGTCTGCAACGCCTCGATGGCGGCGAGGGCGAAGAACGGCAGGAAGGACAGCTTGACGCCGTGCCGCTGCACGAACGAGTCCTTCGCCTGCGCCCGCAACTTCGCGACCCGGGTGACGTCCACCTCGACCACCGTGGTGAGCTGCGCCATCTCGTGCAGCGACTCCTGCATCCGGTTGGCGATCGCCTTGCGGATCCGGGGGAGCTTCTCGGTGGTGCCCCGCTTGCCGCTCGGCTGCGGCTTCGCGGCCGGCTTGGCCGGGGTCGCCGCGCTGGCGGCCGGCTGTGCCGCCGGAGCCGGCGCAGCCTTGGCGGCCTTGGCCTTCTCGGCCGCGTCGAGGACGTCCTGCTTGCGGATCCGGCCACCCACACCGGTGCCGTTGAGCGCGGCCAGGTCCACGCCGTGCTCGCTGGCCAGCTTGCGCACCAGCGGCGTGACGTACCCGGCTGCCTCCTCGCCGCCGCCCTGCGCGGGGGCGGACGGGCGCTGCGGCGCGGCCGTCGGCGCGGACGGCTGGGCCGCCTGCTCGGCCTTCGCCGGTTGCGCCGAGGTCTCCGCCTCGGCGGACGGCTCGTTGTACGACATGCCCGGGGTCGGCTCCTCGACCTTGGGCGCCGGCTTCGGCTCGGCCTTGGGCGCCGGCGCGGCCTCCGCCTTGGGCTCGGGCTTCGGCTCGGGCTTGGCCTGGGCGGGGGCACCGCCGGCCACGCCGATGACCACGAGGTCGGCGCCGACCGCGGCGGTCTCGTCCTCGGCGACCTTGATCTCCAGCACGGTACCGGCGACCGGCGACGGGATCTCGGTGTCGACCTTGTCGGTGGAGACCTCCAGCAGCGCCTCGTCCACCTCGACGGTGTCGCCGACCTGCTTGAGCCAGCGGGTGACCGTACCCTCGGTGACGCTCTCGCCCAGGGCCGGCATCTTGACCGCGGTGCCCTCGCCCGACGGCGCGGCGGCCGGAGCCGGCGTCTCGGCCGGGGCCTCGTCCTGCGCCACCTCGTCGGCGGTGCCCTCGGCGGCGGCGGTCGGCTCGGCGGCCGGCTCGACCGACTCGGCCGGGGCCTGCTGCTCCTGCGGCGCGGCCTCGCCGCCGCCGGTCGACTCGCCCTCACCGGCGATGACGGCCAGCTCGCTGCCGACCTCGGCGGTCTCGTCCTCGCCGACCACGATGCGGCTCAGCACGCCCGCCGCAGGCGACGGGATCTCGGTGTCGACCTTGTCGGTCGAGACCTCGAGCAGGGGCTCGTCGACCTCGACCGTGTCGCCCTCCTGCTTGAGCCAGCGCGTGACGGTGCCCTCGGTGACGCTCTCACCGAGCCGGGGCATGGTGACCGATACCGGCATGTTCTCCAGACTCCTTCATTCCCCTGGGGGATCTTCGCCCGTCGCCGGACGCCGCGATGTGGGTGATCAGGCGTGTACGTGCAGCGGCTTACCGGCGAGGGCCAGGTGCGCCTCGCCCAATGCCTCGTTCTGGGTCGGGTGGGCGTGCACGAGCTGGGCGACCTCGGCCGGGTAGGCCTCCCAGTTGTAGATGAGCTGCGCCTCACCGATCAGCTCACCCACCCGGGCGCCGATCATGTGGACACCGACGACCGGGCCGTCCTCCACCCGGACCAGCTTCACGAAGCCGGTCGTCTTGAGGATCTGGCTCTTGCCGTTGCCGCCCAGGTTGAAGTTGAAGGTCTTGACCTTGTCGGCGCCGTACTGCTCCTTGGCCTTCGCCTCGGTCAGGCCCACCGACGCCAACTCCGGGTCGCAGTAGGTGACGCGCGGGATGCCGACCTCGTCGATCACGGACGGGGTCTGCCCGGCGATCTCCTCGGCGACGAAGATGCCCTGCTGGAAGCCGCGGTGCGCG
This sequence comes from Micromonospora sp. NPDC005172, assembly GCF_040608555.1. NCBI lineage: Bacteria > Bacillati > Actinomycetota > Actinomycetes > Micromonosporales > Micromonosporaceae > Micromonospora > Micromonospora sp. NPDC005172. The sequence goes on from NZ_JBEXIL010000047.1 coordinate 27,444, forward strand.
AGCTGGAGGCCGGGCACGATGTCGCCGACCGCGTAGATGTTCGGCACGCTGGTGCGCAGCCGCTCGTCGGTCACCACGTAGCCGCGGTCCAACGTGACGCCCTGCTCCTCGTACCCGAGGTTGGCGGTGCTCGGGCCGCGACCGACGGCGACCAGCAGCAGCTCGGCCTCGACGGTCTCGCCGCCCTGAATGGTCAGCTTGACGCCGTTGTCGGTCTTCTCGACCTTCTCGAACGGCTTGCCGACCTTGAAGTTGATCTTCCGCTTACGGAACGCCCGCTCCAGCGCCTTCGACGACTCCTCGTCCTCGGCGGCGACCAGCCGGGGCAGCGCCTCGACGATCGTCACGTCCGCGCCGAAGGACTTCCACACGCTGGCGAACTCGACGCCGATCACGCCGCCACCGAGCACGATCACCGACGACGGAACCCGGTCCAGGGTCAGCGCGTGGTCGCTCGTGATGATCCGCTCACCGTCGACCTCCAGGCCGGGCAGGCTCTTCGCATACGAGCCGGAGGCCAGGACGATGTTGCGGCCGGTGTAGCGCTTACCGTCCACCTCGACGACGTTCTTGTCGACCAGCTTGCCGGTGCCCGCGACGAAGGTGATGTTCTTCGAGCCGCCCACCAGGCCCTGGAGGCCCTTGTACAGGCGGGAGATGACCCCGTCCTTGTACGAGTTGACCCCGGCCATGTCGACGCCGACCAGCTCGGCCTTCACGCCGAACTGCTCCGACTCGCGGGTCTGGTCGGCGACCTCGGCCGCGTGCAGCAGCGCCTTCGTCGGGATGCAGCCGTTGTGCAGGCAGGTGCCGCCGAGCTTGCCCTTTTCGATCAGCGCGACGGAGAGGTCGAGCTGGGCGGCGCGCAGCGCCGCCGCGTAGCCGCCGCTGCCACCTCCGAGGATGACAATGTCGAAGGTTGCGTCGTTCGGCTCGCTCACGCTCAACTCCCAGGTCGCGTCACTGCATCGGGGGTCACGGAGGGGTCAGACGGGCACACCCCACCTCGGTCATCTTGTCACCACCGGGCACGGGGTGCGTAGTGAGGTGCCCAACGACACGTCATCGACACGTACCCTTGGCACCGTTGTCGATGACGTCAGGTGGGGGAGAGGTTCGGTGGGGTTGTTCCGGCGCCGGAAGCAGGCGCGTGTGCTGAGCCACGACCGAGCGGCGGATCGTGGCGATCTGACCCATCTGGAGAACTTCATCCGGAGCCGGCGAGGCGTCGAGGCGTTCATCGAGCCCCGGACGACGGTCACCGAGACCACCGTCATCCTGATCGCCGACGACGGGGAGTGGACCCGCCGCCGGATCGACGGCCCGGACGGCGCGCGCCGCTTCGCGTACCGGATGGGCATCCCGGTGTACGACGTCCGGCTGATGGGATACCCGCAGCGGATGCGCGACTTCAACGAGCGTCGCAAGCGCCGCCCCGACCAGTACTGAAAGGAGGGGCTCCCGGTAGCCGGGAGCCCCTCTCTTCGCACGCTGTCAGCCGTTGGCCGCGACGTCCTCGACCAGCTGCACGAGGGTACGGACCGGCACGCCGGTGCCCCCCTTGGTCCAGTAGCCGGTCGGCTCGCCCGAGTGGTAGCCCGGGCCGGCGATGTCGATGTGCGCCCACGACACGTCGTCCGCCACGAACTCACGCAGGAACACGCCGCCCTGGAGCATGTGCCCGGCCCGGTCCATGCCGGCGTTGACCTGCGAGATGTCCGCCACGTCGGAGTCCATGCCCTTGCGCACGTCGTCCGGCAGCGGCATCGGCCAGGCCGGCTCGCCGACCGTGTCACCGGCCACCTTGACCCGGTCGCACAGCTCGGGCGTACCCATCACACCGGCGACCCGCTTGCCCAGCGCGATCACCTGACCGCCGGTCAGGGTGGACGTCTCGAACAGGTAGTCCGTGCCGTCGGCGCAGGCCCGGGCAATCGCGTCGGCCAGGACCATCCGGCCCTCGGCGTCGGTGTTGAGCACCTCCACCTTCTTGCCGCTGAACATGCTGATCACGTCGCCCGGACGGTAGCTGGTGCCCGACGGCATGTTCTCGGCCATCGGCAGGTACGCGCTGACCGCCACGGCCGGCTTCAGCGCGGCGATCGCCAGCATCGCCGCGCCCACCGCCGCGGCGCCCGCCATGTCGGACTTCATCTCCCACATGCCCTGCGCCGGCTTGATCGAGATGCCGCCGGTGTCGAAGGTGATGCCCTTGCCGACCAGCGCGACCCGCTTGCCGTTGCCGGCGTCCTGCGGGGTGTAGGTGAGCTTCACCAACCGCGGCGGGGCCTCCGAACCCTGCCCGACCGCGATGATGCCGCCGTACCCGCCGGCGGCCAGCTCCGCCTCGTCCAGCACCTCGACGCCGAGGCCGGCGTTCCGGGCGGCGGCGGCCACGGCGTCGGCGAACGACGGCGGACGCAGCTCGTTCGGGGCGGTGTTCACCCAGTCCCGGCTGAGCCGGACCGCGCCGGCGACGGCCTGCGCGCGGGTGATCTCCGCCTGGGCACCCGCGTCGGCGGCGTCCGGCACGGCGATCAGCACCTCGGCCACCGGCTCCCGGCGGGTCGGCTGCGGCCGGGTCTTGTAGCCGGCGAAGCGGTAGCCGCCGAGCAGCGCGCCCTCGGCGACCGCCCGCAGCGCGGCCGGCGCGTCGGCGTCGTCGGGCAGTGGCAGGTTGAGCGCCACCTTCGGCGCGCCCGCCAGGGCTCGCACGGCCGCGCCAGCCGCGCGACGCAGCGTCTCCGGCGCCGGAGCGGCACCCGTCGGCTCCGGGCCGAGCCCGACCGCGACGACCAGCGGAGCCGTGACGGTACCCAGCGTGGCCAGCTTGATCACCTCGCCGGGGCCACCGGTCGCGCCGAGCAGCGCCAGCGTCTCGGTCAGCTTGCCGTCGAACGCCACGGCGATGCTCTCCGCACCGCTGCCGAGCAGCAGGGTGCCGGCGAGGCCGCTGGTGGCGTCCTGCTCTCCGGTCTGGCTGTGCACGCCGATCACGATCGCGTCGACGGCGAGCTCCGCCGGGTCGGTGTCGACCAGGCTCAGGGTGGTTGTGCGGGGGGATGTCACTGAAGCTACTCCGGGCGGGCCGGGCCGGTCGCGTCGTCGCGTACCAGCGGTGAAGGTCTCCGGCGGAACCTACCCGCCGGACGTCAGGGCTGTCCCGTCGATCACACCAACGGGGTCCCGCCGATGCTAACCAGCGGCGTAACCCCCGGTAAGTTGCCACCCATGACCGACGTGACCTCCGCCGCCGCCGCGACCCGGCTGCGCCGTTCCCCGCTGCACGAGCGGCACACCGCCGCCGGCGCCAAGTTCGCCCCCTTCGGGGGCTGGGAAATGCCGCTGGAGTACGCCGGCGGCGGGGTGCTCAAGGAGCACACGGCGGTGCGTACGGCGGTGGGCGTCTTCGACGTGTCGCACCTGGGCAAGGTCCGGGTGACCGGCCCCGGCGCGGCCGACTTCGTCAACTCCTGCCTCAGCAACGACCTGGGCCGGATCGGGCCCGGCCGCGCGCAGTACACGCTGTGCTGCGACGACGCCACCGGCGGTGTGGTGGACGACATCATCGCCTACCTGTACGCCGAGGACCACGTCTTCCTCATCCCGAACGCGGCGAACACCGCCGAGGTCGTACGCCGGTTGCGCGCCGCCGCACCGGAGCGGATCACGGTCACCGACGAGCACGAGGCGTACGCGGTCCTGGCCGTGCAGGGCCCCCGCTCGGGCGACCTGCTCGCCGCCCTCGCCCTGCCCACCGAGCACGGCTACATGAGCTTCGATGCCGCCGGCCTCACCGACGGCCTCGCCGAGGTGGAGTTGACGGTCTGCCGTACCGGCTACACCGGCGAGCTGGGCTACGAGCTGGTGGTGCCGGCGGAGCACGCGGTGACCGTGTGGGACGCGCTCTTCGCCGCCGGTGCGGCGTTCGAGCTGCGCGCCTGCGGCCTGGCCGCCCGGGACACGCTGCGCACCGAGATGGGCTACCCGCTGCACGGGCAGGATCTCTCGCTGGACATCACCCCGGTGCAGGCCCGTTCCGGCTGGGCGGTCGGCTGGGACAAGCCGGCGTTCTGGGGCCGCGACGCGCTGCTCGCCGAGAAGGCCGCCGGCCCCCGTCGTACGCTGCGCGGCCTGGTGGCCGTCGACCGCGCCATCCCGCGCCCCGGCATGACCGTGCACGTGGGTGACGAGCAGGTAGGCGTGGTGACGAGCGGCACCTTCAGCCCCACGAGGAAGCAGGGCATCGCCCTGGCCCTGGTGGACACGGACGCCAACCTGACCGACGGCACCGAGGTCGAGCTCGACATCCGAGGCCGCCGAGCCCCGGTAACCCTGACAAAGCCCCCCTTCGTAACCCCCTCAACCCACTAACCCCCCGCCCCCCGGCCCCCGGCCCCCACCCGGTTGATCATGAAGTTATTGCCAGGACACGCCGACAGCGGTGGCAATAACTTCATGATCAACGCGCTCGGGGCGGGGGCCGGGGGGCCGGGGGGCCGGGGGGCCGGGGGGGTTAGGGGGTTGGGGTGGGGGGTTCGCCGGAATCTAGGACTGCTTGGGTCCAGCCGCCTTCGATGACTCCGGTCGCGTCCAGGACCGCCCAGTCGACGACGTCGGTCGACTCGACCACCACCGGGGCGCCGATCCGTACGCTCTCGTCGGTCGCCGCGTCGCTGGCGCTGACGCCGACGATCCGCTCCGGGGTCTCCCACGACGTCACGCCCGCCCAGACGTACTCCGGGCCGTCGTCACCCGGCAGGCCGTACTTGACCACCAGTTGCGACTCGGCCGGCAGGTGGCCGGCGACGAAGCGGGCCCGGGCGTCGCCCAGCGCGGCGCGGGCGGTGGCTACCGCACGGCTCATCGCGTCACCCGAGCGGGCGTAGCGCACGTCCGGCTGGATGCCGGAGAACAGGGTCGCGCAGGCGGCGGCGTAGTAGCGCCCGTCCGGGCCGGGGTGCCCGGCCGGCGGGCGCAGGCTCAGGAACGAGTCGGCCTCCGGGTCGGTCGCCGGGTCCAGTTCCAGGCGCAGCAGCACCGGGGCCGTCGCGCCGTGCTGCTCCGGGTTGCCGTACGCCACGGCGATGTCGTGCCCGGTGACGGTGGCGAGCACCGGCAGTTGCACGAAGGCCGGCACCTCCTCGCCGTTGAGGCCGTCGGTCCAGTCCCGCAGCAGCCGACGGGCCGCCCCGGTCATCACCGCACCCCAGGCGCGGGTGAGGTGGTCGGGCACACCCTGGGTCTGCAACTCCAGCAGCCCGAAGCGACGCAGCCCCTTCGTGGTGAACCACAGCCCCTCGGCGTCGGACGAGTACGGCACCAGCACCCAGTCGACCAGTCGGATGCGGCCCTGCTCGTCGGGGAGCGAGCGCAGCGCGGTCGCCGGGTCGAGGAACTGGAGGCCGAAGACGTCCACCACGTCGCTGTCGACGGACTCGGCGACCGCCGCCGCCACCGCCCGTGCCGCCCACTCGTGTGCCGGCGGCCAACCGGGCCGGTACTCGGCCTGCACCACCACCAGGTGTGTCGCCGCCGCCAGCCGGGCCAACTGCTCCTCGGTGGCGCCGAACGCGGTGAGCAGGTCCGGCGGCAGCGCCGGGAATTCGGCGATCGGCCGGGTGTCCACGCTCATCAGCGGGCTGTCCAGCATCTGCCGGGCGAGCCCGTGCACAGGTTCGGCCAGCCGGCCGGTCAGCGCCGCCACCGCCGTCTTCGCGCTGACCTTCGGTAGCCCTGCCATCGGCACCAGGTAGGTCGCGCTGAGCGACTCCGGCACCGGGACGGGCAGGAAGTCGTCCGTGATGAGCATGTTCGTTTCCCCCGGTGGCCGCGCCGGTGTTGTCGAGCCGAACGCTACCCGGCCGCGCGTGCCGGCTTCAGCCGGACAGCACCACACCCAGGTAGACCAGCGTGGTGACCACCTCGACGGTCGCGCCGAGCACGTCGCCGGTGATGCCGCCGAGCCGGCGTACCACGTGGTTCAGCAGTGGCACCGCGACGGCCAGCGCGGCCACGACGGCGAGTGGCCCCTGCCACGGGCGGCCCGGCACCGCGGGCACCGCCAGCAGCAGGACGGCGACCGCGCCGACGGTCAGGGCCGCCGGGCCGACCGTGCCGGCCACCATGGCGCCCAGGCCGTCCGGCCGGGCCGCGGGCACGCCGCGCCGACACGCCACCGTGACGCCGAGGCGGCCGGCGGCGGTCGCCGCGACCACCGCCGCGAGGCACGCCGGCCACGACCGCCCGGCCAGGTCGGCGAGTGCGGCGGCCTGCACCAGGAGTACGACCACCAGCGCCACGACGCCGAACGGCCCGACGTCCGGCTTCTTCATGATCTCCAGGGCGGCGGCGCCCCGGCGGTACGAGCCGAGCGCGTCCACCGTGTCGGCCAGCCCGTCCAGGTGCAGCCCCCGCGTCAGCACGGCGGCGATGCCCACCGTGACGCCGGCGGCCACCAGCGGGGGCGCGAGCAGACCGGTCAGGAGCAGGACACCACCCAGGAGTACGCCGAGCAGCGCGCCGACGGCCGGGGCGAGCGCCATCGCCGTACCCGCCACCGGGCGGTCGATCCGCCCGGCGTGTACCGGCAGCGTGCTGAAGGTGGTGACGGCGAGCCGGACGCCCGCGACGAACCGCGACTCAGCCGGCACGCCAGCCCGACGCCGGCTCGTCGGCCCCGGTGCGGGTGGGGCCCGGCCCGGCCGGCTCCGGCTCGACGAACTCCGGGTCGGTGTAGTCGGGCCCGGTGTACGCGGGCTCGTCGTCGTACTCGGGTTCCGGCTCGTCGGGCCCGTCCGGGTCGGCGTCGCCGGTGAGCGACGGGTGGACCGGCAGTGCGGCGGCCAGCGCCAGCACCGAGCGCAGCATCGGCAGCGCGACCAGGGCGTTCGCACCTTCGCCGAGGTCCAGCCGGAGGTCGAGCAGGGGCGTGAGGCCGAGCACGTCGGCGGCCAACCGCACCGCGGGGTGCTGGCCGTGGTCGGCCAGCAGGCACCAGTGCCGCGCCTGCCCGGCGAGGTCACGACTGACCATCCCGGCCGCCAACCCGACCGGCCCGTCCAGCAGCACCGGCACCCGGCGGGCGGTCGCGCCCAGCAGCACGCCGGTCGCCACGGCCACGTCGCCGCCACCCAGCTCGGCCAGCACGTCCTTGGCACTGCGTGGCGAGCGGCGGGTGCGATGCAGGGCATCCCGCACGGCCGCGCAGCGGACCATCCAGGCCGCGTCGTCGATCTCACCGGACTCGGTGATCACCCGACCCAGCACGGAGGGCGGTTCCGCGCCGGCGGTGGCCGCCAGCACGGCCGCCGCCGCCGCCTCGGTGCCCGCCCCGCACGCACCCAGGACCAGCAGTTGTACGCCCGCGTCGGCCGCCTGCTCGGCCAGCCGCCAGCCGTAGCGCAGCGCCGACTCGACCTGCTCGCCGGCGAGCGCGGGCTGGGTCTCCATCGGGGCGGCGGCGGGAGTGTCCACGACCTGGAGGCTCGCGCCGGCCTCGGCGGCCAGCCGGGCCAGTGCGCCCCGGCCGGCGCGGGCCTGCGCGGCGCGCCGAGCCGACTCGCCGGCGACGGTGCCGGCGGAGGCGCCGCCCGCGTGGTCGCCGTTGAGCAGCAGCACCCGCACCGAACCCCAGGCGACCGGCGACGAGGTGCCCTGGGTGGCGGCGGCGAAGCCGACCACCCGGTCCAGGACACCCAGCCCCGCGCCCGGCACGTCCAGCGTCGCCAGCCGGTCCACCGCCTGCGGGCCCGCGTACTCGTCGGGCATCGGCAGCTCCATGCCCGGCTGGATGACCAGCCCGGTGGCCACCATCGGCAGCGCCATGGTCGGCGCGGCCCAGGGGATGCCCGGCTCCTGGTTCGGCGCGACCGGCGGGGTGTGCGTCAGGACCTCGGGGAGCTGTACCTCGGGCGTGGGCTCCGCGTCGCCGAGGGCCGCGTCAGCCCGACCCGGGGCGCCCTGGCTCGGGGCGGCGTGCCGCGCGGCCGTACGCACCGAGCCGACCGAGGCGGACCCGGTCGGCGCGGTGGCCGGGGTGGCCGGGGTGGCCGGGGTGGCCGGCTTCAACCAGGCGGGCTGGCCGGCGACCACCAGCACCACGGCGTCGCAGGCGTCCGCGACCGCGCGGTTGGCCGCGCCGAGCGCGTCGGTGAACGCCCGCCCCAGCGGGGTGGTCGGCACCAGCGACAGCCCCACCTCGGGGCTGACCAGCACCACCCGCGCCGCGCAGGAGCGGATCGCCTCGGCCAGCTCGGCGATCGTCGCCACGTCGTCGGCGGGCTGGTACTCCGGGTCGAGCAGCACTGTCACCCAGCCACCCAGGTCGTCCACGAGAAGCGTCTCGTTGGGCTCGGCGGACGCGAGCACGTCCGCCAGCCGGCGCGGCTCCCCGGCGGTCTCCTCGGTGGTCCAGCTACCCGGCCGGCGGGCGCGGTGCGTCGCCAGTCGGGTCGCCCACTCGGTGTCCTCCGGGTCGCCCTGCGGCGCGGTGGCGACGTAGCGCACCATCGGCGCGTCGGCGACCAGGGACTCGGCGAACTCGGATTTGCCGGACCGGATACCGCCGAGCACCAGGACCGTGTTCCACCCGTCAACGGACATGCCCGTACCTTAAGGCCGCCCGGGGTCGCTCTGCCTGCCGGCCCGGCGCTCGCGCGAAGGCCGTCCCGATCCCGACGCTCGGCGGACTCCGACGGCCCCGGAGGTGGGCGAGGGGCCGTTGCGCGCCGGGCCGACTACGCTGGCGGGGGTTCGTCCCACCGGGACTTCAGCGGCGAGGGGAGACGCGGCATGGCGTGGAGCTGGCGGTACGAGGGCACGGACGGCCAGACGGTCGAGGGACCGGCGGAGTCGTTCAGCAGCCAGGCCGACGCCGAATCCTGGATCGGTCAGACCTGGCGTGAACTCGCGGCGTCCGGCGTCACCTCGGTCGCGCTCGTGGAGGACGACCGGGTGGAGTACCGGATGAGCCTGCTGCCCACGGCCGAGTGATGGCGTACGACCGGCCGGGCGCCGACAAACTGGTGCTCGGCGTGCCGAGGGCGGCGTTCCGGCCCAGTCCGGTCTTCCTCGGCCTGGTCGCGCTCTTCGCGGTCAGCGGAGTGCTGGCCTGGAACGGCTACGGCAGCGTCCGCTTCGACGTGTTCCTGTTCGTCGTCTCCGGCTGGCTGGTGTCGCTCTGCCTGCACGAGTACGCCCACGCGGTCGTCGCCTACCGCGCCGGCGACCGGGACATCGCCCACCGTGGCTACCTGACGCTCAACCCGTTCAAGTACACCCACCCGCTGCTGTCGATCGTGCTGCCGGTGGTGGTCGTGCTGCTCGGCGGCATCGGCCTGCCCGGCGGCGCGGTGTGGGTGGACCGGCACGCCATCCCGGGACGGCTGCGGCACACCCTGGTGAGCCTCGCCGGTCCGGCGACCAACGTGCTGTTCACGTTGCTGCTCGTGCTCGCGGTACGAATCGGTACCACCTCGGGAGGCCCGGTCGAGTTCTGGGCCGGTGTGGCGCTGCTGGCGTTCCTGCAACTCACCGCGAGCGTGCTCAACCTGCTGCCGGTGCCCGGTCTCGACGGCGGCAACATGATCCAGCCGTGGCTCAACCCGCAGTGGCGCAGGATGTACGACCTGTTCGCCCCGTACGGCTTTCTTCTGCTCTTCGCACTGCTGTGGAACCCGCGTATCGGCGGCTGGTTCTTCGACGCGGTCTTCGCGGTCGGTGACCTGCTCGGTCTGCCGTCCTGGCTGTACGCCGCCGGCCTGGACCTGATCCGCTTCTGGCAGAGCTGAGTCGAGCTGACCTGAGGTGTCCGGTCCGGCCGGCGCGGGCGCGCCGACCGGACCGGTCCTTGGGTCAGGGTCGCTGCGCGGGAGACTCGGTCTTGGCCGGGTCCCGCTCGACGACCGGCTCGACGATCTCGTCGATGGCCTTGAGCAGCTCGGCGTCGAGCGTGACCCCGGCCGCCTTGACGTTGTCGTGCACCTGCTCGGGCCGGGACGCGCCGATGATCGCCGACGAGACGTTCGGGTTCTGCAGAACCCACGCCACGGCGAGCTGGGCCATGCTCAGGCCGGCCTGCTCGGCGAGCGGCTTGAGCCGCTGCACCCGGGTGAGCACGTCGTCGTTCATGAACCGGGCGATGAAGTTCGCGCCGGACTTCTCGTCGGTGGCGCGGGAACCGGCCGGCGGCGGCTGCCCCGGCAGGTACTTGCCGGAGAGCACGCCCTGCGCCATCGGCGACCAGACGATCTGCCCGATGCCCAGCTCCTCGCTGGCCGGTACGACCTCGGCCTCGATGACCCGCCACAGCAACGAATACTGAGGCTGGTTGGAGACCAGCGGGACGTGCAGCTCACGGGCGAGCGGGTGGGCGGCGCGCAGCTGCTCGGCGGTCCACTCGGAGACGCCGATGTAGTGCGCCTTGCCGGAGTGCACGACGTCGGCGAACGCCTCCATCGTCTCCTCCAGCGGCGTGCTGTAGTCGTACCGGTGGGCCTGGTAGAGGTCCACGTAGTCGGTACGCAGCCGGCGCAGCGAGCCGTTGATCGACTCCATGATGTGCTTGCGGGACAGGCCACGGTCGTTGCGACCCGGCCCGGTCGGCCAGTAGACCTTGGTGAAGATCTCCAGGCCCTCGCGACGCTCGCTCTCCAGCGCCCGGCCGAGCACGTCCTCGGCCCGGGTGCCGGCGTACACGTCGGCGGTGTCGAAGGTGGTGATCCCCGCGTCGAGGGCGGCCCGCACACATGCGAACGCCGCGTCCTCCTCGACCTGGGAACCGTGGGTGATCCAGTTGCCGTACGAGATCTCACTGACGAGCAGGCCGGAACGGCCCAGGTGTCGGAATTCCATGTCCCGACCCTAACTCCGGTGGATCACGATCGCCGAGCGGCGACTCAGAGCACGGGATTGGCGTCGGTCAGCAGCCGGTCGATCTCCTCCAGCACCGCCCCGCGATCGGGATGCACCAGGTCGATCAGTGACGCGCCCCGACGGTCGAGAGCGCCCCACCGACCGCCGCCGCTGACGAGGAACGCCACCGGGTGGATGACCACCACCGGGTACGACGGTGGCACCAGCACCGTGCCCGTGCGATCCACCACACCGCGCCGGCCGGCCACGTCGACGACCGCGAGACCCTCGTCGGTGAAACCGTCGACCGGCCCCGCGTCGGTCAACTCGGTGACGAAGGCGTGGTAGCGGGTCGGCACCACGATCCGTCCGGTCCGGTCGACAGCCCCCCAGCCCTCGCGCTTCACCGCGGCCAGGCCGCGGCGGAACGGCCGTACGTCGGCGAAGTTCGGCGGGACCTGCACCGCGCCGGTCGGGTCGATCGCCGTCCAGCCGCCGTCGGTGACCACCCAGGCCAGGCCGTCGCTGAACGGGCGCACCGCCCGGAACGACGGCGGGATCACCGTCGTACCCAACATGTTGATCAGCGACCACCGGTCGGTGTCCGGCCGCCGGACCCAGGCCAGCCCGTCGTGGAACGGCTGCGCCTCCGCGTACCGGGCGGGGACGACCACCTCGCCGGCCTGGTCGGTGTAGCCCCACAGCGGTCCGTCGCGGTCCGGCTGCGGGGGACGGTCACGGTCGAGCACCTCGTCCCGGCTCCGGAGGTACGGCCCGAAGCCGTCCGCCGATGCCCGCACGGTGACCGCGTCGAGGGCCACCCGCACCCGGTCCAGCAGCTCGGCGTCGGCGGCGCCGCGCAGGTCGAGCGCCCGCTCGAAGTGGTGGCAGGCCTCCATCAGCCGGCCCTGGTCATAGCAGGACCGCCCGGCGTGCTCGTGCAGGGCGGCGCGCAACCGGTCGGGCAGCTCGATCGAGTTGGCCTCCGCGAAGAGCTGGTCGGCCTCGGCGAAGTCACCTCGCCACCGTAGGACGTGAGCCAGTCGCGCCTGTGCCAGCGCGGTTCGGCGCAGCTCACCGGTGGCCTCCGCGTACGTGAGCGCGAGGCGTCCGTCGGCCAACGCGTCGTCGAGGTCGCCGAGGATCCGCGAGGCCACCGCGCGCAGGCTGAGCAGGCGCGCCCGGGCCCGGTTGTCGACGGCCGTGCCCAACTTCCCGGTCAACCGCCGGCGGATGGCGCGCATGCCGTCCGGCTCGGTCAGCTCCTCGCGCAGGGTCACCGGGTCCAGCCGCCAGCGATACGCGGCCAGGACCTGCTCCGGGTCGCCCTCGTCGGCGAGCGAGGGCCGCGCCGGCTTCGTAGCCGTGCTCGGAGGCGCCGACACGGGCACGTCCGTCTCGGACGGCGCCTCACGCGGCCCGGGGATGACGGCGGCGGGTACGGGGGTGGGTGTTGCTGGCGGTCCGGAGACGGGTTCGGCGGCGGGTTCCGCCGCGGCGGGTGGCGCGGGGACGGGTTCGGTCGCGTCGGGTGGCGAGTCGACGGCCTCGGCCGCTGGCGCGGAGACAGCTCCGGCCTGGGCCGGTAGCGCGGAGACGGGTTCCGCCGCGGCGGGGGGTTCGGGGGCGGCGGGCCGTTCGGCGGCCGTGGTCGACGGGGAGGTCGGTTCGGTGGCGGTCGGCGTGGGGGTGGCGGTTGGCGTGGAGGCGGTCTCGGCCGGTGCATCCGGCGTGGAGTCGGCTGTGGCGGACGGCGCGAGGGCGGGCGCGGGTTCGGCCGGCGGTGCCGACACGGGCGCGGTCGGCGGTGTGACCGCCGTCGACGGGGTGGGCGGGGGCGGCGTGGATGTCGCCACGGGCTCTGCCCCGGCGGACACCTCCGTCGGGGGCCCGGGCGTCGTGTGGGTCGTCCCGGTGACCGGCTCGGGCTCGGAGTCGGTGTCCGGTGTGCCGCTCGACGGGTACGCGCCGGCCGGCCCGGGCACCGCCGACGCCGACCGGTTCGACGAATCCGAGCTGGTGGCGGCGGTCGACGGTGCGTCCGGCGGGCCGGCCACCTCGTACCCGTCGTCCGCAGTGGACTCGCTCTGCCACCCCGGCGTCTCGCCGGAGCCCGGACGCTCATCCTGGTCGGATACCGGGGCGGTAGTCGTCCGTTCGTGGTCCACGTCGTCGAACAGGTCGTCCGACCAGGCGTGCGGTGCGACCGGGGCCGGAGCCGCTGGCGGTCCGGAGACGGGCGCTGCGTCGACGGGCGGTGCCGAGACGGGCCGGGCCGAGACCGGTGGTGCCGAGACGGGCCGTGTGGCGGTCTGGTCGGTTGGCGGTGCGGACACCGGCCGGTTCGACGGTGGCGAGGACGTGTCGGCCGGCGGAGCGGAGACCGACGTCGCGGCAGCCTCGACGGTGACATCGGGCCGCTGTTCGGCCGAAGGGCCGTCGACCGGCGGCTCGGCCGAACCGTCGTGCGCGTCCTCGGTCTGCGGCGGTGCCCCAGCCGGCCGGTCGAGCGGTGTTCGATCCCCCGTCGACCCGGGAACCGTCGCGTCGTCCGTCGACGTCGCGTCCTGATCGGACTCGACCGGCTGCGCGGCGGAACTGAACCAGGCGTCGGGCCCCCGGACCGGCGTCTCCGTCGGCTCCGGTGCGCTGGGCACGGACGCTTCGGAGGGCGTCGGAGGCACGTAGCGACGCGGCACGCCCGGGGCGATCGGGAGCACCGGCTCGACGTCGGGTACGGCCGACGTAGGCGTCTGACGCGCGGCGGGCTCGTCCGGCCGCTGCCACGTGGGCGGCGGCGCGGCAGGTGGACGGCTGTCCGGGCCGGGATAGCGCGGTGGCGTGGTGGGCCGAGCGTCCGTCGTCGACGCTGCTTCGGTCGTCCTGCGAGGCTCGGGCCGGGTCGGCGGCGCCTGCTGTTCGTCGGACGACGGGGGATCCACCGGGGCGGGCAGGAACTCCACCCGCAGCCGGGCGGCGGGCGGCCCGGAGACCGGAACGTCCGCCGCCGGGGACACCGGTGTGGCTGACACCGGCCAGTCGTGCTCGGAGCGCGTGGACGACGTCGAGGGTCGCCGCTCGTGGTCGGCGGGGGCGGGCGAGACGGGCCGGTCCCGTCCGGGAGCGGCGGGGGACACCGGGCGCTCCGGCGGCACCGGGCGAACCGGAGCCGTCCGGCCGGTGCCCGGCGTGGCGGGGGAGACAGGTGTGGGCGGGACCGGTGTGGCCCGACTGTAGGTGGGCGATGCGCTCGCGGCGGGGCGCGCCTGCCGTTCGTCGTACCGGGGCGGTTCCGCCGGGGGCCGCGCGGGGCCGGCCGGGGGCCGCGAGCCGACGCGCGGCTCGGGGTCGCGGTGTGGCTCGGGCCGGTAGCCCGGCTCCCGGGTGCGGTCGGGATGCACCGGGCCGGGCGGCGGCCAGGGCAGACCGCCACCCGAGCGGGAGTCGGGCTGCGGCCGGCCCTCGCGGTACGCCTCGTCGCGGTACGGCTCCGGCCTCGTGGTCTCGCGCGGGCGACGGTCCGGGTACGCCTCGGCGCGGGCCGCCGCCTCGCGGGGTTGCTGGCGGTGCGGGTCGACGTCGGGGCGGCGGCGCTCGTCGTCGCGGCGGGACTGCTCCGGCGGCTCCGGTTCGGGGCGGCGTCGCCGTCCGCCCTCGGAGGTCTGGGGCGGCCCGAATCCGTCCTCCGGCCGACGCTGCCGGTCGGTGGGCGCACCGGGACCACCCTCCACCCGCGACCGGTCATCGGTGACGCCCCGCTCCGACCGGCGAGCCTCGTCGGCCCAGCGTCCCGCGCGGCGGGCGTCGTCGGCGACGACCCGCTCCGGCTGTCGGGTGTCGTCGGAGCGGCGCTCCGGCTGTCGGGTGTCGTCGGAGCGGCGCTCCGAGCGGCGGAGGTCGTCGGGGCGGCGGTCGGGCTGACCGTCGGAGCGGGAGCGGGAGCGGCTGTCGATGGGCGCCCACTGGCCGGCACCCTCGGCGGCCCAGCCGTCGGTGGGGCGGCCGTCGGTGGGGCGGCCGTCGGTCTGGCGGCCGTCGTGGCTCCGGGCCGGTCGGGAGCCGTACCCGTCACCCGGCTGTCGCTCGTGGCCGACGGGCGGTCGATCCGGCGTGCCCCGTCGGCGCGGTGGCTCGTCCGGCTCGGTCACCCAGCCGGGATCGTTGCGCGCGGCCGGGGAGTACGGCCCGGGGGAGACCGGCGGCGCCATCGGGTACGCCTGGTCCCGGTCGGCCGGCTCGGGTCGGCGCCGGCGGCTGTCGTACCCCTCGGAAGCGGGCTGTTCGCGGTGCCAGGCGGCCTCGCGGCCGGGCACCCGGTCGTCGGCGGCGCGTCGGTCGGACCAGGCGGTACGCCGGTCCGACTCGGAGGAGCGGCGCTCCTCCCGACGGGGCGGCTCGGGAAGTGGCCGGCGGTACGGCTCGTGGTCGTAGTACGCGGTCTCGGAGCGGCCGTTGCGGGAGCCGTCGGTCGTCCGCTCGTCGCCACGTGGCCAGCCGTAGGACTCGCCCGGCTCGTCGTCCGCCCGCCAGCGGCCGTCGGGCTCGGCCGGAGGCTCGTCGGCCCAGGATCGGCCGAGGTAGGTGCCGTCCGGACGGGTGGGTGCGAGCGGCGGCACCTCGGCACGACCGATCGCGCTCGCCCGTCCGCGCGGCGGTGGGGGCTGGTGGGTGGCGCCGATGTCGCCGGGATAGCGCTGGCCGGGGAACTGGGGTTGCCATTCGGTGGTCGGTTCGACCACCCAGGACGGTTCGTTCGGGTCCCGCCACCGGTCGGTGTAGCGGCCGTTCATCCGGCGAGCCCGTCGCCACACCCGACCGCTCGGCCGCTCCCCGTCGACGGTGAGGTGTCCGCGCTCCCGCCCTGCTGCCGCCTGGGCGTCCGGTCGCCGCCTGCCACGCTCCGGTGGCCGGCTCGCGTCCGCTCGCTCACGGCGTTGTCACCTCGTTGCACATTGTCGCGCTGGGGCCTCGCGTGCCGGTCGGGTCGCCCGTTCCGGCAGGGCGTGGCTGCGGATGGAGGGTAACGGCGCGGACTCGCTCACCGCCACTGTGGCACCGGCTACGGGCGCAAACGTTATCCCATGGTTCCGGACATTTAGGTCGATAACCGAATCTGAGCTACGACGATACCCCACCCACCGACGGGACGGACCAGGGCATCGGGTCAGGGATGCTCCATGACGAGGACGGCGAAGGTCCCGGCGACCAGCGCCTCGTACCGGTGCGGGGTGTCGCCGGCGAACGTCGCGTAGTCACCCGGACCGAGGTCGACCACGCCGGTCTCAGGTCCCACCCGGAGCCGCCCGGCGGCCACCACCACGTGCTCGACGCTGTGCGGAGTGTGTCCGTCCGCCTCCCGGACCGCGCCGGGCTCCAACTCGATCAGGTAGATGTCCCGGCGGGCCTGCGACGTTCCGGCGCTGAGCAGCGTTCCGGTGAAGTCGGCCTGCTCGGAGCCGACCCGGGGCCCCTGGCCGGCACGGATCACCCGGAAGTCGTCGGCCGTCGGCTCGACGAGCCGGCTGAACGGTACGCCCAGCGCCACGCCGATCGCCCACAGCGTCTCCACGCTCGGGTTGCCGGAGCCCGCCTCCAGTTCGAGGAGCGTGGACTCGGCGACCCCCGCCCGAGCGGCCAACTCGGTCAGCGAGACACCGCTGCGCTCGCGTTCGCGGCGCAGGGCGGCGGCGATGCTGGCCGACGGGGCAGCCGGTTCTCCGGGCATGCGTGTTCGCTCCACTGGATCATCGTTCGCGGTCACGAACAACGGGCGACCTGTGCACAGTGCTGGACTACGCGCACGGTACAACGAACGGCCGCTGCCCGGACGTTTCCCGACGTCCTGTGCCCCCAACGCGGCCAGGGCCGCGCCGGCGCGCCGGGATCAGACCTTGTCGCCGAGCTTCACCGCGGGCGCCGGAGTGCGCATCCGCCGGAAGGTGATCGACCGCATCACGGCGTACAGGTAGAGCGAGCCCATCCGCTGGTCGGTCTTCGGGAAGCGCTCCCGGACCAGCTTGCCGATCTTGCGACAGATCAGCAGCGAGTCGACGACCACACCCAGGGCGAGAGCGCCCCAGAGCACGTTGGAGATCAACCGGACCACCGGCGGCATCGCCGCGTTCGAGCCGATCAGCACGATCAGCGCGCCGCCGAAGAACCAGGTGCCGACGGTACGACGGGAGTCGACCACGTTGCGGGCCAGCAGCCGCTCCGGGCCGCGGTCGCGGGGGCCACCCTCGCGGCGGAAATCCGCCGCGGCTTCCGCCCGCAGTTGGCGACGCCGCTCCCGTTCCTCCTCCTTGGTGAGGGGACGGCTCGGGCCGGCCGGTCGTCGACCGACCGTGGGCCGCTTCGGCGTCTCCCGACCCTTGGCCGGGGTGTAGCCGCGGGAACGATCGGCGGCGGTCTCCTCGGGGGTCACCGAGGAGACGGCCTCGTCGACGAGGTCGGTGGACTTGCGGCGAAAGAGCGACGGCACGGGGCAAGGGTAGCCAACGGTCCGCGCCCGGTGCACATCGCGGTGCATCGGGCGACGGCTCCAGGTCGCAACGCGGACCTGGAGCCGTCGGGCCGAACGATTGGTGCGAGAGGTTACGGGCGCTCGGCGTGCGCGCCCAGGTCGGCGAGCTTCGCCTCGAAGTCCTCGTAGCCCCGGTTGATCAGGTCGACGCCGTACACCCGGGAGGTGCCCTCGGCCGCGAGCGCCGCGATCAGGTGGCTGAAACCGGCCCGCAGGTCCGGGATGACCAGGTCGGCGGCGTGCAGCTTGCTCGGCCCGGCGATGACTGCCGAGTGCTTGAAGTTGCGCCGGCCGAAGCGGCACGGGGTGCCGCCCAGGCAGTCCCGGTAGACCTGGATGTTGGCGCCCATCGAGTTCAGCGCCTCGGTGTAGCCGAGCCGCTGCTCGTAGACCGTCTCGTGCACGATCGACAGGCCGCGGGCCTGGGTCAGGGCCACGACCAGCGGCTGCTGCCAGTCGGTCATGAAGCCCGGGTGTACGTCGGTCTCCAGCGCGACGGCGTTCAGCTCGCCGCCGGGGTGCCAGAAGCGGATGCCACCCTCCTGACCCGGGTCGCCCAGCTTCGGCGCGCGGGCGTCGGTGACCTCGTACTCGCCGCCGACGGACCGGAAGATGTTCAGGAAGGTCATCATGTCGGCCTGCTGCGCGCCGAGCACCTCGACGTGACCACGGGTGGCCAGCGCGGCGGCGGCCCAGCTCGCGGCCTCGATCCGGTCCGGGATCGGCCGGTGGGTGTAGCCGTGCAGCTTCGGTACGCCCTGGATCTCGATCACCCGGTCCGTGTGGACCTTGATGATCGCGCCCATCTTCTGCAGGATGCAGATCAGGTCGATGATCTCCGGCTCCACGGCGGCGTTGCGCAGCTCGGTGACGCCCTCGGCCATGACCGCGGTCAGCAGCACCTGCTCGGTGGCCCCGACACTTGGGTAGGGCAGGGCGAACTTGGTGCCGTGCAACCCGTTCGGGGCGGACAGGTGCAGACCCTCGGGCCGCTTCTCGACCGTCGCGCCGAACTCCCGCAGTGCCTGCAGGTGGAAGTCGATCGGACGCGGGCCGATGTGGCAGCCGCCCAGGTCCGGGATGAACGCGTGCCCCAGCCGGTGCAGCAGCGGCCCGCAGAACAGGATCGGGATGCGGCTCGAACCGGCGTGCACGTTGATCTGGTCCGTGCTGGCGCTCTCCACGTTCGCCGGGTCGAAGACGAGCTCGCCGTCCTCGGCACCGTCCGTCACCTTGACGCCGTGCAGACCGAGCAGACCCCGGACCACCTCGACGTCTCGGATCTTCGGCACGTCGAACAGCCGGCTCGGGCTGTCGCCCAGCAGTGCGGCGACCATCGCCTTCGAAACCAGGTTCTTCGCGCCGCGCACGCGGATCCGCCCTTCGAGCGGAGTACCTCCGTGCACGACCAGGACGTCGTCGGTCAACGCAACCTCCAGCGCTTCGGTGCTGCTGTGTTGATGGTGGGGAGCGTGAACCTTGTCGCTACCCCGGATGCGGCCATATCGAAACGGCCCGCTCGCGTCGTCGCTTCGGCAGCATAGCCCTCGGTGACGAAAAAGGACTCGGTCAGACCGGCGTGTGTGGCATTAATCGGTGATCCGGCACTTTTGTGTACCAGTGACGTCACTTATCGTGATCACGCTCCGGGGAGGGCGAGCATCTGGTCCAGCGCCACCCGCGCGTGGTGCGCCGTGTCGGCGTCCACCGTGATCTGGTTGGCCACCCGGCCCGCGACCAGCTCCTCCAGCGCCCACACCAGGTGCGGCAGGTCGATCCGGTTCATCGTCGAGCAGTAGCAGACCGCCTTGTCGAGGAACATGATCTGCTTGTCCGGGTGCGCCAGGGCCAGCCGGCGGACCAGGTTCAGCTCGGTGCCCAGAGCCCACGCCGAGCCGGCCGGCGCCGCCTCGATCGTCTTGATGATGTACTCGGTCGAGCCGACGTGGTCGGAGGCCGTGACCACCTCGTGCCGGCACTCCGGGTGGACCAGCACGTTGACCCCGGGCACCCGCTCCCGTACGTCGTTGACGCTCTCCAGGGTGAACCGGCCGTGCACCGAACAGTGCCCCCGCCAGAGGATCATCCTGGCGTCGCGCAGCTGCTCCGGGGTGAGCCCGCCACCGGGCTTGTGCGGGTCGTAGAGCACGCAGTCGTCCAACGACATGCCCATCTCCAGCACCGCCGTGTTGCGGCCCAGGTGCTGATCCGGCAGGAACAGCACCTTCGAGCCCTGCTCGAACGCCCAGTCCAGGGCACGCTTGGCGTTCGACGACGTACAGACCACGCCGCCGTTGCGGCCCACGAAACCCTTGATGTCCGCCGACGAGTTCATGTACGTCACCGGCACGGTCGCATCCGCGATGCCCAGCTCGGTCAGCGTGTCCCAGGCGGCCTCGACCTGGCCCAACACGGCCATGTCCGCCATCGAACAGCCGGCCGCCAGGTCGGGCAGGATCACCCGCTGGGTGTCCGTGGTGAGGATGTCGGCGCTCTCGGCCATGAAGTGCACGCCGCAGAAGACGATGTACTCCGCCTCCGGACGGGCCGCCGCCTCGCGGGCGAGCTTGAACGAGTCACCCGTCACGTCGGCGAACTGGATCACCTCGTCGCGCTGGTAGTGGTGCCCCAGCACGAAGACCTTGCTGCCCAGCTCCGCCTTCGCCGCCGTGGCGCGGGCCACCAGGTCGGGATCGCTGGGCGCCGGAAGGTCGCCCGGACACTCGACGCCGCGCTCGGTGTCGGGGTCGCTGCCCCGACCGAGCAGCAGCAGAGCCGTCGCCGTGTTGGAGGGTTCCACCCAGGTCGAAGTCACGTAGCCCATGGTCCCACAGCGCGAGCGCGCCGCAGCTCCGCTCGGTGTGGGCTGCCACACTGCTCGGCATGCGCGTGCTGCTCTGCCCGGACAAGTTCGCCGGCACCCTGCCCGCACCGGAGGTCGCCGCCGCGGTTGCCGCCGGTTGGCGCAGCGTGACCGACGGCGACGATCTGCTGATCCGGCCGCTGGCCGACGGCGGGCCGGGCTTCGTCCAGGTGCTCGCCGAGGCGCTCGGCGGTCGGCGACTGCCGGTGTCGACGGTCGACCCGCTGGGCCGACCGGCGGCCGGTGAGATCCTGCTCACGGCCGACGGCGCGACCGCCTACCTGGAGAGCGCCCAGGCGTGCGGACTGCACCTGCTCGCCGCCGCCGAGCGCGACCCGAAGGCCACCACGTCGTACGGCCTGGGTCTGCTGGTGGCCGCCGCCGTGGAGAGCGGGGCCCGGACGGTGGTGATCGGGCTGGGCGGCTCCGCGACCAACGACGCCGGCGCCGGCATGCTGGCCGCCCTGGGTGTGACACCGCTCGACACCGCCGGCGCGGCCCTGCCGTACGGCGGCGCGGCGCTCGCCGCCGTCGACGCGCTGGACGGCGTACCCCGGCTGCGGGACGCCCGGCTGGTCGCCGCCACCGACGTGGACAACCCGCTGCTCGGCCTGCACGGCGCGAGCAACGTCTTCGGCCCGCAGAAGGGCGCCGACCGGGCCGACGTGCTGCTGCTCGACGCCGCCCTGGAGCGCTTCGCGGCGGTGCTGGAACGGGACCTGCCCGGCTGCCCGGAGGGGCTGGGCGCGCTGCCCGGCGGCGGGGCGGCCGGCGGACTCGGCGCGGCCATCCTCGCGCTCGGTGGCACCTGCGAGTCGGGCATCGGTCTGGTCACCCGTGCCGTCCGGCTGGACGCCGCCCTCGACACCGCCGATCTGGTGATCACCGGGGAGGGGTCCTTCGACCACCAGTCGCTGCGCGGCAAGGTCGTCGCCGGGGTGGCCGGGGCCGCCCGGGACCGTGGGGTGCCCTGCGTGGTGGTCGCCGGCCAGGTCAGCACCGGCCGGCGGGAGGCTGCCTCGGCCGGTGTGACCGACGCGTACAGCCTGGTGGAGCACTTCGGCGGCGAGGCGGCCGGCGGGCTCGACGCCGCGCTGAGCCGTCCCGCGGACGGGCTGCGCGAGCTGGGCGCCCGACTGGCCCGGCAGTGGAGCCGCTGAGCGCTCGTCACCGCCCCACCTGGGGCGAGGGTCCCGCCACGCGGGTACGTCCGGCCGGGGCGGCGTACGATCGGAACTGGACCACAACCGGGAATCACTGGACGGCGCGCGACGTTGGCCAGTGCGTCCGGACCCAAGACCGCGCAGGGAGACTTCCACGTGACCACGCCAGCGCAGACCGAGTCGACCGAGGCCCAGGCCCCTACTTCCGTCGTCATCACCGACGTCGCGGCGCAGAAGGTCAAGGCCCTGATCGAGCAGGAGGGCCGCGACGACCTGCGGCTCCGGGTCGCGGTGCAGCCGGGCGGCTGCTCCGGCCTGCGGTACCAGCTCTTCTTCGACGAGCGCTCGCTCGACGGTGACGTCGTCACCGACTTCGGTGGCGTCGAGGTCGTCGTCGACCGGATGAGCGCCCCCTATTTGGCCGGCGCGACGATCGACTTCGCCGACCGGATCGACGCCCAGGGCTTCACCATCGACAACCCCAACGCGGGCAACTCCTGCGCCTGCGGCGACTCGTTCAACTAAGGTCGCGCACCACGCACCACTGACGACGGGGCAGTCCCACGGGACTGCCCCGTCGTCATCGGGAGTGCACACCTCTTTAAAACACTAACACGTATTATGATATCGTTTTTCGGGTTGTGGTTT
>NZ_JBEXIL010000048.1:0-45324 GCF_040608555.1 Micromonospora sp. NPDC005172
TCAACAGCAGTATTCAACGCTTCTCGATCCTGAACTCGCCCTGTCCGGCGGACTTGCTATGAGCCGCTGGCCTCAACTCACCCTGACAGACAGGGACTGGCCACCGCCGCCACCGCATGCACCCGACCCGCACGGCGACGAGCGCCGCCAGGGCGGCGAGGAGCAACGGCCACCGGTCGCGGACGAGCGGCCACACCGCGTTGGTGGCGTCGTCGCCCCAGGAACCACACAGCAACTCGCCCACCACCGAGTCGGGCACACCGCCTTGGCCGGGCACGCACCCGGTAGGGGTCGCAGGAGATGGCGGAGGGGATGGGGACAGCGTGACAACCATCGGGAACTCCGATCGGTGGTGAGAGGGACGCCAGGGCGGGTCAGCGGCGGCCGGCGACCGGGCCGGTAACGATCAACTCGTGCTCGGTCGCGGATGCGTGACTGTGGAAAGCAACCCGCGCCGACCCGGCAGCGAGGAGCGCGTCTCCGCGCTGGCAGGACAGCAGGAACGCCCGCTCACCGTCAGTAAGCCCGAACGCCTCGGCCACGGCGTCGATCGCCTGCGGCGCCTGCCGCAGCAACACCTGCGTAGCCGCGTTGGAGACGACCGCGCGGCCAGTCTTGGTGGCGAGGACGTCAGCGGCGTCCTGGGTCACGACGGTCAAGCCGACGCCGTACTTGCGGGCGGACTTGGCCAGGGTCTCCAGGAACACGCCGCCGCGACCACCGGACAGCAGTTTCCACGCCTCGTCCACCAACACCACCCGCAGCGCATCGGGCCGCTGACCGGAGGCCGTCGCGCCGCGCACGGTGCGCCAGATCGTGTCCAGGGTGAGCAGCGTCCCGACCGGGTGAAGTTGCTCGGGCAGGTCCTTGATGGCGAACACCACCAGGTGCCCTCGGGCGGCGGTGGTGGTCGGTCCGTCGAACAGGCCCTTCATGCTGCCGGCCACGTAGGGGTGCAGGCGGGCGGCGACTCGACGGCCGGCGTCGTCGGTGTCTTCCAAGGCGGCCATCACGTCGGCCAGCAGCGGCGCGGGCCTTTTCCAGGTGCGCGGGTCGGTGGTGATGCCCTTGGCCCGGTACGCCGCGAGGACCGCCACATCGAGGGACCGGGCTTCGTCGCCCGGCAGGGGTGCGCTGACGGCGGTGTCACCGCTGCCCATCACGGTCACGAGCGTGTGCAGGAACCGTGCCCGGTCGTTGAGGGCGTCGTCGTCACCGGGCGGCAGGTCGAGGGGGTTGATCTTCACCCCTAACGCGCCGAGGCGGATGACCGTGCCGCCGACCGCGTCGGCCAGCCGTAGGTACTCGTCTTCTGGGTCGATGACGAACGCCTCCACCCCGAGGCACAGGTTGCGCAGCAGGTCGAGTTTGGCCAGATAGGACTTCCCTTCCCCGGAGCGGGCGAGGATGACGGCGTTGTAGTTGGACTGCGCCCACCGGTCCCACACCACGACTCCGGCCGAGTGCAGGTTCAACCCGAACAGCACCCCCATGCCGCTGTCCCCAGCGGCGTCCGGCAGGTCGGGACTGGTGAACGGGAAACTCGCGGCGAGGGCGTCGGTGTCGAAGACCCGTTTCATCCCGAGCGCGTCGAACGCCAGGGGTAGGCCGCTGATCCAGCCCTGCAACTGCCGCCACGTCACCGGCGCGGTGTTGAGCAGCAGCGAGGAGGCCAGGGACCGCACCTCGGCCACCCGCTGCGCGAGGTCGTCAGGGCTGGCGCCGTGGACGGTCAGGTACAGGCCGAGGCGAAACAGTCGGGCCTCACCTCGGGCCACCCGCGTGGCCAGCTCGGCGGCGTCGGCCGCGGCGGCGTCGAGGTCGGGATCGTCCAGGCGGCCCTTGGCCGCGTCCTGGCGGCGGGAGGACTCGAACCGGCCGCGCTGCTTGCGCAGCCGCTCGGAGGCCACCGCCGGCGGGACCGGCTCGACGTGGAAGGCGGCGTCGACCAGGCCCGGGTAGGACAGGATCGGCTCGGTCCACCCCGGGCCGACCTCGGCCGGGTAGCCGACGACGGCCAGAGTGGCGCTGTAGCCGTCCCCCACCCGCACGTGTCGGCCGTCGACCTCGACGGCGTTCGGGGAACCGGGCAGGATCGTGGCCGACTCGGGCAGGGCGGGCCGCCGTTTCGGCAGCAGTGCGGACAGCAGGCTCACCGCTGTTCACCTCCGTCAGATGGGGCGTGGGGCGTGAGGGCCAGGGCGGTGGGGTCGAGGCTGGCCGCGAGACGCACCGTGGCCTCCGGCCCGTCGAGGACCCGGGCGGGAACCTCGCAGCCGGCGAGGGCACGCACCGCCTCGGCCGCGTGATGCGCGGCGTGGTGCGCGCCGCGTCGGCTACGCACGGCGACGGTGACCTGCCGGTGCAGCAGCTCGCGCTGCCCGGCCAGGTCATCGAGGAACGCCACGTGCGCGCGGGCTGCCTCCTCCAACGCGGGATGCGCCAGCCCAGGGGCGGCGGCGAGGAACCGGTCGGCGAGGTAGGTCAGGTCGACCCGCTGCGCCCGCACCACGATCTGCGCCGGACCGTCGAGGCTGTGCAACCAGCGAGCGAACCCGGCCACCAGACCGTTCTGCTCGGCGGGCGTGCGTAGCCCGAAGGCCACCGTCGAGGCGGCGACCAGGCCCGTCGTGCCGTCCGAACCGAGATCGACCAACCCGTCACCGGTGATGCCCTTCGCGGGCAGCCGCAGCGGCGCGGGCAGCGGTAGCCGGTCCCCCGGCCCGGCGGTGGTGGCAACCCACGCCGGAGCCGGGATGACCGCCCCATCAGCCGGTACGAGCCGGCGCGGACGGCGGCGGTGCCGCAGCGCCGCGAGCGCCCACGCGTCGAGGCCGATGCCGTCACGGCGGCCAACCGCAAGCAGGAACGCCCCAGCGGCAACCGGTATCGCACCCGCGAGGAACACCAGCGGATGCACGAGCGTCGCCACCGCCGTCCACACCGCGTACAGCAGGAGGCCCGTAACGGCCAGGATCACCAACTGTCGTCCCGACATGCCGAACGCGATCCGGTCCGGCCGCTCGATGTCCGCGGGAACCCGAGCCCGCATCGGAGCCTCATCGTCGCAGCGGCTCACTGCTCATCACCTCGCTTCCGCGACGGGCGCCGCGCCGGGGCGGACGATCGAGCCGGCGGTGGGGACGGCGGGGACGGGGACGGCCCGGTACGGACGGCGGTCGGACCCACCGGGGTCGCACCAGCCGCCGGGGACGGCCTCGCCGTCGGAGACGGGGACGGGCGGCGGCGGGGTCGGGGGCGCTGACCGCCGACCGTCCGTGGACGGCGGGACGGACGAGGCCGGTGGACGAGGCCGGGATGCGCTGGCGGCCGGTGCCCGCCGGGCGGCAGACGGGGTGCTCGGGATGGCGGTGGGTTGCCCACTCGGGGTGGCGCGCCGCGCCGCCGTAGGCCGCGTCCCGGGGGTCGAGGCTCGTCGTGACCCGCCGGCTCCCGGTGCGACCGGACCTGTGGAGAACACCGGCGTGACCGGGGCAGGTGGCCGGCGCGGCGCGCTCTGTGGCGCTGGTGCGGCGGAGAACGCCACCCCCGGTGCCGCGCCGCTGGGTGTCGCTCTCGGTGTCGTGGCCGTGGCATCGCTGAAGGCGACTCGGGCGGGCGGTGCGGCTGGGGCCGGTGGACTCGGCTGAGGCGCGGACGGGTGAGAGAACTGCGCGGCCGGTACACCGCCGGACGGCGCTGGCGGTGGCGTGGACGGGGCCGCCGGGTGGCTGAAGGTGGGGGCGGCGTTCGTCCCGGACGGCGCAGGCAGCGGCGTATGGGTGACGGGGGCGTGGCTGAAGGCCGCCGGTCCGAGCGGGGACGGCGGGACGGGAGTCGGCCCGGGATGGGGCGGACGAGGTGGACGGGGCGGACGAGGGCCGCCCGGCGATGGACGGGGGCCGGGCGGACGAGGTGCCGTCCGTCCGGCGGTCCGGGCCGCGTTCGCGCCGCCCAGGATGCCGGCCGCCGCGCCGAGCGTCTTGATGGTCAGGTAGGCGTGCATGAGCTGGCCGAGAAGTCCTCTGCCGTTGCGCTGTCCGAGCGGGCCGAGGACGAACTGCCGCATCCAGCCCGGCAGTTTGATCAGCAGCCAGAGCATCGTCAGGCAGACCAGGACGCCGAGGAGCCCATCTGCGGTCGAGGGAACGCCCAGCACGGTCGGCCCGGCGGGGGTCAGGAAGACCTTCACCGTGGCCATGACGATGATCGCCTGACCGATCTGCAAGCCGAGGCAGGCGGCGAAGGCACGCCACCAGGTGTGGGCGATGCCTTCGGTGAGCGGGCTGGCATGGCAGATCAGTGCCGCTGGGGCCACGCCGACGAGGATGACCAGCGCGGCCAGCCGCAGGATGAAGGTGAACTCCACCAGCAGGCACATCACGACCACGGCGACGGCCAGGAGCACCATCAGGAAGCCCTTGCCCTGCAGGGCGTTGTCCGCGATCTGACCGATGGCGGCGGCTGCGGCCGGGCCGTCAACCGTGTTCCCGGCGATGGCCACGGTGAGCGCGTTGGTGAGCATGATGGCCTGCTGACAGACGAGCAGGCTGCCGTTAGCCAGCACCGCGCCCAGCGCGATGCGGGGCAGCACCTGCTTGAGCCCGTGCTGGCTCTGCAGGGTCTCCCTGGTCGTGATGAGGAAACCGTTGGCGACGATGAACAGCACGAAAACGCCATTGGCCGTGATCAGGCTGGTCGTCCAGATCGCCTTGACGTGCTCGTTGGTGGTGAGGTCGGGGGTGGACAGCCACGATGCGCCGAGGGCTTCCATCACCGGCTGGAGAGCCTGCTCGGCGGTCCAGACGACCAGGTCGACCACGGCCTTGCGGATCTGGCCCCCGATGTCGTACCAGGCCGGATCATCGTCAACGGAAGGCTGGCCGGGAGTCGGGGACGGGACGGGCGTGGGTGCCGGCGTGGCCGGCGCGGAGGGAGGCGGGTCCACTCCCGGCGGGCGGACGCCAGGGTCAGGTACGCCGGGCGTTGGCGGCGTGCCGGGTGCGGTAGCGGGCGGGCCGGGTGCCGGGCTCGGCTCGGCGTGCGCCGGCCCGGCCCAGCTCAGGGCAAGGCCGGCGAGGATCACCACGCCGAGCAGCAGCAACGACACCGGTCGGCGGGATCGGATCGCGAGGGCAGTCATCAGGCCACCCACGCACCGACGATCGTCACGAACAACGGCGCGAGCAGCGCGAGGGCGTAGCCGATCGCGGCGGACCGCAGCGCGAGCTTGGCCTTCTCCACCTCGCCGGGGTCGCCATTGGCGGCCAGGTAGCGCAGCCCGCCGACGGTCAAGAAAAGCGTGGCGACGGCGACGAGGATGCCGATCAGCCAGGTACGGATGTTGTTGGCGACCTGCTGGATCGACTCGGCGGCCAGCACCACCGCAGCGGGCTCGGCCGCCCACGCCACGGTCGGCACGGCAACGAGCGCTGCCGTCACCGCGGCGGCGTTGAGGAGCATCAAAGCGGCGCGGACAGTCCGAGACCGGTACCGACGCGGGCGGCGGACGCAAGGCTGTCCGCGCCTGCCCGCCCCGGGGCGGCGGTCCGCCGCCCCGGGGCGTGGGAACGGGTGGTGATTCATGGGTTGGGCACCTCCGGTGCGCACGCCGACGCAGCCAGCAGCGGGGCGTGGGTGCGCGAGTGGGTGGCGAAGGCGGGACCAGGCGGTGCGCTCGTGGGTGACCTGTCGTGCCGACCGGCGCGGCCGTCCTCCTCACCAGACGTGGTGGGTGGGCCGGGGACCGTGCGGGGTGTCAGCGCCGTCAGCGGTCCGGTCGGAACAAGGTCACCTGCGCGGAAGAGTCCCGCACTAGGGGATTACAAATCCGAGCCTCGGATTGGAAAGCCGCAGCTCAGACAGGCTGCTTACGGGCGCTTCCGCACGGTAGGCACGTCCAGGACCAGGGTCGCGGTGGCCTCGTTGATCACGTCGGCGTACGGATCGGACAGCTCGCCGGACTCGATCGCGGCCTTCAGCCGGGCGACGGCGGCGGTGCGCCGCTTGTAGAGGTTCCAGCGGGGCTGGCCGGTGCGTTCGGCGTAGGCGGTGAGGCTGACCTCTTCCAGGTACGTCGCGCCGATCAGCCCGGCCTCCTGTGCGGTGATGACCTCGGCGGTGACCGCGCGGGCGAGGACGAGGTCCGGGTGGCCGTACGGGGCAGGCGGCACCACCGCGCCCGGGGCGTGGTTCGGAGCCCCGGACGAGGCGGGCTCCAGGTCGCGCAGCTCGGCGCGGGCCTTGGAGAACGCGGCGGACAGCAGGTTGCCGACCACGCCCGGCTTGGCCACATCGACCGTGCCGAGCGCCCGGAGGAAGTGCTCGACGATGGCGGCCTGCACGTCGCCGGTGAACAGCTTGGCCAGCAGGTACGCCTTGAACCGCAGGCCCGGTAGCGCGACCCCGACGGCACCGGCACGCCACGCCGGGTCACCGGTACGGGCTTGCTGCACGAGCAGCCGCCACGCCGCGTCCCGGGCGGCGTAGCCGCAGGACGGATGCATCAGGATCGCCGACAGCTCGGGCAGGGCGATGGCCCGGCGGGGCAGGCCGTGACCGAGGCTACGGCCGTCCACCGACAGTGGGCTCGGCCCCTGCCCCATCAGCCGGAACCGGTACTCGATGTCGTTGAGCAGCGTCTCGCCGCGCCGGGAGACGGCTGGCTCGATAGCCGGGATACGACGGTCCATGGTGGCACTCCCTCGTGATGACCGTTGCCGTCCGGCGGGAATGCCGATCGGCGCTGTGCCACCACGCCACCAGGGCCTTTGAACAGATCATGAACACTCATGAGCTTGTTCAAGGTGCCTCGACACGTGTTCAACCCAGCCACCGCCAATCCCCGTCAATGCGCCTCGACCTCAGCCGCCGGACACCCCGAGTCGGGGTGTGCAACCGGTGGCCAGGCTGTTCAAGGTCCTTCACGCCGGGCACAGCCACGTCGAGTCAGCACCGTTGAACACGCGCCGCACACGAGGCAGCCACGGAGTGCAGCGGGACGGCCACGAGCGGCGCTCGCCGGGTGCACTCACGCCCCATCGCGATCGTGTTCAAGGTCCCGAGGCGGTCGGCCGCCTCGTGTTCAAGCAGATGACGATCTTGTTCAAGCCAGCGAGGATCTTGTTCAACCGGTCACCGATCGCGTCGGCAATCCGCGCGGCTCGCGTGATGTCGACAGCCCGGTGTCTCGACGGCTCTGACCTGCGTGTTCAACCCGTTGAGGATCTTGTTAAACGGGGCGGCGTCGAGCGACACACCCGGATCGGCAGCGAGCGCGGTTTCCAATCCGCCGCTCGGATTTGTAATCCCCTAGTGTCAGCGCTTGTCGGCGGACGCGGGCCCACACGCCCATGCCGAAGCCCAGCTCCACCGCCCCCGGTGACCGGCCTCAGCCGGCACCGGTCGGACTGCTCCTGCCCCGAACCCACGTCCCGCGCACGCCCCGTCCGGCAGTGCCGGACTGGCACGGGCTACCCCCGAACCACCTCGCCTACCTCATCCGCCGCTACACCCAAGCCGGTGACGTGGTGCTCGACCTCGACGCGCACCCCGCCGCCACCGCCGCGACCGCCTACCTGAACCGAATACCGGCCCGGCTGTTCACCGGTCGCCACGGCCTGCAGGTGCGCCTCATGCCGCCCGCTCCCGAACGCCGGACCCGCCACGCCCTGCGACGTCCCGGCCCACGTGTCGAGCTGATCCTGGCGACCCTGCCGAAGAGCGCACAGGGCCTCACCCGAGATGGCATCGCCACAGCAATGAGCACCTGGCGGCCTCTGCTACGCCCCGGCGGTTTCCTGCTCGTCGGACTCACCGCCTCGCCGCCCCAGCCGGACGAGGTCAGCCACCGCGCCACGGTCATCGCCGCCGCCCGCGCCGCCGGACTCTTCTACCACCAGCACATCCCCGCCGTCCTCGTCCCGCTGGCCGAGCACGAGCCACGCACCGCCCCAGAACACCCCGACGAGGCCGACGACGGCCGCCGTCTACTCGCCGGCCGCCACCTGCCGACCTTCCGAGACCTGCTCGTATTCGCCACCACCGCCACCGGTGAGGAGAACGCCCGTGCCTGAGCCCCGTCCGCCGTTCCACACCGCCGGCCCCCACGACTCCGAACCGCCGCACCCCGGCGCGTCCGATCTGGCAGCCCTGCTCGCCGAGGGCTACCTCGGTGCGGTCTGGCTCACTGGTCAAACCGCATCGCGGGACCTGCGGCGCGGCCGGTACACCCCGGAGTCGTTGACGCACCCCGGCAAGATGCTGCCGACCATTCCCCGGTACGCCATCCGCACCTACACCAACCCCGGTGACGTGGTGTTCGATCCCATGGCCGGCATCGGTACCACCGTCATCGAGGCCATGCGCCTCGGCCGTCACGGCGTCGGGGTCGAGTACGAAGCGGAATGGGTCGCCAGGGCGGCGGACAACATCCGCCACACCCTCCAGACCGGGGCATCGGGCCGGGGCGAGATCTACCACGGGGACTCAACCGCGCTACCGGCACTGCTGCCGGCCAGCCTGCACGGGCAAGTCTCCTTGGTGATCACCTCACCGCCGTACGGGTCGTCCACCCACGGCCACGTTCGCACGCCCGGCCCGAGACGAGGCAAGGTCCGCAAGATCAACCACAGGTATGGCGGCGCGGACAACCTCGCCTACCGCAGTCACGGCGAGCTGGCTGACGGGTTCACCGCGATCCTCGCCGGATGCCGGGCACTGCTGCGTCCCGGCGGACACGTCGTCGTCACCGCCCGCCCCTACCGCCGCCACGGCGAACTCATCGACATCCCCGGGATGGTCGTCGCCGCCGGCATCAACGCCGGCCTCGAACTCGTCGAGGAATGCATCGCCCTCATCTGCGGCGTCCGCGACAGCGTGATCATCCCCCGGGCCTCGTTCTTCCAGCAGAAGAACACCCGTGACGCCATCGCCACCGGCGACCCGCAATTGCTCGTCCAGCATGAAGACGTCGTGGTCCTCCGCGCCCCGCGGTCACCCCGGCACGACTTCACCCAGAGCCGATCAGCCAGCGCCCATGCGCACGCTGATCGGCTTGATGCCTTCACCCCGTCCCGGATGGATCGACGTGCACACCCGGCGCGCCCGGCGAACAGCAAACCCAACGGCAGCGCCACCGACACCCGGTCCCACGCGGGCCGGGACGTTGAAAGGACACCCGATCCGTGCCCGCCCAACTCACAGCCCATCCCCGGGGTCGTACGGCCCGATGCAACCACCGATCTCGGCAGGCCATACCCGCAGCCCAGTTCGCCCGTCACGGCGGGTCAGTGATGACCGCCCCGACTCCCGCCGAGTGGCGGCCCGACCCTCTCCTGACCGTCGATGACGTCGCCGCCTGGCTGGGCAAGCCGAAGAACACCCTCTACGCCTGGCACAGCCGAGGCAAGGGACCACGCACCATCCGCGTCGGCAACACCCTGCGCTACCGGCGCAGCGAAGTCGAACGCTGGCTCGACGACCACACCGACGCGGAGCGCTGACCCCATGGCCCGACCTGAACTACCCATCGGCACCTGGGGCAAGATCCGCACGCAGAAGCTCGGACCCAATCGGTTCCGCGCACGAGCACGGTTCCGCGACTACGACGGCAAGACCCGCGACATCGAGGCCACCGGCACCACCGACCCGGCCGCGGAACGAGCGCTGAAGGTCAAGCTACGTGACCGCACCACTCCCAACGACGACGAGATCACCCGCGAGACCCGCCTCAGCACACTCGCCGACCTCTGGATCGAAGAGATCACCACCGAGGAACGGATCGCACCACAGACCATCCAGCGATACGAAACCAGCACGCGCAACGCGATCCTGCCCGCCCTGGGCAACCTCCGAATCAGAGAAGCCAGCGTCGGGCGCCTGGATCGGTTCCTGCGCGACATCGCCAAGGACCATCCCTCGGCGGCCAAGGGCGCCAAAGTCGTCTTGAGCCAGATGTTCGCCCTGGCCGTACGCCACGGCGCGATCCCCACCAACCCCGTACGCGACACCGGCCGGCTCCGCAAACCCCGCCGCACGGTCGTCGCCCTCACCGACGAGAACCTCCAGGCCGTCCGGACGGCCATCCGCGACTGGCAGCGACCGATCCCCGGAAAGCCTGGACCACGGCACAGCGGCGACCTGGCGGACATCGTCGACCTGATGCTCGCCACCGGCGCCCGCATCGGCGAGATCCTTGCCCTGCGATGGGAGGACCTCGACCTCGCCGCCGAACGCCCCACCCTGACGATCTGCGGCACGCTCGTCTTCGTCAAAGGCCAGGGCTTCTTCCGCCAACCCTGGACCAAGAGCGACGCCGGCTGGCGGATGGTCGTCCTACCCCGCTTCGCCGTCGGCATGATCCTGGCCCGCAAGCTCGTCGCCGCCGACAACCCCCACGACGCGATCTTCGCCTCCCGACGCGGCACCTGGCTCTCACCCAATAACGTCCGCCGTCAGTGGCGTGAAGCTCGCGCCGACACCGACCTCGCCTGGGTCACCCCCCACACCTTCCGCAAGACCGTGGCCACCCTCATCAAGGAAGAGACCGACACGAAAAGCGCCGCAGCACAGCTTGGACACTCCAGCGAGGAAGTCACCGCCACGTACTACATCGCCAAGCCCGCCCGTGCCCCGGACGTCTCGGACATCCTCGAGCGACTCGGCACCGACCACGGAAGCCGGCAACATCCCGCACCCACCGTGCCCAACGATGCGCATGGATGACGAACCTGGTTGTCGACCCCGGTAAATGGGGGGTTTTCGGGGGGCGGTTCAAAACCCCATAGACAAACTTAAAGCCCTGACCAGCGTTTCCGCTGGTCAGGGCTTTTTGTCTGTCGGGACGGCCGGATTCGAACCGACGACCCCTTGACCCCCAGTCAAGTGCGCTACCAAGCTGCGCCACGTCCCGCCCCCGCAGAGTTCCCCCTGCGACAGCCGGTACAGCTTAGCGCAGCACTCCCGAGCCGTCCGCACAGGCCCCACCCGCGTTGTCGGGGCAGCGAACCACCCCACAACCCCTAAAGCGTCCTAGGAGGGTGGGCCAGACGGTAACCGTCTGGCCCACCCGAGAAAGCGCCAGGAATCAGCCGTGCGCCTTGCCCCGGCCGCCGGGGCCGAGCTTCTTGCGCGGGCGTACGGAGATCTCGATGGGGCTGCCCTCGTACCCGAATTCCTCGCGGAGCTTGCGCTCGACGAACCGCTGGTAGCCGGCGTCGAGCGGGCCCGTGGTGAAGAGCACGAACCGCGGCGGGGCCACCCCTGCCTGCGTGGCGAACAGGATGCGGGGCGCGCGGCCGCCGCGCACCGGGTGCGGGGTGGCCTGCACGAGTGCGGTGAGCCACTGGTTGAGGTGCGCGGTCGGTACGCGGAGTTCCCAGCTCGCCAGGGCCTTGTTGAGGGCCGGGGCCAGCTTGTCGACAGCGCGGCCGGTCATGGCCGACAGGTTCAGTCGGATCGCCCAGGGGATGCGGCGCAGCTCCCGGTCGATCTCCTTGTCGAGGTAGAACCGGCGGTCGGCGTCGACCAGGTCCCACTTGTTGAACGCGATGACCAGCGCCCGGCCGGCCTCGGTCACCATCGACAGGATCCGCTGGTCCTGCTCGCTGATCGGCTCGCTGGCGTCCAGGAGCACGACGGCCACCTCGGCGGCCTCGATCGCGCCGGCGGTGCGCAGGCTGGCGTAGTACTCGGTGCCGCTGGCCTTGCCGACGCGCTTGCGCAGGCCGGCCGTGTCGACCAGCTGCCAGGTCTGGCCACCGATCTCGACCAGGCTGTCGACCGGGTCCACTGTGGTGCCGGCGACCGAGTCGACGACCGCCCGCTCCTCGCCGGAGAACCGGTTGAGCAGGCTGGACTTGCCCACGTTCGGCCGGCCGACCAGCGCCACCCGGCGCGGCCCACGCGGCCGGTTCTCGACGATCGCCGGGGCCTCCGGCAGCGCGGCGAGAATGGCGTCCAGCAGGTCGCCGGAACCGCGCCCGTGCAGGGCGGACACCGGGAACGGCTCACCGAGGCCGAGCCCCCAGAGCGACACGGCCTCCATCTCGATGGAGGTGTTGTCGGCCTTGTTCGCCACCAGGATCACCGGCTTGGCGCTGCGGCGCAGCATCTTCACCGCGGCCTCGTCCACGTCGGTCGAGCCGACCATGGCGTCGACCACGAAGAGGACCACGTCGGCGGTGACCACCGCCGTCTCGGCCTGCGCGGCGATGGCCGCCGCGCGGTCCTTCGCGTCCGGTTCCCAACCGCCGGTGTCCACCACGGTGAACGACCGGCCGTTCCACTGCGCGTCGTACGGCACCCGGTCCCGGGTCACCCCGGGGATGTCCTCCACGACCGCCTGCCGACGGCCGATGATCCGGTTGACGAGGGTGGACTTGCCCACGTTGGGACGGCCCACCACGGCCACCACCGGCTGCGGGCCGGTCGGTTCCTCGACGGCGAGGTCAGGCTCGCGCAGCTCGACCCAGCCGATTCCATCACTGCTCATGCCACGCCCCGCTCGATGAGCAGGTCACGCAGCCGGGCCACGACCTGGTCGATGCCCAGCTCGGTGGTGTCCAGCACGACGGCATCCGGCGCCTGGGCCAGCGGGTTGACCTTGCGGGTCGAGTCGAGCCGATCGCGGCGGGCCAGGTCGGCGGCGGTCGCCGCCACGTCGGAGGCGTCCTCGGCGCTACGCCGGGCCGCGCGCGCGGCCTCGGAGGCGGTCAGGAAGACCTTCAGGTCGGCGTCCGGCGCCACGACCGAGCCGATGTCCCGGCCCTCGACCACCATCCGACCCGCGTTGACGATCATCTCGCGCTGCCGGTTCACCAGCAGCTCCCGCACCGCCGGCACGGCGGCGACGGCGGACACCGTCTGGGTCACCTCGGGGCCGCGGATGTACGCGTCCACGCCCACACCGTCGACGGTCACGGCGTACCCCTGCGGGTGGGTGCCGATGTGCAGCTTGACCTCGCCGGCGACCTTGGCCACCGACGCGGCGTCGGTCAGGTCCACGCCGGAGCGCAGCACGGCCCACGTGATCGCCCGGTACATCGCCCCCGTGTCCAGGTAGCGCGCACCGATGCTCACGGCGAGTCGCCGCGACACGGTGGACTTTCCCGAACCGGACGGCCCGTCCACAGCGACCACACATCGCTCGGTCCGTACGTTTTTCTCCACCGTGTCCTCCTCAGCCCGTACCTCGCGGATCGCCCGGTGCTGGCGCCGCAAGCGGTTGTCCATCGTCGTCCATCATGCCCGGGGCCCTCGTCGGGCCCGCGCGCGACGCCGCCCGGGGCGACCCACGCCACCTCCGGCGGCCGCTTCCCGGCCGCTGCGGAGCCTACCGGCAGCCGTACCCCGAACTCGGGGGTCAGTCACCCACCGCGCGGAACAGGGCGGCGACCTCCGCGTTGGTCAGGCGCCGGAGACGCCCGGTGCGCAGATCGCCCAACCGGATCGGTCCGATCGAGGTACGCACCAGACGGGTGACCGGGTGCCCGACCTCGTCCATCAACCGCCGGACGATGTGCTTGCGGCCCTCGTGCAGGCTCAGCTCCACCTGGGCGCTCTTGCCCAGGGTGCCCACCACCTTGAACGAGTCGACCTTGACCGGCCCGTCCTCCAGCTCGATACCGGCGAGGAGCCGCTTGCTCAGGTTGCGCGGGATCGGCCCGACCACCTCGGCCAGGTAGGTCTTCAGCACCTCGTACGAGGGGTGCATGAGCTTGTGCGCGAGGTTGCCGTCGTTGGTGAGCAGCAGCAGGCCCTCGCTGTCCGCGTCGAGCCGCCCGACGTGGTAGACCCGCTGGTCCAACCGGTTGCCGATGAACTCGGCCAGTTCGTTGCGCCCCTTGTCGTCCGACATGGTGGTGACCACACCGCGCGGCTTGTTCATCGCCACGTAGACGAGGCGGACGTCGACCTGGAGGCGCTCGCCGTCCACGTGGATCACGGCGTTGGCCGGGTCGACCTTGTCGCCGAGCTTGGCCACGCGCCCGTCCACGGTGACCCGACGCCGGAAGATCAGGTCCTCACAGGCACGGCGGGAACCCACGCCGGCGGCGGCGAGCACCTTCTGCAGGCGTTCCGCGCCCTCGTAGACGGGGGCGTCGGACTTCGGGGAACGGTTATCGGGTCGCATCGGCAAGCTCTTCTACGTCGTCGGGCAGGAAGGGTGCGAGAGGTGGCAATTCGTCGACGGTGTTCAGCCCGAGCTTCTCCAGGAACAGCGTGGTGGTCCGGTACAGGAACGCCCCGCTGTCCGATTCGGTGCCGCACTCCTCGACGAGGCCGCGAGTGACAAGCGTACGGATGACGCCGTCGCAGTTGACACCCCGGATGGCCGAGATCCGCGACCGGGTCACCGGCTGCTTGTACGCGACCACGGCCAGAGTCTCCAACGCCGCCTGGGTCAGCCGCACGGACTGCCCGTCCAGGACGAACCGCTCGACGTACGTAGCGTATTCCGGCCGGGTGTACAACCGCCAACCGCCGGCCGCCCGGCGCAGCTCGAACCCGTACCCGGCGGCCGTGTAGCCGGCCGCGATGTCGTCGAGCATCGGCCCGATCCGCTCGGCCGGTTGCTCGAGCACCTGGGCCAGGACCAGCTCGCTGACCGGTTCGTCCACCACCAGGAGAATCGCCTCCAGCGCGCCGCGCAGCTCGGCGTCGGGCAGGTCGGGCGCGGGCTCCGGCACGACCGTCGCCCGCCGCCGCCCCACGGGCTCCCGCCGGGGTACGCCCCGACCCGCCGCCCCAGCCGGCACCGGGCCCTCGTCGGCCCCGGTCGTCACCCGGCCCTCGTCGGCCCCAGTGGTCACCCGGCCCTCGTCGGCCTCGGTTGCCACCGCTGGTGTCGCCGCCTCTGCGGAAACGGCGGGCTCGGCCGTCTCGCTGGACCCGATCGCCACTGTGGTGTCGGCGGCCACGCTCGGCTCGGCTGGATCAGCGGCCTCAGCGGAAGCGGTCCCTGGCTCGGCAGGTGCCGTCTCTGCCTCAGCGGAGGCCTTCTCCACCTCAGCGGAAGGCGACTCCACCTCAGTGGGGGCGGCCTCCATCTCAGCGGGGGCCGACTCCACCCCAGCGGGGGCGGTTTCCCCTTCGGCAGGTGCGGCCTCCGCCTGGGCGGGTGCGGTGGTGGGGGTCGCCGAGCGTTCCCACGGAGGAACCCAGGCGGCGGCCTGGTCGGCCAGCGAGTCGCGGCGTTCCTCGTCACTCATCCGGCTCACCCTCCGTCGTTCCCGTCCCGGCCGAACCGCCGGCCTCCCCCGCCACCACCGGCCCCGCCGCGTCCGGCCCGATGGGTGGGTCGGGCTCGGTGGGTGGGTCGGGCTCGGCTGCGGCGCCGGCGTACTCGTCGACGTGCAGGTCGGTTTCGCCGTCGGCGGGGCCCGTCCAGCGGACGGTCAGCTCCTCCAGGGCCTGCTCCTGCACGAAGGCCACCAGGCCCTCCCGGTACAGCTCCAGCAGCGCCAGGAACCGCGCCACCACCTCCAGGGTGGCCTCACAGTCGGCGCAGAGCAGCGAGAACGTCGCCGTGCCGGCACGGCGTAGCCGGGCGGTGAGGATCGCCGCGTGTTCTCGCACGCTGACCCGCACCATGTGCACGTGGGCGATGGACACCTCCGGCGCCACCTTCGGGGTCATCGCCTTCACGGCCAGCTTCAGCAGCCGCTGCGGGCCGATGCCGAGCACCAGGTCGGGCAGCGCCTCGGCGTAGCGGGGCTCCAGACTCACCGCGCGGGGATAGCGCCGGCCGCCGACCGCCTCCAACTCGGCGATGTGAGCCGCCGCCTCCTTGTACGCCTTGTACTGCAACAGGCGGGCGAAGAGCAGGTCGCGGGCCTCCAGCAGGGCGAGGTCCTCCTCGTCCTCCACGTCGGCGGAGGGCAGCAGCCGGGCGGCCTTCAGGTCGAGCAGGGTCGCGGCGATGAGCAGGAACTCGCTGGCCTCGTCGAGGTCCCAGTCGTCGCCCATGGCCCGGATGTAGGCGATGAACTCGTCCGTGACCGTGTGCAGGGCCACCTCGGTGACGTCGAGCTTGTGTTTGCCGATGAGCTGCAACAGCAGGTCGAAGGGGCCGGTGAAGTTGGCCAGTCGCACCGTGAACCCGGCGGACTGCGCACCGTCGACCACGGCCGGATCGGCGGTGTCGGGCGGGTCGAGGGGTGGCGCGGTCACCGCACGACCGTAGTCCACGAGGCGGGCACCGGGCGTTCCGGCTACCGCTCCGACTGGGCGGCGATCACCTCGCGGGCCAGCTGACGGTAGTTGCGTGCCCCGGAGGAGGCCGGGTCCATCGTCGTGATCGGGGCACCGGCCACGGTGGACTCGGGGAACTTCACCGTCTTGGTGATGACCGTCTGGTAGACCTTGTCGCCGAACGCCTCGACCACCCGCTGCAACACCTGGCGGCAGTGGGTGGTGCGGCTGTCGTACATGGTGGCGAGGATGCCCTCGAGCTCCAGGTCGAAGTTGAGACGTTCACGCACCTTGTCGATGGTGTCCAGCAGCAGGGCCACACCACGCAGGCTGAAGAACTCGCACTCGAGCGGGATGAGCACGCCGTGTGCGACGGTCAACGCGTTGATCGCCAGCAGGCCGAGTGAGGGCTGGCAGTCGATCAAGATGTAGTCGTACTCCTTGCGGACCGTACGCAGGACCCGGGCCAGGGCCATCTCCCGGGCGACCTCGTTGACGAGCTGGATCTCGGCGGCGGAGAGGTCGATGTTGGCCGGCAGCAGGTGCAGGCCCGCGACGTCGGTCTTGATGACGACGTCCTCGGCGATGATGTCGTCCTGCATGAGCAGGTTGTAGATCGACAGGTCGAGGTTGTGCGGGTTGACGCCCAGGCCCACCGAGAGCGCGCCCTGCGGGTCGAAGTCGACGAGCAGCACCTTGCGGCCGTACTCGGCGAGAGCGGCGCCCAGGTTGATGGTGGTGGTGGTCTTGCCGACGCCACCCTTCTGGTTGGCCATCGCGATGATGCGCGCCGGACCGTGCCGATCAGTGGGCATCGGCTCGGGGATGGGCTTGCGCATCGTGTAGGCGGCCGGGTCGGCCGGACCCAGGTCGTTTCCGAGCGCGGCCTGCTGCTCGCGGAGCTCCGACGTCCACGTCTCGGCACGGTCACCGTTGCCAGCCATGTGCTCGTTGCCCCCTCCCGACGACCCACCCGGCGTCGGAGCCGTCCGACGTCCTTCGCGGCGCCGCTGCGCACCCCGGTCGTGTCGCCCCAGGAGGTCCGCGCCGATGCCGACTGTACGCCACCGACCAGCAGGGCGTTCGGCACCGGCCCGGCGTGTCGGGGTCGGTGCTGGCCGGGCGTCAGTCGCGGGCGCGCGGGTGGGCCGTGGCGTACACCTCGCGCAGCCGTTCGACGGTGACGAGGGTGTAGACCTGCGTGGTGGTCACCGAGGCGTGGCCGAGCAGTTCCTGGACGACCCGCACGTCGGCGCCGCCGTCGAGCAGGTGTGTCGCGTACGAGTGGCGCAGGGTGTGCGGGGACACCGCCGACGGTCCGTCGACCGGCAGTCCGGCGCGGGCGGCGGCGTGGCGCAGGATCATCCAGGCGCCCTGCCGGGACAGCGCGCCGCCCCGGGCGTTGAGGAAGACCGCGGAGGTGCCCCGGCCGGCGGCGGCCAGGGCGGGGCGGGCCCGGACCAGGTAGGCGCGGACCGCGTCGACGGCGTACCCGCCGATCGGGACGAGGCGCATCCGGCCGCCCTTGCCGCGCAGCAGCACGGCGCCCTCGTCGACGTCCAGGTCGTCGATGGCGGTGCCGATCGCCTCGGAGATCCGCGCGCCGGTGCCGTACAGGAACTCCAACAGCGCCCGGTCGCGCAGCGCGAGCGCCGCGCCGTCGCCGGTGGCGGTGGCGGTGACCGGGCCGGCGGTCTCCAGCAGCCGGACCACGTCGTCGACCCCCAGCGCGCGGGGTAGCCGGCGCGGCGGGGTGGGCGGGCGGACGTCCCGGCTCGGGTCGGCGCCGGCGAGCCCCTCGCGCAGGGCGAACCGGTGCAGGCCGCGAACCGCGCTGGCCGCGCGGGCGGCCGACGACACGGCCAGGGGCGGGTGGTCGTCGTCTCCGGCGCGCAGTCGGGCCAGGTGCGACTCGACGACGCCGGGGGCGACCGACGCGAGGTCGGCGACGCCGGCCTCGGTCAGGGTCGTCAGATAACGGTCCAGATCCCGGCGGTACGAGGCGAGGGTGTTCGCGGACAGGCCGCGCTCGACGGTGAGGTGGTCGAGGTAGCCGCGCACGGCACGGCGCAGGGCCGGCGCGGGCTCGACGCCCGCACCGGCCCGTTCGACAGTGGAGTCGGTCAGCCCAGGACCTCGGCCAGCGGGAGCACGGGCATGCCGTGCGCCTCGGCGACCGGGCCGTAGGTGACCTGGCCGTCGTGGGTGTTGAGGCCCAGCGCCAACGCCGGGTCGTTGCGCAGCGCGTCCCGCCAGCCCTGGTTGGCCAGCTCCAGCGCGTACGGCAAGGTGACGTTGGTCAGCGCGTACGTGCTGGTGTTCGGCACCGCGCCGGGCATGTTCGCCACGCAGTAGAAGATCGACTCGTGCACCTTGTAGACCGGGTCGGCGTGCGTGGTGGGGCGCGAGTCCTCGAAGCAGCCGCCCTGGTCGATGGCGATGTCGACGAGCACGCTGCCCGGCTTCATCCGGGAGACCAGCTCGTTGGGGATGAGCGTCGGGGCCTTCGCGCCGGGCACCAGCACCGCGCCGATGACCAGGTCGGCGTCGAGGACGGCCCGCTCGATCTCGTACGCGTTGGAGGCGACGGTCTGCAGGTGACCCCGGTAGATGGCGTCGGCCTGGCGCAGGCGGGCGACGTTCTTGTCCAGCAGCAGG
This sequence comes from Micromonospora sp. NPDC005172, assembly GCF_040608555.1. Lineage (NCBI taxonomy): Bacteria > Bacillati > Actinomycetota > Actinomycetes > Micromonosporales > Micromonosporaceae > Micromonospora > Micromonospora sp. NPDC005172. The sequence continues at coordinate 18,853 of NZ_JBEXIL010000048.1, forward strand.
ACCTCGGACTGCAGGCCCAGGGCGATGGCGGCGGCGTTCATGCCGGAGACGCCGGCGCCGATGACGACGGTCTTGGCCGCGTACACGCCGGAGACGCCGCCGGGCAGCACACCTCGACCACCGCCGGTACGCATCATGTAGAACGCGCCCACCTGCGGGGCGAGCCGGCCCGCGACCTCGGACATCGGCGCGAGCAGCGGCAGCGACCTGTCGGGCAGCTCGACGGTCTCGTACGCGATGCCGGTGACCTTGCGGTCGACCAGCGCGTCCGTGCACCCCTTGGAGGCGGCCAGGTGCAGGTAGGTGAAGAGCACCTGCCCCTCGCGCATCCGGTGGTACTCCTCGGCGATCGGCTCCTTGACCTTGAGCACCAGCTCGGCGGTCTCCCACACCTCGTCGGCGGTGTCGAGGATCTTCGCTCCGGCGGCGGCGAACTCCTCGTCGGTGATGCTGGAGCCGACGCCGGCGCCGGACTCGACGAAGACCTGGTGGCCGCTGCGGGTGAACTCGTTGACACCCGCCGGCGTGATCGCCACGCGGTACTCGTGGTTCTTGACCTCGCGGGGGATTCCGACCTTCACGATGCAGACACCTCTCTTCGGGGCTGAGCTCCCCCGACTGCTCGGTGCCACGGCGGCCCCATTGCCGCCGCGGTCCACCGGTCCCGCCGGCGGCAGTCTAGGCGCGCCCCGCCCCGCCGTGAGCCAGCACAGTGGCATCCGGTGCCGGGGCGACCTGACGGTGTGTCAGGGCACGGACCGGGCCGGTGGTGGGAGGGTGACCTCAACCGTCAGGACAGTGTTCGCCCATTATCGTCCCATCTGCCGAGTGGCGGTACGGACAGCGGACGAGTGGATCACTAGTGTGTCCGCCCATGACCACTCCTCCTTACCAGCCGGGGTACGCCCCGGGTTACTCCGACAAGAGCAAGGTCGTCGCGGGCATCCTCGGCATCCTGCTCGGCACCTTCGGGGCCGGTCGGTTCTACACCGGACACACCAAGATCGCCGTCCTCCAGCTCGTCGTGAGCCTGGTGACCTGCGGCGTCGGTGCCCTTTGGGGCGTCATCGACGGCATCCTGATCCTGGTCAACGGCGGCACGGACGCGCAGGGCCGCCCGCTGCGGGACTGACCTGCCACGACGGCATACGAAGGGGCCCCGCGGCTGACCGCGGGGCCCCTTCGCGCGTACTCACCGATCGGCTGGACCGGCGGCGGCGATCAACGCCGCAGCGGTGCCTGCGCCCGGCGCAACGCCGCGAAGCCCGTGTCCCGGCCGCGCGCCGCCGCGAGCAGCCCGGCCACCGCGGACGCGTTGGTAATCTCGCCGGCCAGGACCATGTCGACGGCCTCGTCCAGGTCGACGCGGACGACCTGGAGGTCGGCCTCCTCGTCGTGGCGCTCGTGCCGCTCCCCCGCCGGCACGTCGGCCAGGTCGCGGGCCAGGAAGACCCGGACGATCTCGTTGGTGAACCCGGGCGAGCTGTGCAGGTCGACGAGCACGTCGATCCGCCCGGAGGTCAGGTCGGCCTCCTCGGCCAGTTCCCGCAGCGCGGCGGCCGGCAAATCCTCGCCGGAGACGTCCGTCAGGCCTGCCGGCAGCTCCCACAGGTGCCGGCCGATCGGGTGCCGGTACTGCCGGATCAGCACCACCTGGCCGGCGTCGTCGAGGGCCACCACGGCGACCGCCCCGACGTGCCGCACCAGGTCACGCCGCCCGGTGCCACCGCCCGGCATGGTCACCTCCTCGGTGACCACCTCGAAGATCGGCCCCCGGTAGCGCTCGGTGCGGGAGCGGACCTCGTAGCGGTGCTCGCTCCCGCCGTCGCCCCGCTGCTGAGGCTGCTCGCTCACGCCGACGCCTTCGACGCGGCGCCGTTGCGGGCGGCCTTGCGCGCGGACGGTGCCTCCGACGCGGCCTCAATGTCGACCGGCAACTGGTCGGCCTGCGAGTACGCCACGGCGGCCTTGACGAACGACGCGAACAGCGGGTGCGGGCGGGTGGGACGGCTCTTGAGCTCCGGGTGCGCCTGCGTGGCCACGAAGAACGGGTGCAGATCGCGGTCCAGCTCGATGAACTCGACGAGCCGGCCGTCCGGCGAGGTGCCGGAGATGTGCAGGCCCGCCTTGGTCAGCGCGTCCCGGTAGGCGTTGTTGACCTCGTAACGGTGCCGGTGCCGCTCGCTGACGTCGGTGCTGCCGTACGCCTCGGCGACGATCGAGCCCTCGGTCAGCGTCGCCGGGTACGCCCCGAGCCGCATGGTGCCGCCCAGGTCGCCCTTGCCGGCGACGATGTCCTCCTGGTCGGCCATCGTGGCGATGACCGGGTGCGCTGCCTGCTCGTCGAACTCCAGCGAGTTCGCGCCGTCCAGGCCGGCGAGGTGTCGGGCCACCTCGATCGTCATGCACTGCAGGCCGAGGCAGAGGCCGAGCAGCGGGATGCCGTTCTCGCGGGCGTACCGGGCCGTGCCGATCTTGCCTTCGATGCCGCGCACGCCGAACCCGCCCGGGATGAGGATGCCGTCCACGCCGGCCAGGGCCGCCGCCGCGCCGGCCGGGGTGACGCACTCGTCGCTGGGCACCCACTTCAGCTGCACCCGGGACCGGTTACCGAACCCGGCCGCCCGGATCGCCTCGCTCACCGACAGGTACGCGTCGGGCAGGTCGACGTACTTGCCGACCACCGCGACGGTCACCGTGTGCCGGGGCCGGTGCACCCGCTCCAGCAGGTCGTCCCAGCTCGCCCAGTCCACGTCCCGGAACGACAACCCGAGCCGGCGCACCACGTACGCGTCGAGACCCTCGCGGTGCAGCACCTTGGGGATGTCGTAGATGCTCGGGGCGTCCGGTGCGGCGACGACCGCCTCGCGGTCGACGTCGCAGTAGAGCGACAGCTTCTCCTTGAGCTTCTCCGGGATCTCCCGGTCGCACCGCAGCACGATGGCGTCCGGCTGGATACCGATGTTGCGCAGCTGCGCCACGGAGTGCTGGGTCGGCTTGGTCTTCAACTCCCCCGACGGCGCGAGGTACGGCACCAGCGAGACGTGCAGGTAGAAGCAGTTGTCCCGGCCCAGGTCGTGGCGGACCTGGCGGATCGCCTCCAGGAACGGCAGCGACTCGATGTCGCCGACGGTCCCGCCGACCTCGGTGATGACGACGTCGGGCAGGACGCCGTCGTCGTCCGGGTCCGCCATCGCCAGGATCCGCGCCTTGATCTCGTTGGTGATGTGCGGGATGACCTGGACGGTGTCGCCCAGGTACTCGCCGCGGCGCTCCTTGGCGATCACGTCCGAGTAGATCTGCCCGGTGGTGACGTTCGCCTTGCCGGACAACGCCCGGTCGAGGAACCGCTCGTAGTGCCCGACGTCGAGGTCGGTCTCGGCGCCGTCCTCGGTGACGAAGACCTCGCCGTGCTGGAACGGGTTCATCGTCCCCGGGTCGACGTTCAGGTAGGGGTCGAGCTTCTGCATCACCACGCGCAGACCGCGCGCGGTCAACAGGTTGCCGAGGCTGGAGGCGGTGAGGCCCTTACCCAGCGAGGAGGCGACGCCCCCGGTGACGAAAATGTGCCTGGTCGTCCGTGCTGATGGGGCCAAGGCCTGCTCCCGTGTCGTCTGTCGCGGTCATGCAGACCGCCGTGCTCGATCACCAAAGTGATCACGCGATCCACGGGATTCCACGGTAACACCTTCACGACGGGTACTCGCAGGCCGCACCCCGGGTGGGACAGGAACGGGCCACCCGGGCGGCGTCCGGCGGTCAGGAGGTGGCAACCTCGCTCGATGGCCGGGCCACCGGGACGTCCGCCGGCCGTCGTTGCGCCGGAGCGGGCGGTGCCGTGGTGCCGGCGTCCGCCGTCGGGTCCTCCGGCCGGTCGTCCCCGTCGGCCACCGGGGGCTCCGCGGGCGCGCCCGGGTCCGGTTCCGGCCGCAGGACGACCGCGCGGGGTGCCGCAGCGGGCGGTCCGCTGATCGGCCGCGGGTGACCCGCTCCCAGCGGTCCACCGCCACCGCTCGGACCGTCACCCCCGCCGGCCGGCCCGGCGCCCCCGGCGCCCGAACCGTCGTCCGCCTCGTCCTCGCGGGCGCGGCCCGTGCCGGGGCGCGTGCGGTCGGCGGCGTGCCCGAGAACCCGCAGGGACGTCAACGCGGCCATCGGCACCACCAGGGCTGCCGCCGCGCCGGCCACGTCCAGTGCCGCGCCGTCGAGCACGCCGCCCAGCACCGCCGCGACCGCCGTGCCGCCCAGCGCGGCCCGCACCGCCGGGTAGATGCCGAAGAGCCGCATGAGCCCGCCCCACGGCTGCAGCAGGGCGAACCACACCAGCAGCCCACCGGCCAGCGCCAGCACGGTCAACGGGCTGTTCACCAACGTCTCGAAGTTCGCGGTGCTGGACCGGTGCACGGTGAACCCGCCGGTGCCGTCGCCCACCGCGGACAGGAATCGGCCGAGGCTCCCCCGCTCGGCGGCCGGCCGGCGCAGGTCCACCACGGCGAAGCCGATGCCGACCGCCAGCGCGGCCATGGTGGCCCACGCCAGTCGGCTGATGGTCAGCCAGCCGCCGGCGCTGATCGCCGCCGCCACGCTGAGCCCGGCGGTCAGCGCGATCGCGCCGACCGGGTCGCCGCCGAGGTAGGGGCTCCCGACCACCACCACGGCGAGGCCGCCCACGGCGACCATCACCGCGGGCCTCCACCGACGGTGTACGCGCTGGGCGAACCACCCGCCGGTGACCAGCGCGCCGGCGAGGAACACCCCCAGCCCGACCGTGCTCAGCCCGGCGTAGCGGCCACCCTGCAACGCCGAGTAGCCGACCACCCCGTTGAGCTGGAGTCGGGCGCCGGTCAGCACGTCCACCCCGATGACAAGTGTCGTGAGGCCGGCCACCGCGCCGAACGGGCCGAGCGTCTTCGCGTACCCGGGAGCGAACCGGACCGCGGCGGTGCACACCGCGGCCAGCAGCGCGGTGACCCCGGCGAAGATCCACCCCGGGTGCCCGCCCCGCCACCAGGGGACGGCGTCGGCCAGCAACGCGGCCGGCACGGTCAACGCCGCCGCGACCAGTAGCAGCTCCACCACCGCCACGACGCGGGCGGAGACCGGAGTGGGGCCGGCCGGGCCGGCGTGCGGTCGCGCGCGGCGCAGCAGCGGCAACACGGCCAGGGCCAGCAGCACCTGCAGCCCGGCGAGCAGTGTGAAGAACCCGCCGGAGACGCTCCGCTGGGCGGACGCCTCCCGGTCGGCGTCCGCCGGCGCGTTGATCGCCTCGGTCAGCTCTGCCGGTCGGCCGCCGGTGCTGACCGCCGGTCGGCCGAGGAACAGGCGCTCCGGCATCGGGCGCCCGAGCGCGGCCAGCGCCGTCGGCGCGAGGTCGACGAGCTGGAGGTAACCCTCACGGCCGGTGCTGGCCGAGGTGAGCCAGCCCCGCTCCCAGCCCGGCCCGTCGGCGATCGCCACATGCAGCCGCGACGGCTGCTCGGTGTCGGAGATGCCGGCGACCAGCACCAACGACCGCGGCGGGCGGGCCGCCAGGACCCGGGCCAACTGGGCGTCGGCCGCCCGCGCCTCCTCGGCGCGCGCCGCCGGGTCGGTCCCCTCGATCGTGCCGAGGTCGACGATGCTCAGCACGCACGAACCGAGCAGCCGACGCGGATCGGCCGGCAGACCCGCGGCGTACCTGTCGACCCGGCCGAACGGGCGGGCGGCGGCCACGGCGGCCCCCGGCCCCACGGCGACCGAGCAACGCACCGATTCCGACAGCGACCCGGGCAGGGTGCCCCACGGCAGCCGCTGCTGGTTGTACTGGACCACGCTCTCCTGGTCGGGCAGGTTCGCGCCGATCCCGTCCGGCTGCTCCACTGCCACACCGGTCGGCGGGCAGCCACCGTCGGTTCGGGTGCCGTTCCACCCGGCGAAACTGCCCGCGCCGACGGTCAGCCAGCCGTCCACCGGGCAGGTCGGCCGGTGCGCGGACCGCACCGACAGGGAACCGATCGACCCCTCCTGGGCCATCCGCCACAACGTCGGGGTGCTCTGCTTGTCGACGTCCTCCCAGCGCAGCCCCGCGACCCCGGCGAGCACCACGAAGTCGGCGGTGCGCTGCGGGGCGCCCTGGGGCGGCCGGACGGCCAGCGCGGCGACGCCCAACGCCACCACGAGCACGGTCAGCAGGGCCGGAGCGAGTCGGCGCACCATCACCGGTGTCCCGTCATCGGAGCGTCGGAGCCGGGGGCCGCCGGATGGGCTGCCAGTTCGGCGTACAGGGCCTCCAGCACGGCCACCGTGTCCGTCTCGGTGGGCCACGTCGCCGCCCGTTCGGCGCCACGCCGACCCAGCTCGGCCCGCGCCGCCGGGTCGTCGAGCAGCGCGCGCACGGTCGTGTCCACCGCGTCCACGTCGACCGAGGGGATCAGGGCGGCGGCGTCACCGACCAGCTCCGGCAGGCCGCCCACCGCGGTCGTCACCAGCGGTACGCCGGCCCGCATCGCCTCCTGGGCGAACAGCTGCCGCGCCTCCCAGTCGCTGGTCACCACCGCGAGGTCGGCTCCGGCGAGCAGGTCGGCCACGTCGGTGCGGTGCCCCAGCAGGGTCACCGGAGCCCGCGCCGCCGAGATCCGGGCGGCCAACGCCAGGTACGCCGGGCCGCTCCCGGCGATCACCACGACCGGCGGTGGGGTACGCGTACGCCAGCGGGCCGCCGCGTCGATCAGCACGTCGTAGCGCTTCTGCGGGTGCAGCCGCCCCACCGAGAGGATCAACGGCTGCTCCGGCCGTACGCCGAACTCGGCGCGGACGGCGTCACGACGCCGACGAGGCACAGGCAGCGTCGGGGCGGCGACCGGGGCGAGGCGGGCATCGGCGGCGCCCAGCGCGGCGGCCCGCTCGACCAGGTCGGCGGAGGCACCGAGAGCCACCCGGGCGTTGCGCGCCACCACCCGCTCGACCAGCCGCGAGACCCCGCCGCGCAGCCCACCCGCGAGGACCGCGTTGTGCCAGGTCACCACCAGCGGGGCAGCCGGACGGGCCAGGACGGCGACGAGACCGGCACGCAGGCCGTGCGCGTGCACCACGTCGACGGGGGCCGCCGCGAGCGCCCGCCGCAGGGCGAGCACCGCCCGCGCGTCGGCCGGGGTCGGGCTGGCGGGGATCTCCACCGGTTCGAAACGCGCGCCCACGCCGGTGAAGTCGAACTGCTCCTGCGTCGCCGCCGGCCCGCAGACCAGCACGTGCGCCCCGGACGCCACGAGCCCGCGCGCCACCGAACGGACGTGTTGGCCGACGCCACCGGTGCTGGACGCCAGCAGCAGCGCCACGGAACCCGACCGGCCGCTTGTCGCCGTCATGCCGGCCACCGCCGGTTGGTGTTGACAACGCTCACCGAACCGCCGTCTCCTTCCCGTCGCCCCGCTCCGGGGGAACCGCGCCCGGTGTCGACGTACCGGCCCGGCCCGCCTGGCCCCGCCGGAGGCGGCGCACCACCCCGGTCAGCAGCGGCCGCACGTCCCGTCGGTCGACGAACCAGACCACGACGAGGAACACGACACCGACCAGGACCCCGGACAGCATGCCCTGACCGAGCGCCACGGCCGTCGTCGGGGTGCCACCGTCCAGTCTGTCGAGCCAGCGGCTGAGGCCCAGCCCGGCGAGCGCGGCGAGCAGCCCGGCGAGGAGACCGGCCGCGCCGGCGCGCGCCGCACCGGCCAGCGCGGGCGCGCCCGCGGCGCGCCGCACCGCGGCGACCAGCAGCACACCGAGCACCACCATGCCCACCGAGTTCGCGGACGTCACGGCGAGCACCCGGTCGGTCAACGGCAGGAGCCTGCCGAGCAGCAGGACCGCGGCGGGCACCACGAGGAAGCCGACGGCGGTCGCCACCGTCGCCGCACGGGTCTGCCCGCGCGCGTAGAGCGCCCGGGTGAGGATCGCGAAGAGTCCGTACCCGACCAGGCCCGGGGCGTACCCGGTGATCGCCGCGGCGGCTGTCGGCGCGGTGGACGCGGGAAAGAAGAAGTGCCCGATCGGGCCCGCGGTCCCGACCAGGGCGGCCGCGCCGAGGCAACTGAACAGCAGCACCCCGCGCACTGCCGGTGCCAGGGTCGCCCGGTAGGAGTCCTCGTCGCCGGCCGAGCGGGCCGCCGCGAGGGTCGGGTAGGCGGCCACGGCCAGCGGCACCGCCAGCACCGCCCACGGCAGCAGGTAGACGGTCTGCGCCAGGTTGTAGACGCCGGGGTTGCTGCGCGCGCCCGCGGTCACCTGGTTCAGGCTGACGATCAGGGCGATCTGCTGCGTGGTGACCGTGACCGCGCCCGCCACCGCCAGAGCGCCGACCCGGCCCCGCGCGTCGGCGGGGAAACCGAACCCGGGCCGCGCCCCCAGGCGTAGCCGGCGGACCGGGATGAGCAGCGACAGCGACAGCACCACCACGCCCAGGGTGGTGCCGGCGGAGAGCAGCACCTCGCCGCTCGGGCTCACCCCGGCGACCGTGGCGTACCGGCCCTGGGTGGCCGTGAACCCGAGGTAGACGACGATCACCGTGAGGCTGGACAGCAGCGGAGCCAGCACCGGCCAGGCGAACCGGCGGTGCGCCTGGAGCACACCGGTGAGCACGATGCCGACCCCGTACAGCGGTAGCTGCGGCGCGAAGATCCGCAGCATCCGTACGCCGCTGTGCTGCTGGGCGTCGGTGAGGTGGTGCCCGAGCGAGTCGACCACCGGACCGGCGAACAGCGCCACGAGCAGTGCGAGCGGCACCAGCAGGGCCAGTGTCCAGGTCAGCAGCGCGCCGGTGGTCCGGGCGACAGCCGTACGGTCACCGGCCTCGACCGCCGATGCGAGCAGCGGTACGACGAGGCTGGCCAGTGCGCCACCGGCGACGATCTCGAAGATGAAGTTCGGCACGGCGTTGGCCACCACGTACGCGCCACCGAGGTCGGTGTTCCCGAGGCTCCAGGTGAACAGGGCGGTCCGGCCGAAGCCGGCGAGCCGGCTGAACACGGTGAGGACGGCGATGAGCGCGGCTGCCCCGGCAAGCCGGCCGACGCCGGCGAGGGGTGCGGGTCTGGTCACGTCAGTCGGCGCGTCGACCCAGTGCGTCGAGTTCCCGCAGCCCCGGGGTCCGCTGGATCACCGCCGTGAAGCTGACCTTCTCGCTGGCGGCGGTGAGCCCGGCCAGCACGGCGAGCAGGCCCGCGCGGCCCAGCGGGCCGCTCCGGGCGGCCAGCGCGACGCCGAGCAGCGCGCCGAGCGCGTTCGCGCCGCTGTCGCCGACCATGACGTCCTCGGACAGGTCGTCGCCGAGCAGGCCGGCGGCGGCACCGGCGGCACCGGCGGCGATCCCGCCGTGCGGGCCACCCGCCAGCGGGGCGCCCAGCAGCAGCCCGGACTTGATGGCCCGGCCGGGCCGCAGGTCGAGCAGGTTGAGCAGGTTGGCGGTGCCCGCGATCACGCCGGCGCCGAGCAGCACGTCGACGCCCCGGCCGAACGCGCCGTGCCGCTGCCGGCGCGGGTGCGCGGCGACGCGGGGGTCGGCGGCGAGCAGCGCGGCGGCACCCAGCCCGGCCGCGCCCACCCCGACGACCTTGACGAGCCCGGCGGTGACGCGGCCCTCGCGCAGCATGGCGAGGTGCCCGGCGAAGCCCTTGGCCGCCTTCTGCTCCGGGCGCGCCCCGACCACGTCGTCGTAGAGGCCGACACCGCCGGCGCCGAGGCCGGCGACCAGGGCAGCGCCACCGGAGGCGGCGCTGGTGGCGCCGAACACGCCAGCGGCGGTCGCGCCGGCGGCGAGCGCCGGCCCGGCGGCGAGGGTCACGGTCCGACCGCGGAAGTTGGTGCGTTCCAGCGCCGGACCAACCGGGGCGGTCCGCACCTCGCGCAGCGCGTACCGGGCGGCGGCAGCGCCGGCGGCGGCGATCAGCAGCCGACCCAGCGTGCTCATGCCGGCACCTCGTCGATTACGGACACGGCGGTACGTCGTTCGCTCACTGGGGCAGTCTAGGCAGCAGGGACGCGGCGTTGTCGCCGACGCCGTACTGGCCGGCCTTCTTCTCGGTGAGCTGCTGCACCAGGGCCAGGCTGGTGACCAGTTGACCCTGCACGGTGTTGGCGTTGTCGACGGTCGAGATGGTCTGCGCCAGCACCGGGTCACCCCGGACCACGGACACCACGTTGTCGCCGGCGGAGCCGTTGCCGCCCACCACGATCGCCCCGGTCCGGTCGAACTGTTCGGCGATCTTGACGACCGACTCGTCCCGCTTCTCGGAGTCCTTGTCGACGTACGGCTGGCCGCTGACCACGACGACCGCCTCCGCCGGGCCGGTGACCTTGTTGTTGTCGGTGGTCAGGTAACCGGCGTTGTTGTACGCGGCGAGCACCGCCCGCCGGTCGGCGTCGCTGACCGCGGCGGTGCCCTGGGCCCGGTCCAGCAGGACGCTGGCCAACAGCGCGCTGGACGTCTCCACGCCGTGTCCGTTGCCCGGCAGGCCGGTGGTCTGCGCGGTCGGGCGGGCGGCGGTGACGGCCAGCTCCAGCAGGTTCGAGTTGTTGTCCGGGTTGAGGAACTTGTCCTGCAGGTCGACCCGGCCGGTGATGGTGGCGCCGGCGAGCTGGAGCTTCTTGAGCACGCCCTCGGTGTGGTCGCGCCCGTTCGGCAGGCTGAGTACCACCACCCGGCGTCCGCTGAGAGTGCCCGGCAGGACGACCTGGGACATCTCCTCGGCGAACTCCTCCTCCAGGCCGAGCTGCTTCTCCATGTTGGCGACCTGCTGACGCCACTGCTGGTTGTCCTTGCGCAGCCCGGTGACCTGCTGCTTGAGCGAGTCGGCGACCGGGCCGTTGAGGGCGGCTGTGCCGACCACCAGGCCGATCGCCAGAGCCAGGAAGACCGCGGTGAGGGACACCACGTGGTAGCGGAAGTTGATCACGCTTGCAGCCTCTTGATCGCTCGGGAACTAGAAGAGCCGGTACAGCTGGAACACGAAATTGTCCCACCACTCGGCGACCACACCCAGGTACGCCTTGCCGACCGTGGAGACCGCCACCGCCGAGGCCATCGCCGCGATCGCCGACAGCACCAGCAGCAGCAACGACGAGCCGGAGATGCTCTGCCGGTAGAGCCGGCTCACGCCCTTGGCGTCGACCAGCTTGCCGCCGACCTTCAACCGGGTCAGGAACGTCGAGGCCATGCCGCCGCGCCCCTTGTCCAGGAATTCGACGAGGGTGGCGTGGGTGCCGACCGCGACCAGCAGGGAGGCGCCCTTCTCGTCGGCCAGCAGCATCGCCAGGTCCTCGCTGGTCGCCGCGGCCGGGAAGGTGATCGCCGGGACGCCGAGCCCGTTGACCCGGGGCAGACCGGGCGCCCGCCCGTCGGGGTAGGCGTGCACGATCACCTCGGCGCCGCAGCGCAACACGTCGTCGGTGACCGAATCCATGTCCCCGATGATCATGTCGGGGGTGTACCCGGCCTCGACCAGCGCGTCCGCGCCGCCGTCCACGCCGATCAGCACCGGCTTGAACTCCCGGATGTACGGGCGCAGCACGTCCAGGTCGGCCTTGTAGTCGTAACCGCGCACCACGATCAAGCAGTGCCGGCCCTGCATCTGGGTCTGGATGTCCGGTACGCCCACGCCGTCGAGCAGCAGGTCGCGTTCCTGGCGCAGGTAGTCCATGGTGTTGGCGGCGAACGCCTCCAACTGCACCGACAGCCCCTCCCGGGCGTCGGCCATCGCCTTGGCGACCGACTCGGCGTCCTGGAGTGCGCCGTGCGCCACCGGCTCCTCGCCGGCGAACACCGTGTTGCCCTCGATGCGTACCCGGTCGCCCTCGCGGATGCGCTCGAAGACGCCCTCGCCGAGATCGTCCAGGAGCGGGATGCCGGCGGCGATCAGCACCTCCGGCCCGAGGTTCGGGTAGCGCCCGGAGACGGACGGTTTGGCGTTGAGCACCGCGGCGACACCGACAGCGACCAACGAGTCGGCCGCCACCCGGTCCAGGTCGACGTGGTCGATGACCGCGATGTCACCGGGACGAAGCCGGCCGACCAGGCGTTTCGTCCGGCGGTCAAGGCGCGCGGTGCCGAGGACTCTGCCCGGTTCGGCGTTCCGGTTCCGGCGCAACGTGGGTAGACGCATCGTGACCATCCTGGCATGTGAGGCAGGCTTTTCTGTCGCGACATGCCTGAGCAGGGCCGCCTACCCAGGGAAGCACACGCCGGCGCGAGCCGGTGTGCTTGCGCCCACAATACGCGGCGTCACAACCGCCTCTCCTTCGCCGCGACCGCCAGAAGCTCCTCGGCGTGCGCGATACCCAGATCCGAATCGGGCAAACCGGCCAGCATGCGGGCCAGTTCCCGGGCGCGCTCGGTGTCCTCCACGACCCGAACGCCGCTGGTCGTCACCGCGCCGCCGGTGTCCTTCGCCACCACGAGATGCCGGTCGGCGAACGCGGCCACCTGCGGCAGGTGCGTGACGACCAACACCTGGTGGCTGCGGGCCAGCCGGGCCAGCCGGCGACCGATCTCCACCGCGGCCTGACCGCCGACCCCCGCGTCGACCTCGTCGAAGACGAGCGTCGGCGGGCCGCCCGAGCCGGCGAACACCACCTCGATGGCGAGCATCACCCGGGACAGCTCACCGCCGGAGGCGCCACGCTGCAACGGCAGCGAGGGCGCGCCCGGATGGGCCAGCAACCGCAACTCCACCTCGTCGCCGCCGTCGGCCGCGACGCCCACCTCGATGCCGTTGACCGTCAACGTCGGCTCGGACCGCCCCGCCGGTCGAGGCAGCACCGCCACCTCGATCCGCGCGTGCGGCATCGCCAGACCGGCCAGCTCGACGGTGACCTGGTCGGCGAAGCGGACCGCCGCCTCCTGCCGGGACACCGACACCCGGGCGGCCAGGTCGGCCACCTCCGCGGCCAACCGCTGCCCCTCCCGATCCAACTCGTCGAGCAGATCGTCGGAGGTGTCCAGGTCGGACAGTCGGGTGCGGGCCCGCTCGGCCCAGGCGACGACACCGTCGACGTCGTCGGCGTACTTGCGGGTCAACGTGCGCAACGCGGCCCGCCGCTCGTAGACGTGCTGCAGGCGTGCCGGGTCCGCGTCGAGCGTCGCCAGGTACGCTGACAGCTCCGCCGACACGTCGGTGACCAGGGTGGCCGCCTCCTCCAGGCGGGCCGCCAGCTCACCCAGCGCCGGGTCGGTGCCGGCCTGCGCCTCCAGGGTGCGCCGGGCCGTGCCGAGCAGCGACGCCGCGTCCGGTGTCTCGTCGGCCGCGTCCGCGCCGCCCGCCACGCACTGCTGGGCGAGCTGCGCGGCCGTCCGCAGACCCTCGGCGTGCTCCAGCCGCTGCGCCTCGGTCTTGAGGTCGTCGTCCTCGCCGGGCTGCGGGTCGACACGGGTGATCTCGTCGAGGCCGAGCCGCAGCAGGTCGGCCTCCTGGCTGCGCTCGCGGGCGTTGCGCCGCCGGTCGGCCAGGTCGTCGACGATCCGCCGCCAACCGGTGTACGCCTCGCGCAGCGCGTCGAGCAGCTTCTCGTGCGCCGGCCCAGCGAACCGGTCCAGGGCGGCCCGCTGCTCGGCCGGGCGCAGCAGCCGCAGCTGGTCGGACTGGCCGTGCACGGCCACCGCCTGCTCGCCGACCTCGCCGAGCATCGACACGGGCATGCTCCGGCCACCCAGGTGGGCCCGCGAGCGGCCCTCCACCGTCACCGTACGGCTCAGCAGCAGCGAGCCGTCCTCGTCGGGCTCGCCACCGGCGTCGCCGATCCGGGCGTGCACCGTGTCGGCGACGCGACCGGAGAGGCGCAGCCGCCCCTCGACCACGGCCCGGCCCGGCTGGGCACGCACCCGCCCGGCGTCGGCCCGGCCGCCGAAGAGCAGACCGAGGCCGGTGACCACCATCGTCTTGCCGGCACCGGTCTCGCCGGTGATGACGTTCATCCCGCCGGCCAACGGCAGGGTGGTGTCCTCGATGACGCCGAGTCCGGTGATGCGCAGCTCTTCCAGCACAGCACCCGACAGTAGACGCGAGGGCCGACACTTGACCAGCCGACGGGCCCCACCACCGGGTCCCGCTGCGGTCGGCACCCGTCCGACGTACAGTCTTGCCCCGTGTTGGACGTGATCGGCCTGACCCCCGCCGAGGAGGAGCTCTACCGCTGCCTGCTCCAGCTCACCACGGCCCGCCTCGACGAGTTGGTCGGCCGGCTGGGACGGCCCCGGGCGCAGGTCGTCGAGCAGGTCGAGGCGCTGCGGGCCAAGGGTCTCGTGCAGCCCACCGACAACGACCCGGACGCCCCGCTGCGCCCGACCGCTCCGGACGTCGCCCTCGGCGCGACGTTGCTGCGCCGCCAGGAGGACCTGGAGGCCGCCCGCCGACGGGTCACCCAACTGGCCGAGGAGTACCGCTCCGGGCTGCGCCGCCACCACGTCGACCACCTGGTCGAGGTGATCCGCGGTGGCCGGATGCTGCGCGACCGGCTGCGTGACCTGCAGAACTCGGCCCGCGAGGAGGTGCTGTGGTTCTGCCGGGCCAACCCCCTCGCGATGGCCGGCCCGGAGAACGTCGAGGAATTCGACGCCCTCGCTCGTGGGGTGAGCTACCGGGCCATCTACGAACGGGACCTGCTGCTCGAACCCGGCGCGCTGGCCGACCTGGCCAAGGGGGTCGCCGCCGGTGAGCAGGCCCGGGTGCTGGACCGCCTGCCCGTCCGACTGGCCATCGTGGACGCCCGTACCGCCATCTGTCCGCTGGTGCCCGACCGCCACGGTGGCGAGCCGAGCGCCGCGGTGATCGGCCGCAGCCAACTGCTCGACGCGTTGCTGGCCCTCTTCGAGAGTCACTGGCGGACGGCGCCCCGGCTGCGACTCGACGACCCGCTCGCCGTCGCGCCGACCGAGCACCGGCGCGACGAGGACGACCGTCCGGCCGACGGCTACCGGCCCGACGCCGACGAGGCCCGGTTGCTGTCGCTCTTCGTGGCCGGCGTGCCGGACAAGTCCATCGCCTCCCAGCTCGGTGTGAGCCGCCGGACCGTACAGCGCCGCCTCGCCGACCTGATGGACGCGGCCGGCGTGGACACCCGGCCGGGGCTGGCGTTCCAGGTCGCCCGGCGCGGCTGGCTCTGACGACGCGACCGGGCCCGCCGTCGGGGTCGACGGCGAGCCCGGTCGATCACCGGTCAGCGCAGGCCGTACGCCCGCAGCACCGTCTGGTCGACGCTGTCACCGGCCCGATCGGCGGCATGCACCCGCAGCGACACCGTTCCGCGTCCGGCCGGCACGGTCGCCGTGTACCGGGTGCCCGCCCCTCGGGTCGGCACGGACCGCCAGGTGACGCCTTCGTCGAAGGAGACCTGCACGGTCAGGCTGGTGCCCGTCGGCGCGGGCGCCCCGGCGGGCTGGCGCAGGGTCAACCCCACCTGGTGCGACCGGTTGCCGGGCACGGTTCCGAGCAGGTCCGCCGGCACCCGGTAGTCCACCTGTAGCAGCGACAGCGGAGTGGCCGCGGCATTTGCCGGACGGGCCGAGGTGAACTGCCACGCCGTGTCCGTCCGGGTGGCGTAGCGCCACTCGTCCGAGGCCCGCCGCGTGGTGACGTCGAGGCGGTAGCGGGCCGCCCCGGCGGTGGTCCGCACCGGCGCCCAGCCGTCGGACAGGTCGGCGATCTGCTGACCGTCCCGGCTGAGGCGGGCCTCGACGGTGTCCGACTCCTCGCTGTTGCCCGCCACCGTGTAGTGCCCGTCGGCGTCGACGAACTCGGGCACCCGTACGTCGAGGCTGTCGCCCGTGCGCGTGGGCACCGGCGCCCCGCTGGCCGGTACGGCCGGACGCACCAGCGGCGCGTGCCAGGTCTCGGTCTCGCGGTCGTCGGCGGCGTACCGCCGGGGCTCCTGGGTGAGGCCGCCGCTCAACTGCCCCCACTGCATGAACATCTGCTTGTGCAGCACCCGGTGCTGCCACCAGTTGTCCCCCGCGCTGACGAACTCCTGCCGGGTGGTCCCGTTGTGGACGAGACGCTGGTCGTCGTTCCAGGCGTACTCCTGCCAGGGACGCCAGCCGAATCGCTCCTCGGTGGCCCAGCCCGCGCCCGTGTCGCCGTACCGCGCGGTCACCTCGGCGGTGTTCTTCGCGGTGACCGTGTGCACGACGCGCTCCGGCACCCGCCCCTTCGACACCTGCCACACGTCGTACAGGTAGGGGCTGTCCACGGTCAGCGTCAGGTCCAGCGTCGCGCGACCCGTGCGGGCCGACGCGATCAGCCGCTGCCCGTCGTCGTACGCGACCACCATCGCCGGGATCGGCAGCCGCTCCCCGTCCGGCCGCCACACCGTCCACGCGCTCTGGTCCTGCGGGCGGACGATCAGCACCGCCGCCGCGCCGGCTGCCGCAGCCGCGGCCACCTGCTCGTCCTCGCTGCGGTTCGGGTCGGTGGCGAGCAGCACGGCCGCGCCCCGCACCCGGGCCAGCTCGGCCGGGGTTCCGGTGCCCGCCCAGACCAGCGGAAGCTTCCGTCGCCCGGACGGTGCCGGGGACGCGCCCAGCAGGTTGATGTCCGACGGTCCGGACACGCCGGAGACCCGGGCGTCCACCATGGGCGCGACGAGCTGCCAGCGGGAGGCGAACTCGAACTCGCCCTGGCGCACCGGACGGGTCGGCGTGACGTTCACCTGCTGGACGCTGCTGTAGGCCATGACGCCGTGGTCGATCTGCCGGCCGTTGCCCAACACCCGGTGGACGTAGAAGCTGAGCGTCGCGCGTTGCTCGCTGGGCTTGGGCGTCTCGACGCGTACCGGCGTGCCCCTACGGGCGTCGAGCACGACGGTCAGGTCCCGGTCGACGGTCAGCTCGGGTTCGACGGCCTGGGTCAACTGCTCGTCCAGGGGAGCGCCGTGCTCGACAAGCGCGGTCAGCAGGTAGGTGCCCTCCTCGACCCGCAGCGTGCCCTCCTCGGGCCACCAGCCCCAGTAGTCCGACTCGGGCTGCTCACCGAAGAGGGTCAGGGCGGGCGAGAGGGTCGGCTGACCCTGCCGACCCAGCACCTTGATCGTCAGGTCGTGCAGCGCGCCGCTCACGGTGAGCCCCACCGGGGTACGCACGGCGACGCCGTCCGCGCCGGTCGCCACCAGAGCGCCACCGTGCGGGCCCCGGTTCAGCTTCGCCGGGTCGGCGCGCAGCGGCACGGCCACGCTGCCGCCCGCCGGCACGGTCACCTCGGCGACGCCGACGGCGACGCCGTCGGTCTCGACCGCCCCGGTGTCCAGGTTGCGCAGCTCCAGGGCCAGGCGCAGGGTCCGCGCAACAGTCGTGCCATTGGTGTACGTCACACTCCGCTCGGCCACCGCGCCACCGGTGGAGACCCGGCCGAAGTCGGCGGTGGCCGACGCGTACACCCGTTGGGTCAGCGCCCGAGCCACGTCGACCCGGCCGCCGCCCTGCTCGAAGACGGTCAGCGCCGGGTTCGCCTTCGTGGTGCTGACCAGCGCGTCCTTGAGAGTGCCGGCGGTCCAGTCCGGGTGGTCCTGGGCGAGGATCGCCGCCGCGCCCGCCACGTGCGGGGTGGCCATCGACGTCCCGGACGCTGCGGTGTAGACGTCGTCGACCGGCGTACCCATTGTGGTGCCGGCGGCCCGCGCGGCGACGATGCCCACGCCCGGCGCGGTGATCTCGGGTTTGATGCCGTTGTCGCCCACGCGCGGCCCCCGGCTGGAGAAGTCCGCCAGGTTGTCGGCGCGGTCGACAGCGCCCACGGTGAGCGCCGCAGTGGCCGCGCCCGGCGCGTTGACGCTCCGCGCCGTCCCCGAGTTGCCGGCGGCGATCACGAACAGCGCGCCGGTCTCGGCGGTGAGGTCGTTCACCGCCTGGCTCATCGGGTCGGTGCCGTCGGTCGGGCCGCCGCCGAGGCTCATGCTGACGACCTTCGCGCCGGAGTGGGCGGCCCACTCCATCCCGGCGATGATCGCCGAGTCGTAGCCGGAGCCGCCGTCGTCGAGCACCTTGCCGACGAGCAGCCGCGCGCCCGGGGCGACGCCCTTGCGCAGCCCCGCGGACGCCTCGCCGCCGCCCGCGATGGTGGCGGCGACGTGGGTGCCGTGGCCGTGGCCGTCACGGGCGCTACCGCTGCCGGAGAAGTCCCGCGCCTCGGCGATCCGGCCGGCCAGGTCGGGGTGGGTGGCGTCGACACCCGTGTCGAGCACGGCCACCTTCACGCCGCTGCCGTCGCGCCCGGCCGCCCACGCGGTAGGGGCGCCGATCTGCGGAACGCTGTGCTCCAACGTCGGGCGCACCCGCCCGTCCAGCCACACACGGGCGATACCGCCGCCGAGCCGGGGCGCTGCGGCCGTGGTCCGGGACGTCGGCGCGCCGGCGAGCGTGGTCCACAGGCCACCGAGGTCGGCCTTGCCGACCCGCATCGCAGCGCCGTTGATGCTCTCCAGGGGCCGGGCGTCGGTGACCCCGCCGAGCGGTCGGACCCGGCCGGCGGCCGGCTCCTGGTAGCGCACGATCAGCGGCAGTGTGCCCTGCGCCGCGTCCCCGTAGCCGTCGGCGGCCAGCTCCTGCACGTCGAACAGGTTGGCGTCCAGGACGCCGCTGGAGATGTACGGCGCGACGTCGCTGGGCAGCACCCGCAGCCCGCCGTCGACCTCCAGGGTCTGGAAGATGATCCGCTCCCGCCCGGGCCCCGGGCGTACGGTCGCGGCGACCCGACCCGGCGCCGCCGGCGACAACTCGACCTGATCGCCGGTGATGAGGGTGATGCGGACGGGCGCGGCGCCCGGGGCGGACGCGCCCAGGCTCGGGCCGGTGGGCCGGACGGGCGGCTCAGCGGACGCCGGCGCGGCGAGGCCGACCACCAGCGCGCCGACCGCGCCGGCGCTGAGCCAGCGGGGGGACCAGTGCATGCGATGCGCTCCTTCACTCCTTCGGGCCCGCCATCCGTGGATGAGGACCGATCGGAGTCTGCGACGCAGCGCACAACCAGGTCACTAGCCTCTCGCCGCCGCAGCGGCGACATGTCGTCAGGTGGACAGCCGCCGGACACCGACGGTGTGTGCCACCGTCACCGGCGGCTGCCCCGCCACCCGTGCACCGGCAGGCCGAACTTGGCGACCAGCCGGTCGGTGAACGGACGCGCACGCAGCCGGACGATGCGCACCGGCAGGGCGCCTCGACGCACCGTCACCCGGGCGCCGGGCGGCAGGTCGTAGACCCGCCGACCGTCGCAGGCGAGCACGGCGAGGGTCGTGAACGGGTCCACGGTGATCACGAACGTCGACGTGGGTGCGGTGACCAGGGGCCGGCTGAACAACGCGTGCGCGCTGATCGGCACCAGCAGCAGGGCCTCCACCTCCGGCCAGACCACCGGACCGCCGCCGGAGAACGCGTACGCGGTGGAACCGGTGGGGGTGGCGCAGACCACGCCGTCGCAGCCGTAGCGGGACAGCGGGCGACCGTCCACGTCGACGAGGAGTTCGAGCATCTGCGCCCGTTCGCCCTTCTCGACGCTGATCTCGTTGAGCGCCCACGACTCGATGGTCGGGCCACCGTCGAACTCGGCCGTGACGTCGAGCGTCAGCCGCTCGTGCACGGTGTAGTTGCGCTCGACGACGTCCCGGACCGCGTGGTCCAGATCGTTGATCTCCGCCTCGGCGAGGAAACCCACCTTGCCGAGGTTGATGCCGAGCAGCGGCGCCTTCGCCGGGCGGGCCAGCTCGGCGGCGCGCAGGAAGGTGCCGTCCCCACCGAGCGCGAAGACGATCTCGGCGCCCTCGGCGGCCTCGGGGCCGGCGACCGGAACCGTCCCGGGCAGGTCGAGGTCCTCGGCCTCCTCGGCGACCACCCGCACCTCGAAGCCCGCGGCGATGAGGTCGGCGGCGACCGACCGGGCGTGCTCGGTGCTGCGCCGACGGCCGGTGTGGGTCACCAGCAGCGCGGTGCGGCTCATCGGGTCGGCCGCCCGTCCGCCGTCGGACGGCATGCCGCCGCACCGGCACGTCCGCGTGCCGTCGTGCGCCGCTCGCTGTACGCGTTCACCCTGCGACCTCCTCCGCCGCCACGCCCGGCACGTCGCCGGCCGTCGTCGGACCGTCCGGCCCGGCGTCCACCACGGCCCGCACCCGCAGCGGGTCTGCCGCTGGCGCGCCCCGGCGCAACCATACGAAGAACTCGACGTTGCCGCTGGGCCCCGGCAGCGGGCTGGCCGCCACGTCCGCCAACCCGAGGCCGAGCTGCGCCGCCGCGTCGGCCACGTCGAGCACCGCCTCGGCACGCAGCGCCGGGTCGCGGACCACGCCGCCCGTCCCGACGCGCTCCTTGCCCACCTCGAACTGCGGCTTCACCATCAGCGCCAGGTCACCGTCGTCACGGGTGCAGCCGGCCAACGCCGGCAGCACCAGCCGCAACGAGATGAACGACAGGTCGGCCACCGTCAGGTCGACCGGGCCGCCGATCGCATCCGGGACGAGGGTACGGACGTTGGTGCGTTCCAGGACCCGAACGCGCTCGTCGGTGCGCAGGGACCAGGCGAGCTGCCCGTAGCCGACGTCGACGGCCACCACCTCGGCGGCGTCGGCGCGCAGCAGCACGTCGGTGAAGCCCCCGGTCGAGGCGCCCGCGTCCAGGCAGCGCCGCCCGGCGACGCGCAGGCCCCCGAACGCGGCCAGCGCACCGGCGAGCTTGTGCCCGCCCCGGGAGACGTACTCCCGGGTCGGGTCCTCGCCGGTGACCAGCAGCGGGTCGGCGGGGTCGACCATCGCGGCGGCCTTGCGCGCGGGTACGCCGCGCAGCTGGACCCGGCCGGCCTCGACCAGCGCGGCGGCCTGCTCACGGGAGCGGGCCAGCCCGCGACGGACGAGTTCGGCGTCCAGCCGGTTGCGACGTGCCATGGGTGTTTCTCCGGTCTGTCGGGCGGGGTCGCCCTGCTCAGGTCTGGTCGATGGTGGCGAGGGTCTCGCGCAGAGTCTCGTAGGCCGCCTCGTACTGCGCGATCTGGTCTGCTGGTGCGAGCGCCGCCGCGTTGTCCATGGCCCGCACGGCCGCGTCGACCGCCGGGTGACCGGCCGCGTCGTCGGCGGCGACCGCCGGATCGGGCGGCGGGGCCGGGCGGGGACCGGCCGGTGGGCTCGGCCGGGCCGCGAACGACCCGGGCGACGGGCCGGGCCGGAAGCCCCCGGGCGGGCCGGGGCGGGTGCCCTCGCTCACGACTCACCGTCCGGGCGGCGCTTGCGGACGGCCTTCTTCGCCGGCATCACCGCCGGAGTCGGGGTGTCGTCAGGCGTGACCGGCGTCGGGGCGTCGGGGCCGGTCCGGCTGATCGTCGCGGGCGGCTTCCTGGCGATGGCCTTCTTCGCGACGGCCTTCTTGGCGATCGCCTTCTTCGCGACGGGCGCGGCGACCTTCTTCGCGACGGGCGCTCCGGCGGGGCCGTCCGACGGCACCAGACCACCGCCGGGCTGCGCCGCGCTGGTCGGGTCGGGCTGCGGCGCGGGCCGCTCGGTGGGCGTGGCCGGCTCCGGGGTGGAGTCGGCCGCCGGGCCGACGGACGGCTTGGTGGCGGGCGGCTCGGTGGCGCGCGCCTCGCGCAGTTGCCGTTCCAGGTCGCGTACCCGCCGGGTCAGCTCAGCCACCTCGTCGGCCGTCGCCAGACCGACCGCGCCGAGGGCCCGGTCGACCTCGAAGCGGACCAGCTTGGTCAACGCCTCCCGGTTGGCGGCGCTGGTGCTGACCAGCTCCTCACCGAGCGCCTGCAGCTGGGCCGCGGTCGCCCCGCCCGTGCCGACGAGACGACGCACCGCGTCCTGGGCCTTCTTCCGGGGCGCCTCCGCCAGGCCCAGGGCCAGTTCGAGGTAGGCGCGCCACGCGTCCTGCATGCCTTCGTCCTTCCATGGGCGGGGTCTGCAGGTGTCACGCTACCGGGCACCCCGGACTGTCCTGTGCGGTACGGTGCCGGGGACGGCGTGGCGATCGGCGAGGGGGACATGTGGCCAGCGTGGACGAGTGCCGGCAGGCGTTGCAGGAGCTGGCCGCCAGGTTGGACCGCAACGCCGAGACGGTCCGTGAGCGCATCGACCTGGAGCGCACCCTTGCCTGCCGGATCACCGACCTGGACACGGCCTTCCACGGACGGATCAGCGGTGGCCGGCTGGTCGATCTGGCCGACGGCGACGACCCGAAGGCCAAGATCGCGCTGAGCACGTCCAGCGACGACCTTCTCGCCCTGGTCCGCGGCGACCTCGACGTCACCAGGGCGGTCACCTCCCGCCGGGTGTCGATCAAGGCCAACCCGTTCGACCTGATGAAGCTGCGCAAGCTGCTCTAGACGGACGCGCCCCACCGCACACGTGAAGCGGCCGGCCGCACGCGTCGGTGGCTGGTCTCATGGCTCCGCGGCCGGCCCTCATGTGTTGGTGGCCGGCCTCAGGCGTCGGTTGCCAGCCCGAAGCTCTTCAGGGCGGCGGTCGCGCCCGGACCCGCTGGGCGGATCGTCGGCACGGTCGGGGTAGCCCAGGCCGCCGCGCACAGGGCGGCCAGCGCGTCCAGCGCCCGGCCGTCGCCGGCCAGCTCCAGCGTCCCGTCGCGGTCCGTCACGGACCACCCGCCGGCGTCCGTCGGGCCCGGGACCCGCACCGCCGCCTCCGGGTCGAAGAGCCCTGCCAGGTCCCGCGCGACGTACGTGGGCCGCCGCCGTGGCTCAGCCGCGAGCAGCTCGGGTACGCCACTGACACCGGTGAGGACGAGCAGACTGTCCAGCCCCGCTCGGCGGGCACCCTCGATGTCGGTGTCCAGCCGGTCCCCGACGACAAGCGCTCTTGCACCGTCGCCGCGCCGGGCAGCGGTCTCGAACAGCGCCGACTCGGGCTTGCCGACGACCAGGTCCGGATCCCGCTCCAGGGCGGTCCGCAGCACCGCGACCAGTGACCCGTTGCCCGGCAGCGGACCACGGGCGCTGGGCAGCGTCCGGTCGGTGTTGGTGGCGACCCAGATCGCGCCGGCCCGCACCGCGACCGACGCCTCGGCCAGCTCGGCCCAACCGACCTGCGGGCCGTAGCCCTGCACCACCGCGGCCGGGTTCTCATCGGCGCGGCTGACCGGGTTCAGCCCGACCGCGCGCAGCTCGGCGCGCAGCGCCTCCGCACCGACCACCAGCACCGACGCGCCCTTGGGCAGCCGGTCCCGCAGCAACTCGGCCGCCGCCGCGGCGGAGGTGAGGACCTCCTCCGGCCGCGCCGGCACGCCCATTCCCGTCAGCAGGTCGGCGACGTCGCTGGATCGGCGTGAGGCGTTGTTGGTCGCGTACGCCACCGTCCGCCCCTCGGCGTGCAGCCGGGCCACCGCATCGACGGCACCGGGAATCGGCCGGTCGATCAGGTAGATCACCCCGTCCAGGTCGAAGACGACCAGGCCGTACCCGTCGATCAGCCGATTCCCGGCGTCCGCGCTCACCGCTGCGTCGACTCCGACTCATCGCCCCGGGTGGGGGCGGTTCCGTCGCCGCTCACCGCGCCGCCACCGTCGCCGGCGGGCGTGGTCGGGGCGGCATCTTCCGTGTCCGGATCGCGGACGTCGTCGTCACCGTCGACATCCTCGTCGTCACCGTCGACATCCTCGGCGTCGGCGTCGGCGTCGACATCCTCGGCGTCGGCGTCGGCGTCCTGCGTCGAGCGGCCGGTGACGTCGTCGAGGACGGCGTCCTCAGCGTCGACGACGCCGTCTTCGTCGTCGTCGAAGTCCTCGTCGTCGGCGTCGAAGTCCTCGTCCTCGTCGTCGGAGTCGTCCTCGTCGTCAGCGGCCAGGTCCGTGTCCGGCTGGGCCGGCACGGAACCGGGCGCACCCGGGCCGGCGGCGATCTCCTCGGTCTCGTCCTCGTCGTCACCCTCGATGAGGACGCCGTCGAGTTCGAGCAGCCGCTCGGCGGCGTCGGTCTCGCCCTCGGTGTCCACGTCGGCGGCGCGGGAGAACCACTCACGGGCCTCCTCACGCCGACCCACGGCGAGCAGCGCGTCGGCATACGCGTACCGAAGTCGCGCCGTCCACGGTGCCGTCGCCTCGTTGGTCAGGTCGGGCACCTGAAGCATCGCTACCGCGGCGTCCTTCTGGCCGAGATCACCACGCGCCCCGGCGGCGACGATCAGCAGCTCGATCGCGACGGCCTGGTCCAGCTTCTCCTGGTCAGCCCCGCGGAACAGGTCGATGGCCCGTTCCGGCCGGCCAAGGGCCCGCTCACAGTCGGCGAGCACAGCCAGGTGGCTCTGCAAGCCGGTCATCCGGTGGTACGTCCGCAGGTCGGCGATGGCGGTCTGCCACTCCCCCGCGTGGTACGCGGCGAGGCCGACCGCCTCACGGACAGCGGAGATGCGCGACGCGAGCCGCCGGGCGGCCAGCGCGTGCGCCAGCGCCTCGGCCGGATCCTCGTCGATCAGCTGACCGGTGGCGACCAGGTGCCGGGCCACGGTCTCGGCGACGGGCTTGTTCAGCGAGAGCAGCTCGGCGCGCACGTCCTTGTCGAGGTCGGTCGCGACGATGTCGTCCGGCAGTGCCGGGGCGCCGACACGCCCACCCTCGGACGACTCCGAGCCCGCGCCACGCTCGTCGCTGCGGTAGTCGCCCTCACGACGTGGCCGCTCGTCGGCCCGGAACCCACCGTCACGGTCGCCACCGCGGAAGCCACCCTCACGACGGTCACCACCGCGGAAGCCGCCCTCACGGGGCGCGTCACCCTGTCGACGGTCACCACCCCGGGAACCGCCATCACGGTCGCCGCCTCGGAAGCCCTCACGGTCGCCGCCACGGAAGCCACCGTCGCGGGGCGCGCCTGGACGCGAGCCGCCGCGGTCGCCGCCACGGAAGCCACCGTCACGGTCGCCGCCCCGGAAGCCACCCTCACGCGGCGGACCGGAACGCCCACGGTCACCGCCACCCTGGTAGCCACCCTCACGGCGGTCACCACCACGGAAACCACCCTCACGGTCACCGCCCCGGAAGCCACCCTCGCGGTCGCCGCCCCGGAAGCCACCCTCACGCGGCGGACCGGAACGCCCACGGTCACCGCCACCCTGGTAACCACCCTCACGGCGGTCACCACCACGGAAACCACCCTCACGGTCGCCGCCACGGAAGCCGCCTTCGCGACGGTCGCCACCACGGAAACCGCCCTCGCGGTCGCCGCCACGGAAGCCACCCTCACGCGGCGGACCGGAACGCCCACGATCGCCGCCACCCTGGTAACCACCCTCACGGCGGTCACCACCACGGAAACCACCCTCACGGTCGCCGCCACGGAAGCCGCCTTCGCGACGGTCGCCACCACGGAAACCGCCCTCGCGGTCGCCGCCACGGAAGCCACCCTCACGCGGCGGACCGGAACGCCCACGGTCACCGCCACCCTGGTAACCGCCCTCACGACGGTCGCCGCCACCCTGGTAGCCGCCCTCACGACGGTCGCCGCCACGGAAACCACCCTCGCGCGGCGCGCCCGGACGGGATCCATCGCGGTCGCCGCCACGGAAACCACCCTCACGACGGTCACCGCCACGGAAACCACCCTCGCGGGACGCGCCGCCCTCACGGCGGTCGCCTCCACGGAAGCCACCCTCGCGGTCGCCTCCACGGAAGCCACCCTCGCGCGGCGGACCGGAACGCCCACGGTCACCGCCACCCTGGTAGCCGCCCTCACGACGGTCGCCACCACGGAAACCACCCTCGCGCGGCGCGCCCGGACGGGATCCATCGCGGTCGCCGCCACGGAAACCACCCTCACGACGGTCACCGCCACGGAAACCACCCTCGCGGGACGCGCCGCCCTCACGGCGGTCGCCTCCACGGAAGCCACCCTCGCGGTCGCCCCCACGGAAGCCACCCTCACGCGGCGGACCGGAACGCCCACGGTCACCGCCACCCTGGTAACCGCCCTCACGACGATCACCACCACGGAAACCACCCTCACGCGGCGCGCCCGGACGGGAACCATCGCGGTCGCCACCACGGAAGCCACCTTGGCGGTCGCCGCCCTCACGGCGGTCGCCGCCACGGAACCCGCCGTCGCGGTCACCGCCACGGAAACCACCCTCACGCGGCGCGCCGGAACGGGAACCGTCGCGGTCACCGCCGCGGAAACCACCCTCACGCGGCGCGCCGGAACGGGAACCGTCGCGGTCACCGCCGCGCGAACCACCATCGCGGCCGCCGGCGTATCCGCCACGGGCGCCGCCGGCGTTGTCGCGGTCTCCCCGGTACGGGGGCCGGTCGTCGCGGCGCGCTCCGCGGTCGCGTCCAGCCGGGCCGTCGGTGCGGTCTTCGTGACGACGGGGACGGTCTCCGCCCTGCGGTCCTGAACTCACAGGTACATCCTTCCTGATTGCGCCACCAATGGCGCTACGCAGTCGAGGGCCGACCCTCATTGGGGCGGCCCTCGACTGGAAGATTGTCCGGCGGTGTCCTACTCTCCCACACCCTCACGAGTGCAGTACCATCGGCGCTGGAGG
>NZ_JBEXIL010000049.1:0-44793 GCF_040608555.1 Micromonospora sp. NPDC005172
CACTACACCCCCCCACCCACCCACTTACCCTACACCACCCCCTTCAGCTCTCCCCCGCCCCCGCCCCCCGCCCCCGCCCCGCCCGTCCCTGCCCGCGCCCCCGTTCCCGTCGCGCCCGCCCCGCCCGTCCCCGCGCCCCCGTTCCCGTCGCGCCGATCTTGCAGTTTCTGCGGGGATTTAGGGTGCCTAGGCCGCAAATCGGCAACACAAAGTGCAAGATCGCGTGAGGCGGGGGTTCAGCTCCGGGATGTGCGGGCTCTCGCCGCCGCTGCCGCCCCGCCCCGCCCCGCCCCGGGCCCCGCCCCGCCCCGGGCTCGGGCCCGCCCCGGGCTCGGCGATCTTGCACTTTCTGTGGCGACTTAGGACACCAAACGGGCAAAACGGCAACAGAATGTGCAAGATCGGCGTGGGCGTGGGCGTGGGCATGGCGTGGCGTGGGCGCTGGCAAGGGGTGCGCTTGGGCGAGCGGGTGGGCGTGGGTGTGGGGCGTGGGGCGTGGGGGTGGTTAGGGGGTTTGTTCGGCGTTGCGGGCTATGTTGCGGGCCATCCCGCCGAAGATCACCGCGTGGAACGGCGTCACCGAACCCCAGTAGGCGTGCCCGGCCAGACCGCGGGGGAGGAAGACGGCGCGTTGCTGGTAGCGGCTGTGGCCGTCCTCGGTCGGGAGCGCCCGCATCTCCAGCCAGGCGCGGCCGGGTAGCCGCATCTCCGCGCGCAGCCGTAACAACTCGCCGGGGATGATCTCCTCCACCCGCCAGAAGTCCAGCGCCTCGCCGACCTGGAGGCGGTGCGGGTCGCGCCGGCCCCGTCGTAGCCCCACACCGCCGACCAGCCGGTCCAACCAGCCGCGTACCGACCAGGCGAGGGGGAACGAGTACCAGCCGTGCTCGCCGCCGACTCCCTCGATGACGCGCCAGAGCGCGGTCGGCGATGCGTCCACCGCCCGTTCCCGCACGTCGGTGTAGACGGTGCCGCCGGACCAGTCCGGGTCGCTGGGCAGTGGCTCGGCGGGCGCGTCCGGGCCGCTGGCGGTCGACCAGCGTGTCTCCACCTGCGCGTCGCGTACCTTGGCCAGCGCCAACGCCACCGCCTCGTCGAAGCCGGTGAGGCCGTCCGGCGGGTCGGGCACGTACCGGGCGATGTCGTGTTCGTGGGCGACGGCCTCGTGGATCAGGCTCTCCACCAGCGGGCGGGCGATCTTGTTCGGCACCGGGGTGATGAGGCCGACCCAGTGCGACGAGAGCGACGGTGTGAGGGGCCGGACCGGCAGGATGATCCGCCGCCGCAGGCCGGCCACCCGCGCGTAGCGCTGCATCATCTCGCGGAAGGTCAGCACGTCCGGGCCGCCGATGTCGAAACCGCGGTTGACCTCGGGGGGCAGCGTGGTGCAGCCGACCAGGTAGCGCAGCACGTCGCGGACCGCGATCGGCTGGATCCGGTTGCGGACCCACCGTGGCGTGACCATGGCGGGCAGCCGCTCGGTCAGGTAGCGCAGCATCTCGAACGACGCCGAGCCGGAGCCGATGATCACCGCGGCGCGGAGCACCGCCGTGGGCACCCCGCTGGACAGCAGGATCCGGCCCACCTCGGCCCGGGACCGCAGGTGCGGCGAGGGGACCTCGGCGTCGGCTGCCGGCTCCGGACCACCGAGGTAGACGATCCGGCGTACGCCTGCCGCGCGGGCCGCCGCCGCGAAGTTCGTCGCCGCCGTGCGGTCGGCCGCCTCGAAGTCCTTCCGGCCGAGCGAGTGCACCAGGAAGTACGCGACGTCCACGTCGGCGAAGGCTGCGGCCAGTGTCTCGGGCCGGCTCAGGTCACCCTCGACGATCTCGGCCGCCGCCGCCCAGGGCACGTCGCGCAGGCGTACGGCCTTGCGGGCCAGGCAACGCACGGTGTGCCCGTCGGCGAGCAGCAACGGCGTCAGCCGCCCGCCGATGTATCCGGTGGCTCCGGTGACGAGGCATCTCACGGCTTCCAGTGTGCGGCTCCCGAGGGCCTGTTGCACAAGAACTGGCCGGCCTGCGGCGGGCCCGGACGACGCCTTGCCGGATCGCCGCCCGGACTCCACCTCGGCTCGGCCGCCCTTGTGCAACAGGCCCTAGACTCGTTCGCTGTGGAGACCGAGACGAGCACCTTCTGGGGGCCGGATTTCGCCCAGCTCAGGGCCACCGATCCGGAGATCGCCGGGGTGGTCCTCGGCGAGTTGGACCGGTTGCGGGGTGGCCTGCAACTGATCGCGAGCGAGAACCTGACCTCGCCGGCGGTGCTGGCCGCGCTCGGCTCGACGCTCACCAACAAGTACGCCGAGGGCTACCCGGGCCGGCGCTACTACGGCGGCTGTGCCGAGGTGGACCGGGCCGAGGAGATCGCGATCGCCCGTGCGAAGGAGTTGTTCGGGGCCGAGCACGCCAACCTCCAGCCGCACTCCGGGGCGAGCGCCAACCTGGCCGCGTACGCGGCTCTGGTGCAGCCGGGGGATACGGTGCTGGCGATGGACCTGCCGCACGGTGGGCACCTGACCCACGGCAGCAGGGTGAACTTCTCCGGCAAGTGGTTCCACCCGGTCGGTTACCCGGTCCGCCCGGACACCGAGCTGATCGACTACGACGAGGTCCGCGACCTGGCCCGTGCGCACCGGCCCAAGCTGATCATCTGCGGGGCCACCGCGTACCCCCGGTTGATCGACTTCGCGCGGTTCCGGGAGATCGCCGACGAGGTCGGCGCGTACCTGATGGTGGACGCGGCCCACTTCATCGGCCTGGTGGCCGGCCGGGCCATCCCGTCCCCGGTGCCGTACGCCGACGTCGTCTGCGCCACCACCCACAAGGTGCTGCGCGGCCCGCGCGGAGGCATGATCCTGTGCCGCGAGTCGTTGGCCCAGCGGATCGACAAGGCCGTCTTCCCGTTCACCCAGGGCGGCCCGCTGATGCACGCGGTCGCGGCCAAGGCGGTCGCGCTGCGCGAGGCGGCGCAGCCGGAGTTCCAGACGTACGCCCGGCAGGTGGTCAGCAACGCGCAGGCGCTCGCCGCCGGGCTGGCCGACGAGGGGATGCGCCCGGTGTCCGGTGGAACCGACACCCACCTCGCGCTGATCGACCTGCGGGAGCTGGGGGTGACGGGCGCGGAGGCGGAGGCACGCTGCGACGCCGCCTCGATCACGCTCAACAAGAACGCCATCCCGTACGACCCGCAGCCGCCTCTGGTGGCCTCGGGTATCCGGGTCGGTACGCCGAGCGTCACCACTCAGGGCATGCGCGAGGGTGAGCTGCGGCAGGTGGCCGCCCTGATCGCGCGGGCGGTGCGCACGAACCCGGGTGAGCCGGGTGGCCTCGACGCGCTGACCACGATCGGCGCCGAGGTGGCCGAACTGGTCGCGGCCTTCCCGGCGTACCCCCGTGGCTGAGCCCGGGGTGGTCGAGCCCGCCGCCGACCGGCGGTGGCGGTTGCGGCACCTGCCGGTGCTGTTGGCCGCGTCGGCGGCGCTGGCGGTGGTCGCGGCCGTGGTCGGCGGGGTGACCGGTGGCGCGTCGGCCGCGCTCGGCGCGGCGGCCGGGGTGGGCGTGACGGTGTTCAGCTACACGCTCACGACAGTGGTGCTGGCGCGGGCCGACCAGGTCAACCCGCAGTTGCTGCTGCCGCTCGGTGTGGGGCTCTACGTGCTGAAGTTCACCCTGTTGGGTGTCGTCCTGGTGGCGGTGGCGTCGACCGGTTGGGCGGGGTTGATCCCGCTCTGCCTCGGCATCGTCGCCGGGGTGGCAGTGTGGACGGCGGCGCACCTCTGGTGGCTGACCACGGTGCACGCCCGCCGCTCCGGCTGACCTGGTCACCGACTCGGGGTGTCCCACCTATCGGACGCGCGGCAATGTGTCGGCCTCCGGTCATTTTCCGACGGGCGGAAGGGGAGTAGCGTGCCCACAGACGACGGCGCCCACGAGAAGCCCACACAACGACGGTTGTGCGGGGGGTGAGGCACAGCCTCGTCTTCCCGGCTGATATCGTTCGCCCCGTCATGGCTGATGACCAAACCCCCCGTCCCGCCGGTCAACCGGACGACTATCCGTCCGGGGCCGGTCAGGGTTGGACCGCGCTGAGCTACCTCATCGGAGGCATGCTCGTGTGGGGTTTCATCGGCTGGCTGGTCGACCAGTGGCTCGATACCGGTGGCGTCGCCACCGGGATCGGCTTCGTGCTCGGCATGGCTGGGGGAGTCATCCTGGTCATCCGCCGACTCGGCACGCCTACTTAGGAAGGGACGCGGTGTTCGGACAGGCGAACGTCCTGGCAGCGGGCCAGGCAGAATTCCCACCTAGCAAGGAGGACTTCTACCTGCCCAGCATCCTGCCCTGGGGTGCGGAGAACTCTTACTGGTTCACCAAGTTCACGCTGATGATCTGGATCGCGGTCGGTGTCCTGATCATTTTCTTCCTGGCGACCTACCGCAACCCGAAGCTGGTGCCGACCAAGAAGCAGTGGTTCGCCGAGTCGATCTACGGCTTCGTGCGGAACAACATCGCGGTCGACATGATCGGGCACCAGGGCGTGCGGTTCGCTCCGTACTTCACCACGCTCTTCTGTTTCGTGCTGCTGACGAACGCGTTCGCGATCATCCCGGTCTTCCAGATCTCGCCGAACTCGCACATCGCCTTCCCGGCGATCCTCGCGGTGATCAGCTACGTGCTGTTCAACTACATCGGCATCCGGCACCACGGCTTCGCCAAGTACTTCAAGCACGCCCTGATCCCGCCGGCGCCCTGGTACATCCTGCCGCTGCTGATCCCGATCGAGGCGTTCTCGACCTTCATCATCCGGCCGTTCTCACTGGCCGTTCGTCTCTTCGCGAACATGTTCGCCGGCCACATGCTCCTGCTGGTCTTCACGCTCGGCGGCTTCGCGATGCTCAGCGCCAACGCCTGGTTGGCGCCGGTGTCGGTGGTCTCCTGGGTGATGACCGTGGCGCTGACCCTTCTCGAAGCGCTGGTCATCGTCCTGCAGGCCTACGTCTTCACGGTGCTGAGCGCCAGCTACATCCAGGGCGCGCTCGCCGAAGAGCACTGATCCACGCACCAACCGTTGTCGTCCCGCGTGAGAGTCACGCGTGATAACCAGGAGGAACCACACCAATGGACGCTAGCGTTCTCGCCGAGGTCACCGGTAGCACCGCTGCCATCGGCTACGGTCTCGCCGCCATCGGCCCGGGCATCGGCGTTGGCCTGGTCTTCGCCGCCTACATCCAGTCGACCGCCCGGCAGCCCGAGTCGTCGCGCATGACCCTGCCGTACGTCTGGATCGGCTTCGCCGTCATCGAGGCGCTCGCGCTGTTCGGCATCGCCTTCGGCTTCATCTGGGCCGGCTGATTCCGCCCCTTCCGACCGGGAGGTCACCCATGTTGTTCCTCCTCGCCGCCGAGGGTGGTGAGTCGGGCCACAACCCGATCATTCCGATCTGGCAAGAGATCGTGGTCGGCACGATCGCCTTCGCCGTGCTCTGCTTCGTGCTGATGAAGTTCGTCTTCCCGCGCATGGAGCAGACGTTCCAGGCTCGGGTCGACGCGATCGAGGGCGGCATCAAGCGCGCCGAGGCCGCGCAGGCCGAGGCGAACCAGCTGCTCGAGCAGTACCGTGCCCAGCTCGCCGAGGCTCGGACCGACGCCGCCAAGATCCGTGACGACGCGCGGGCCGACGCCGAGGGCATCCGTCAGGACATCCTCGCCAAGGCGCGGGAGGAGTCCGACCGGGTCATCCAGGCGGGCAAGGACGCGCTCGCCGCCGAGCGGGCCACCATCGTGCGCGAGCTGCGCGCGGAGGTCGGCACCATCGCGGTGGACCTGGCCAGCAAGATCGTCGGCGAGTCGCTGACCGACGAGGCGCGGCGCAAGGGCACTGTCGACCGGTTCCTGAGCGGTCTCGAGAGCACGGGGGCCCGCTGATGCAGGCCGCCAGCCGGGAGTCGTACAAGATCGCGGCCGAGCGCCTCGACGCGTACGTCCGCGGCGCGGAGCCGTCGGCGGTGGCCTCCACCGCCGACGCCGTCCTCTCCGTGGCGACCCTGCTGCGGCGTGAGCCGCGGCTGCGCCGGGCGCTCTCCGAGCCGGCCCGTTCCGGCGAGGACCGCGGGGCGCTGCTCGGCGACATGCTGGGCGGGCGGATCGGCGCGGACGCGCTCGACCTGCTCGTGACGCTGGTCTCCGGCCGGTGGTCGGCACCGTCGGAACTGCTCGACGGCACCGAGCGCCTCGGCGTGGAGGCGCTGCTGGCCAGCGCCGACTCCGCCGGTGAGCTGGGCGAGGTCGAGGACGAACTGTTCCGCTTCGGCCAGGTCGTGGGTGGTCAGCCGGCGCTGAGCAACGCGCTGGCCGACCCGGTCGCCCCGGTCGAGCAGCGGGCCACCCTGGCCCGCGAGCTGCTCGCCGACAAGGCCCGTCCGGTCACCGTCCGCCTCGTCGAGGCGGCGCTCGGCGGTTTCGGGGGACGCTCCTTCAGTGGGGCGCTCACCCGGCTGGTCGAGCTGGCCGCCGACCGGCGTGACCGGCAGGTGGCGTACGTGACCGTCGCGGCCCCGTTGAGTGACGAGGACGAGCGTCGACTGGGTGCGAGCCTCACCGCGATATACGGTCGAGAGGTGTCCGTCAAGCAGACGGTCGACCCCGCCGTTCTCGGTGGAGTGAGCGTCCGGGTCGGTTCCGACCTGTACGACGGCACCATCCTGCGCCGCCTCAACGAGACCCGCAACGCGCTCGCGAAGCGCTGAACGGCTCACCGCCCAGCAACCGGGCGGTTCCGCCGCCCAGCGCCTGGATTGACAGACGCCATTCGGACCGGTTGGTACTAGGTATCCCGGGCCCCTGAATTTTAAGGAAGCAGAGGATGGCCGAGCTGACCATCTCGACGGAGGAGATCCGCGGCGCCCTGGAGCGCTACGTCTCCTCCTACTCGTCCGACGTCTCCCGCGAGGAGGTCGGCACCGTCGCCGACACCGGCGACGGCATCGCCCACGTCGAGGGCCTGCCCTCGACCAAGACCAACGAGCTCCTGGAGTTCGAGGACGGCACGCTCGGCGTGGCGCTGAACCTCGACGTGCGGGAGATCGGCGTCGTCGTCCTCGGTGACTCCGCCAAGCTGGAGGAGGGGCAGCGCGTCAAGCGCACCGACCGGGTGCTCTCGGTTCCGGTCGGCGACGCCTTCCTCGGTCGCGTGGTCAACGCGCTCGGCCAGCCGATCGACGGTCTCGGCGACATCGCCGACGAGGGTTACCGCGAGCTGGAGCTGCAGGCTCCGAACGTGATGGCCCGGCAGTCGGTGTTCGAGCCGCTGCAGACCGGCATCAAGGCGATCGACGCGATGACCCCGATCGGTCGGGGCCAGCGGCAGCTGATCATCGGTGACCGCAAGACCGGCAAGACCACTGTCGCGCTGGACGCCATCCTCAACCAGCGGGACAACTGGCGCACCGGCGACCCGAAGAAGCAGGTCCGCTGCATCTACGTCGCCATCGGCCAGAAGGCCTCCACCATCGCCTCGATCAAGGGGCAGCTGGAGGAGGCGGGCGCGCTGGAGTACACGACCATCGTGGCCTCGCCGGCGTCCGACCCGGCCGGCTTCAAGTACCTCGCCCCGTACACCGGCTCGTCCATCGGCCAGCACTGGATGTACGGCGGCAAGCACGTCCTGATCGTCTTCGACGACCTGAGCAAGCAGGCCGAGGCGTACCGGGCCGTGTCGCTGCTGCTGCGTCGCCCGCCGGGCCGTGAGGCGTACCCGGGTGACGTCTTCTACCTGCACTCCCGCCTGCTGGAGCGCTGCGCGAAGCTCTCCGACGAGCTGGGTGGCGGCTCGATGACCGGTCTGCCGATCATCGAGACGAAGGCCAACGACATCTCGGCCTTCATCCCGACCAACGTCATCTCGATCACCGACGGCCAGATCTTCCTGGAGACCGACCTGTTCAACCAGGGCGTTCGTCCGGCGATCAACGTCGGCACCTCGGTCTCCCGAGTCGGTGGCGCCGCGCAGGTGAAGCCGATGAAGAAGGTCTCCGGTTCGCTGCGGCTCAACCTGGCCCAGTACCGCGAGCTGGAGGCGTTCGCCGCCTTCGCCTCCGACCTGGACCGCGCCTCGCAGAACCAGCTGAACCGTGGTTCGCGTCTGGTGGAGCTGCTCAAGCAGTCGAACTACTCGCCGTTCCCGGTGCAGGAAGAGGTCGTCTCGGTCTGGTCCGGCGTCGAGGGCAAGCTCGACGACATCCCGGTCGGCGAGGTGCGGCGCTTCGAGTCGGAGTTCCTCCAGTACCTGCGGCACAAGCACGAGGGTGTCCTCGCGTCGATCGCCGACAACCAGTGGAACGACGACATCACCGGCTCCCTGGACACCGCGATCGCGGAGTTCAAGCAGGTCTTCCTGAACAAGGAGGACGAGCGCAAGGTCAACGACGCGCCGGCCGCTCCGCTCGAGGGCGACGAGAACCGCGAGACGGTGACGCGCTTCCGCGACGGCGCGACCGACCGCCCGGCCGAGAGCTGATCCGATGGCGGCCCAGGTACGCGTTCTTCGTCAACGAATCCGCTCGGCGAAGTCGATGAAGAAGATCACCAAGGCGATGGAGCTCGTGGCGACGAGCCGGATCGCCAAGGCCCAGGCGCGGGTGCAGGCGTCCCTGCCGTACGCCCAGGCCATCACCGGTGTGCTCACGGCGCTGGCGTCCAACGCGCGGATCGACCACCCGCTGCTCACCCCGCGCGAGCGGGTGCGGCGGGCGGGCGTCCTGTTGGTCACCAGCGACCGTGGCCTGGCCGGCGGTTACAGCTCCAACGCGATCAGGATGGCCGAGTCGCTGATCGCGCGGCTCAAGGCGGACGGCAAGGAGCCGGTGCTCTACGTCATCGGGCGTAAGGGCGTCGGGTTCTACCGGTTCCGTGACCGGCCGATCGAGGCGAACTGGACCGGGTTCAGCGAGCAGCCGTCGTTCGAGGACGCCCGCGCCGTGGGTGAGACGCTGATCAAGGCGTTCACGGCCGGTGCGGACGACGTCGACGGTGCCGCCGGCGCGGACGGGGTGCTCGGCGTCGACGAGTTGCACATCGTCTACACCGAGTTCCACTCACTGATGACGCAGAACCCGGTCACCAAGGTCATCGGTCCGATGCAGGTGGAGGACCGGCCGCGCTCCGAGGGGCTGCTGCCGGCGTACGAGTTCGAGCCGGAGGCGGAGGCGCTGCTCGACGCGCTCCTGCCGAGGTACATCAACACGCGGATCTACGCGGCGTTGCTCGAGTCGGCGGCGAGTGAGTCGGCGGCACGGCGGCGGGCGATGAAGAGCGCCACCGACAACGCCGAAGAGATGATCGAGAAGTACACGCGTGAGATGAACTCGGCCCGTCAGGCCGGGATCACCCAGGAGATCAGCGAGATCGTCGGCGGCGCCAACGCGCTCGCCGCGTCGGGAAGTGAAGTGTGATGACTGTATCGACTGCGGCTGGCGGACCAGCCGAGACCAAGACGGCCACGGGTCGCGTGGTCCGGGTCATCGGCCCGGTCGTCGACGCCGAGTTCCCGCGCGACGCCATGCCGGCCCTGTTCAACGCCCTGAACGTCACCGTGAACCTGTCCGGCGGTGAGAAGACGCTGACTTTGGAGGTCGCCCAGCACCTGGGTGACAACCTGGTCCGCGCGATCTCGATGCAGCCGACGGACGGTCTGGTTCGCGGCGCGGAGGTTCGTGACCGCGGCGAGCCGATCACCGTTCCGGTGGGCGACGCGGTCAAGGGCCACGTGTTCAACGCGATCGGCGAGGTGCTCAACCTCAAGGAGGGCGAGACCCTCACCCCGGACGACCGCTGGGGTATCCACCGCAAGGCCCCGGCCTTCGCGGACCTGGAGCCGAAGACCGAGATGCTGGAGACCGGCATCAAGGTGATCGACCTGCTCGCCCCGTACGTCAAGGGCGGCAAGATCGGCCTGTTCGGCGGCGCGGGCGTGGGCAAGACGGTGCTCATCCAGGAGATGATCACCCGGGTTGCCCGTAACTTCGGTGGTACCTCGGTCTTCGCCGGCGTGGGTGAGCGCACCCGCGAGGGCAACGACCTGATCGCCGAGATGACCGAGTCCGGCGTCATCGACAAGACCGCGCTGGTCTACGGCCAGATGGACGAGCCGCCGGGCACGCGTCTGCGGGTCGCGCTCTCCGCGCTCACCATGGCGGAGTACTTCCGCGACGTGAAGAAGCAGGAGGTGCTGCTCTTCATCGACAACATCTTCCGCTTCACGCAGGCCGGTTCGGAGGTCTCCACCCTGCTCGGCCGTATGCCGAGCGCCGTGGGTTACCAGCCGACCCTGGCCGACGAGATGGGCGAGCTCCAGGAGCGGATCACCTCCGTCCGGGGCCAGGCCATCACCTCGATGCAGGCGATCTACGTGCCGGCGGACGACTACACCGACCCCGCCCCGGCCACCACGTTCGCCCACCTCGACGCGACCACCAACCTGGAGCGGTCGATCTCCGACAAGGGCATCTACCCGGCCGTGGACCCGCTGGCGTCCTCGTCCCGGATCCTCGCCCCGGAGTTCGTCGGCGCCGAGCACTTCCAGGTGGCCACCGAGGTCAAGCGGATCCTGCAGCGATACAAGGACCTGCAGGACATCATCGCCATCCTCGGTATCGAGGAGCTCTCCGAGGAAGACAAGATCACCGTGGCCCGAGCCCGGCGGATCGAGCGCTTCCTCTCGCAGAACACCTACGCGGCGGAGCAGTTCACCGGCGTGCCGGGCTCGACGGTCCCGATCAAGGAGACCATCGAGGCGTTCCGCAAGATCAGCGAGGGTGAGTACGATCACTTCCCCGAGCAGGCGTTCTTCATGTGCGGCGGTCTCGAGGACCTGGAAGCCAAGGCTGAGGAGCTGATGAAGGCCTGACAGCCCTCGTCGTACCCGTACCGCAAAAGACTGCCCCGGCAATGTCGGGGCAGTCTTTTGTTCATCTTCACGTCTTACCATCGTCGCGGTCCGTTACTCGTGGTCGTCGCTCGACCGGTACGCGAGATACGGTCGGTCCGCGCGTTCACGTGAACGGCGCTGACTTCTGCAACCTTTCGACGACGTGCGCCCGTCTCCACTACGTGGGCGTAGCGAACGGAGATGAGCGTGGGTAAGGCCGGCAAGCGTGGCCGCAAGTCGTCCATCTGGCGGGGTGTGCCGCGCTGGGCCAAGCTCTGCACCGTCTTCGGCCTCGTGCTGACCGTGCTCAGCGGTGGGGCGCTCGTCGGCAGCGAGGTGCTGATGGCCCGCTACGAGGGTGCCGTCGGCAAGGCCGACCTCTTCGGTGACCAGGCGGCGGGCGCCAAGGAGAAGAAGAGCGACATCAAGGGCCCGCTCAACCTCCTGCTGGTCGGCATCGACCCGCGTACGCCGACGGCCGCGCCGCTGGCCGACTCGATCATGGTGCTGCACGTTCCGGCGTCGATGGACCGGGCCTACCTCTTCTCGTTGCCGCGCGACCTCTACGTCGACATCCCGGCGTTCAAGAAGGCCAACTTCGGCGGCGAGACGACGAAGATCAACGCTGCGATGTCGTTCGGCAGCCGGGTGCCGGGCGGCAACCCGGACGCGGCGCGCGGCTTCGAGCTGCTGGCCACCACCGTGCAGAACGCCACCGGCATCAAGCGCTTCGACGCGGGCGCGATCATCAACTTCACCGGCTTCCAGAAGATCGTCGACGCGATGGGCGGCGTCGACATGTACGTCGAGCGGGACGTGAAGTCCGAGCACAAGCAGCCGGACGGCAAGCCCCGGCCCGGCAACACGCGCGGCGAGGGCTACGTCGGCCCGCAGGCGATCTACAAGAAGGGCACCCACCACCTCAGCGGGTGGCAGGCCCTGGACTACGTCCGGCAGCGCTACCCGAAGAACGGTGTTCCGGACGCGGACTACGGCCGGCAGCGCCACCAGCAGCAGTTCGTGAAGGCGATGGTCGGCCAGGCGTTCAGCGCCGACGTCGTGGCCAATCCGATCAAGCTCGACAAGGTGCTCCGCGCCGCCGGCCAATCGCTGATCTTCAACGGTCGGGGCAACAGTGTGGTCGACTTCGGGCTCGCCCTGAAGAACATCCGCCCGAACACCATTCAGATGATCAAGCTGCCGGGCGGACCGGTCTTCGAGGGCAAGACCTACAAGGGTGAGCAGTTCCAGGCAGGCGTCCCGGAGTTCTTCACCGCCCTGCACAATGAACAACTGGACCCGTTCCTGCTGGAGCACCCGGAATTCCAGAACAAGAGCAAGTAGGCGTGGCGCAGCTCTCGCCACCCGCGTTGGGGGCGGTTCGGCGGCACGACTAGACTTTTGGCAATCCGTAGCCGCAGCAAGGAGACAGCGTGGCACAGCAGCTTCACGTCGAGCTCGTCGCCGTCGAGGAGAAGGTCTGGTCAGGTGAGGCCGAGATGGTCGTCGCCCGGACCACCGAGGGCGAGCTGGGTGTCCTGCCGGGTCACGCGCCGCTGCTCGGCCAGCTCGCCGAGCCCGGCCAGGTTCGCATCAAGCTGGCCGGCGGCGAGCAGGTCGCGTACGAGGTAGCCGGCGGCTTCCTCTCGGTGAGCGCCGAGGGCGTCACCGTGCTGGCCGAGAGCGCTACCCCGGTTTCCGCGCAGAGCCGCTGAGCCACAACCGCGGATGCAGATCGTCGAAGGGATCGGGATCGGCGTCGCCGTCATCCTCGTCGCGCTTCTCGTGCTCTTCGTCCGGCGGGCCGTCGTCACCCGCAGCGGTGGCATCATCCGGCTCAGCGTTCGGGTGACCACCGTACTCGACGGGCGTGGTTGGTCACCGGGGTTCGGCCGGTTCGCCGGTGAAGAACTGCGCTGGTACCGGATGTTCAGTTTCGCACTCCGTCCCAAGCGGGTCCTGTCCCGCAAGGATCTCGCGGTCGAGCGCCGGCGGTTGCCCGAAGGGCAGGAACGGCTCTCCATGCCGGCCGACTGGGTGATCCTCCGCTGTACGAGTCACCACGCACCGGTGGAGATCGCCATGGCGCGATCGACCGTCACCGGCTTCCTCTCCTGGCTCGAGGCCGCCCCTCCGGGGGCGGTCTCGCCGCGTCTGGCCTCCCAGGACTGGCCGGCTGCCTGAACTGCTCTGTCGTTGCTCCTGAGCTTTCCGTGGGCGCTGTTCGGTGTTTCCGGGGCAGCCCGCCCGGCTCCGGGCGGTCAGGCTTGATCCTTGCGCCGGGCGGGCTGCCCCGGAAACCCGTCCGCGGCGCTGTGCGTCGGTCCGGTCCGGTTTTTGATCACCTGCCGTTACCGGTTTCGGTGAGTCCTCGCCTCCTCGGCGGCCGGGGTTTCGCTTGGTCCCGCCTCTTCGGTGGCCGCGGGGGTTGATCGACTCGGCTTTCTTGACGTCGGGGTGTTCCCGTGGCGGGGATGCCCCGACTTCGTTGGACCGGAGTCGATCAACGCGCTGGTCGGGTCCAGGTGGCAGCTCCGCCGACGCGTGAGTGCGGCTGGAGCGGGAACTACCCCTGCACGGTGCCCATCATCAGCGCTTGCCGCCCGGCACCCATAGCACATCGCCCGCCGGATTTGCCGTTCTTGACAGGATAAAGAGCAGATCGGAGAGCCGGTTGAGATACTTTGCCGGGAGCGGGCTGGTCCGGTCCGGATCGTGGCTGACCAACGCCCATGCTGCCCGCTCGGCTCGTCGGGCGATGGTCCGCGCCACGTGCAGCAGCGCCGCGCCCGCGGTGCCGCCCGGGAGGATGAAGGAGTCGAGCTTGCTCAGGCGCGCGTTGTACTCGTCGCACCAGCCCTCCAGGCGCTCGACGTACTTCTCGGTGACCCGCAGCGGCGGGTACTTCGGCTCCGGCTCGACCGGCGTGGACAGGTCGGCGCCGACGTCGAACAGGTCGTTCTGCACCGACGCCAGGACGACTCGCAGCTCGTCGTCGAGCTGGCCCAGGGCGAGCGCGACACCGATCGCCGCGTTGCACTCGTCGACATCCGCGTACGCGGCGATCCGTGGATCGGTCTTCGGGACCTGTTCGTTGTTGCTCAGCCTGGTCATGCCGGCGTCGCCGGCCTTGGTGTAGATGCGCGTGAGGTGGACGGCCATGACGCACAGCCTACGGATACCCGACCTGACGATCCCCGCGCGACCGGACGCGACAGCCGGCTGGCCGGCGGTGGTGGGCCCGGGCGACGCCGGTGATACGGCGGTCAACGACGTCGACGTCATCCGCGTCTGCGGTGCGGCCCGCCTGGCCGGCACCGTGCACGTGGTCGGCGCGAAGAACTCGGCGCTGAAGCTGATGGCCGCCGCGCTGCTCGCCCCCGGCCGCAGCGTGATCACCAACGTTCCCCGGATCACCGACATCGCGATCATGGGGGAGGTGCTGCGGCGGCTGGGCTGTGACGTCCGGTTCGACGCGGACGACCCCGTCGACCCGATGGTGGCCCGGGGCGGGGTCGCGCGCTCCCGTTCGGTGACCATCGACGTACCCGAGCAGCCGGGCGCGGAGGCCGACTACGACCTGGTCCGGCGGCTGCGCGCGTCGATCTGCGTGCTGGGCCCGCTGCTGGCCCGCCGGGGTTATGTGCGGGTCGCCCACCCGGGCGGCGACGCGATCGGCTCGCGCGGCCTGGACATGCACATCTCCGGGTTGACCCGGATGGGCGCGGAGATCTCCGGCGAGCACGGCTTCGTCATCGCCGAGGCCCCGCACGGGCTGCGCGGCGCGGACATCGTGCTGGACTTCCCCAGTGTGGGCGCGACCGAGAACCTGGTGATGGCGGCGGTCCTGGCGCAGGGCACCACGATGATCGACAACGCGGCCCGGGAGCCCGAGATCGTCGACATCTGCACGATGCTCAACCAGATGGGCGCGCGGATCTCCGGCGCCGGCACGTCCACCCTCCGGATCACCGGCGTGCCCGGCCTGCGCCCGGTGCGGCACGCCACCGTCGGGGACCGGATCGTCGCCGGCACCTGGGCGTTCGGCGCCGCGATGACCCGCGGCGACGTGACGGTGACCGGGCTGGACCCGGCCTACCTGGAGGTCGCGCTGGACAAGGTCGTCGCGGCCGGCGGCCTGGTCGAGACGCGCGGTGACGGCTTCCGGGTACGCATGGACGACCGCCCCCGCGCGGTGGACGTGGTGACTCTGCCGTACCCCGGGTTCGCCACCGACCTGCTGCCGATGGCGATCGGGCTGGCCGCGGTCAGCGACGGCGCGTCCCTGATCACGGAGAACATCTTCGACGGCCGGTTCATGTTCGCCAACGAGATGATGCGGCTGGGCGCGGACATCAAGACCGATGGGCACCACGCGGTGGTCCGGGGGCGGGAGCGGCTGTCCGGAGCGCCGGTTCGGGCCACCGACATCCGCGCCGGCGCCGGGCTGATCATCGCCGCGCTCTGCGCGGACGGGCCCACCGAGGTCTCGCACGTGCACCACGTCGACCGGGGGTACCCGGATTTCGTGGCCGACCTGCGTGCGCTCGGGGTTGCGGTGGAGCGGGGGACCGCGCCCGAGGAGCCGTCGCTGGAGATCTGACCACCGACTTAGCCATCGTTCAGGCTCGCGGGCTAGGGTCTGTTTCACACAGACCCCTAGGGTGCAGGCAGGCACTCAATCGCAGCGAGGGAGAAGCAGATGGCGGGTCGACTCGCGGTCGTCGGGGCCGGGCTGATGGGCTCCGGCATCGCCCAGGTGGCGGCGCAGGCGGGCTGGCAGGTGACGCTGCGCGACCTGGACGACGCGGCCACCACCCGAGGGCTCGGCGGTATCCGGAAGTCGCTGGAGAAGTTCGCCGAGAAGGGCAGGATCGAGGCGTCCGACGTCGAGGCGACGCTTGCCCGGATCACCCCCACCACCGACCTGGAGGCCGCGGCCGACGCGGACATCGTGGTCGAGGCGGTCTTCGAGCGGCTGGAGATCAAGCACGAGGTGTTCCGGGCTCTGGACAGGATCTGCAAGGCCGACGCGGTGCTCGCCACCAACACGTCGGCCATTCCGGTCACCCAGATCGCCGCGGTCACCGAGCGGCCCGAGGCCGTCGTCGGCACGCACTTCTTCTCGCCGGTGCCGATGATGCAGCTCTGCGAGTTGGTGCGCGGCTACAAGACGAGCGACGCCACCCTCGACACCGCGCGGGCCTTCGCCGAGGAGATCGGCAAGACGGTCGTCGTGGTCAACCGGGACATCGCCGGTTTCGTGACCACCCGACTGATCTCCGCGCTGGTGATGGAGG
Source organism: Micromonospora sp. NPDC005172 (assembly GCF_040608555.1). Classification (NCBI taxonomy): domain Bacteria; kingdom Bacillati; phylum Actinomycetota; class Actinomycetes; order Micromonosporales; family Micromonosporaceae; genus Micromonospora; species Micromonospora sp. NPDC005172. The sequence goes on from NZ_JBEXIL010000049.1 coordinate 16,226, forward strand.
CGGTCAAGCTCGTCGAGTCCGGCGTGGTGTCGGCCGAGGACCTGGACACGGCCTGCCGGTTGGGCTTCGGGCACGCCATGGGTCCGCTGGCCACCACCGACCTGACCGGGGTGGACGTGCTGCTGCACGCCTCGAAGAACATCTACACCGACACGGCCGACGAGAAGTTCTTTCCGCCGGAGCTGCTCCAGCGCATGGTCACCGCGGGTGACCTGGGCCGCAAGACCGGCAAGGGCTTCTACACGTACTGAGTGGGTGACGACCGGGGCGGCGCTGCCCGCCCCGGTCGGTCCGCTCACCCGTCGCGCTTGGTGGTCCAGCGGAAGGTGGTCAGGCAGAGCACCAGGCCGATCACGCACCACAGAGCCAGCACCAGCGCCACCCGCCCCAGCTCGAACGAGCCGCCCGGTTCCTGCGCCCCGAAGCTCTCCGGCAGGAAGACCGCCCGTAGCCCCTGACACATCCACTTCAGCGGGAACAACGCAGCCACCTGCTGCATCCAGGTGGGCAGGTCGGTGAAGACGAAGAACACCCCGGAGATGAACTGGAGCACCAGGGCCACCGGGGTGACCACGGCCGAGCCACTGCGGGCGGTGCGAGCCAGCGACGAGATGGCGATGCCGCACAGGGTGCACGCGGTCACCCCGAGCACGGAGACCCAGCCGAAGGTGAACCACTTCCCGGCGCTGCCGGGCAGGTCGAGGTCGAACAGCGCCACCGCGACGGCCAGCAGCAGCACGGTCTCGGCGATCCCGATGGCCACCACCATGATCACCTTGCCGGCGAACCAGACCCACTTCGGCATCGGCGTGCCCCGGTAGCGCTTGAGCACACCCCGATCCCGCTCGATCGGGATCCAGATGCCCAGGTTCTGGAAGCTCACTGTCATCAGACCGGTCGCGATCATGCCGGTGATGAAGTACTGGGTGAACCTCACCCCGCCCCCGATCGTCCCGTCGAAGATCGACGCGAAGATGAGGATCATGATGATGGGGAAGCCCATCGTGAAGACCACGGACTCCCGGCTGCGCAGGAACTGCGTGATCTCCAGCCGGCCCTGGCGTAGGGCGAGGGAGCCGGCGCGAGGTGGGCGGCCGCGGCCGGCGGTGATCGGTGTGGCCGGCTTCGTCGTGGTCGTCATCGCGCTTGTCCGATCATGGTGAGGTAGACGTCCTCCAGGGTCGGCCGGGTCACGGTGAGCCCGGGGACCTCGCCGCCGTAGCGCGCGGCCAGGTCGGCCACGAAGGCCGTCGGCGTCGCGCTCTGCGCGCTCTCCCGAACCCCTTCCGGGGTACGCCAGGAGACCGTCGCCAGGGACTCCTGGCGGTTGCCGAGCCGGTTCGGTGCGGCCACCTCGACCAGCCGGCCGCCGGCGATCACGCCCACCCGGTCGGCGAGCGTCTCCGCCTCGTCCAGATAGTGCGTGGTGAGCAGGATCGTGGTGCCGGCGGCGGCGAGGTCGCGGATCAGCTCCCAGAACTCGCGGCGTGCCTCCGGGTCGAAGCCGGTGGTCGGCTCGTCGAGGAAGAGCAGTTCGGGGCGGCCGATGATGCCCAGCGCCACGTCGAGGCGGCGCTTCTGGCCGCCGGAGAGGGTGTGCGTACGGGCCTTCGCCTTCGCGGCGAGCCCGACCCGCTCGATCACCTTGGCGGGGTCGTCGGCGTCGGGATAGAAGCCGGAGAAGTGCCGGACCACCTCGGCCACGGTCAGCTCGTCGAACTCGCCGGTGCCCTGCAACACGAAGCCGACACGGGAGCGCCAGCCGGCGTCGGGTCGGGCCGGGTCCGCGCCGAGCACGGCCACCTCGCCGGCGTCCCGGTGCCGGTAGCCCTCCAGGATCTCCACGGTGGTGGTCTTGCCCGCGCCGTTCGGGCCGAGCAACGCGAACACCTCGCCCCGGTGGACGTCGAGGTCCACGCCCGCCACCGCCACGTTGTCGCCGTACGCCTTGCGCAGCCCCCGGACGGAGATGGCCAGCTCGTCATCCATGACGTCCAGTGTGCGTCCTGGTGGCGATCGGCGGGTGCCCGGGGTATGGCGGTCCGGGCCACCGCGCGCGCTTCGCACCCGGGCGTCCTCGACATGGACCTGTGCGGTTTTCCACAACCTCTTCTACTGAACGGTAACTTAGACTCCGGCCATGGATGAGACGCCCAGCCGGTTGCCCGAGCGGGATCGCCCGTGGGTGATGCGCACGTACGCCGGCCACTCGTCGGCCGCCGCCACGAACGCGCTCTTCCGCCGCAACCTCGCCAAGGGTCAGACCGGTCTGTCGGTCGCTTTCGACCTGCCCACCCAGACCGGGTACGACCCCGACCACGAGCTGGCCGCCGGTGAGGTCGGCCGGGTCGGCGTGCCGGTGGCCCACCTGGGGGACATGCGGGCGCTCTTCGACGGCATCCCGCTCGCCGAGATGAACACCTCGATGACCATCAACGCCCCGGCGATGTGGCTGCTCTCCCTCTACGGGACCGTGGCGATGGAGCAGGGGTGGACCGTCGACAGGCTCTCCGGCACCACCCAGAACGACATCATCAAGGAGTACCTGTCCCGGGGGACGTACATCTTCCCGCCGGCGGCCTCGCTGCGGCTGACCGCGGACGTCATCGCCCACACGCTGACGGCGATGCCGAAGTGGAACCCCGTCAACATCTGCTCGTACCACCTCCAGGAGGCCGGCGCGACGCCCGTGCAGGAGGTCGGCTTCGCGCTCGCCACCGCCGTCGCCGTCCTCGACGCGGTCCGCGACTCCGGCCAGGTGCCCGCCGAACGGATGGGCGACGTCGTGCAGCGCGTCTCGTTCTTCGTCAACGCGGGCGTGCGCTTCGTCGAGGAGATCGCCAAGATGCGCGCGTTCGGCGTGCTCTGGGAGGAGATCACCCGGGACCGGTACGGCGTGACCAACTCCCGGCAGCGGCGGTTCCGCTACGGCGTACAGGTCAACTCACTCGGCCTCACCGAGGCGCAGCCGGAGAACAACATCCAGCGCATCGTGCTGGAGATGCTCGGCGTGACGATGTCCCGGGACGCCCGGGCCCGTGCGGTGCAGCTACCCGCCTGGAACGAGGCGCTCGGCCTGCCCCGCCCCTGGGACCAGCAGTGGTCGCTACGGATGCAGCAGGTTTTGGCGTACGAGTCGGACCTGCTCGAATACCCCGACCTGTTCGCCGGCTCGCACGTGATGACCGCGCTCGTCGACGAGATCGTCACCGGGGCACGGGCAGAGCTGGACGCCGTGTTGGAGCTGGGCGGCGTGGTGGCCGCCGTGGAGACCGGCTACCTCAAGAGCGCGCTGGTCGCCTCGCTGGCCGAACGCCGTCGCCGGATCGAGACCGGCGTCGACGTGGTGATCGGCGTCAACCGGTACGCCGAGACCGAGGCCTCTCCGCTGACCGCCACCGGTGCGCAGGCCGTCGAGCAGGTCGATCCCGCGGTCGAGGCGGCCGCCGTGGAGGGCGTACGCCGGTGGCGGGCCGACCGGGACGCGGCAGTGGTCGACGCGGCGCTGGCCCGGCTCCGCGCGGACGCCGCGACCACCACCAACCTGATGCCGGCGACCGTCGAGTGTGTGCGGGCCGGGGTGACCACCGGCGAGTGGGCCGGCGCGCTGCGCGAGGTCTTCGGGGAGTACCGGGCGCCGACCGGCCTGGCCGGCGCCACCGGCAGCGGCGGTGAGCCGGGCCTCGTGGCTGTCCGCGAGCGGGTCGCGGCCACCGCGCGGGAACTGGGCACCGGCCGGCTGCGGCTGCTCGTCGGCAAACCCGGCCTGGACGGGCACTCCAACGGTGCCGAGCAGATCGCGGTACGCGCCCGCGACGCCGGCTTCGAGGTCGTCTACCAGGGCATTCGGCTGACCGCCGGACAGATCGTGGCCGCCGCCGTGGAGGAGGACGTGGACCTGGTCGGGCTGTCCGTGCTGTCCGGCTCGCACCTGGCGGCCGTACCCGCGGTGCTCGACGGGTTGCGCACCGCCGGCCGGGCGGACCTGCCGGTGGTGGTGGGCGGCATCATCCCCGCCGGTGACGCCGACACCCTGCTCGCCGCCGGGGTGGCCCGGGTCTTCACGCCGAAGGACTTCGCCCTCACCGGGATCATCGACGACCTGGTGACGGTCATCCGGCAGGCCAACGACCTGCCCTGACCGGGTCCGTCGAAGGGTCAGCGGCCGGCGTAGGTCATGCAGTCGGCCATGTCGTTGTCCGGGCCGACCTTGATGGACGACGCGTGGCACTCCAACTGCTCGTTGTGTCGGCAGTCGGAACGCTGGCAGGCACCCACCTGCGCGGTCAGGCCGTCCACCCCGCCCCGGACGGGTGACTCGACGAAGGTGTGGCAGTGCGCGTGGTCCATGCTGCCGATGGTGATCGCAAACGCGTGACAGTCACCGCCCTGGTTGTACGCGCACGCCGCGACGACACATTCCTGGACTCGGGGCATCTCCATTGCAGTGGTCATGCGACCTCCTCTAGGCTCCTGCCCCGATATTAGGCATTTGCCAGCCTGCGCTTACCCCGATACGCCCGTCTGGCCGTCAGCCTTACCGGCCATGTCGGCATGATCGACACGAGGTCGCCGATATCGCGGTGTCATCCGGCCCCGGATACCCCGACTTCGGCGATGTCGAGCCGATCATCGCTCGGTTGCGCCCGCCCGATCGCGCCGGCCGACGGTATGTCCGGCTGTGGGGGTCTTCACGGGGTGACCGGATGTGCCTTGGTGGGCGGGAAGGTCGTTGGCGCGCCGGGGCGTCGTGGCCCCCCGACGATCGCAGGAGCGCAGGTCATCGCCCCGCCGTCCGTCAGGTCGGGCGCCATCACCGCGCGTCCTTTGCTCTGCTTCAACCGAGGAGACACCCGGTGTCCGATTATCGGACGGTAGGTGTTTCCTGGGTTGAAGCAGAGCAAAGGCGGGTCACCGCCCCCGGCCCCCGGGCCCCGGGAATGGCCCCGAACCGCCGCTCGTTACGCGCTGACCCGCCGCGGCGAGCACCCCTGATCACAGGGCCGCCGCCTTCGGGAATGACCCCGGACCGCAGGTCGTTACACACGGTCCCGGCGCGGCGAGCCCCGATCCCCCGCGGATCCTCAGCCCCCGGGAATGGCCCCGGCCGGCAGGTCGTTACACACGGACCGGCCGCCGCAGGCCGCCCCCCAGACTTTGCAAGCGCCCGGACGAGGTGCTGACACCCCGCGTCACCAATCCCCCCGAACGGGTGGTGTGTGGGTGTTTCCTACCCCCGAAGGAGCAACCCCCCATGAACACGATCTTCCGCAAGAGCATGCTGTCCGTTGCTGGTCTCGCGTTCGCCGGTGGCGTCTTCGCCGGCCCGATCGCCGCCCACGCCGCCACCCCGGCCGTGGACGCCAGACCCGCCGCCGTGGCCGTGCACACCGCCGCGCCCAAGCCGCAGGGCGACCAGTCGCACATCACCCTCAACGATGAGCAGACCGCCAACGTCAAGGCGATCATCGCGGCCACGAAGAAGGCCGGCCTGCCCGAGCGGGCCGCGGTCATCTCCATCGCCACGAGCCTGCAGGAGTCCAAGCTGGAGAACCTGGGCCACCTGGGTGACGCCAACGACCACGACTCCCTGGGCCTGTTCCAGCAGCGCCCCACCAGCGGTTGGGGCACGCCGGAGCAGATCACCAACCCGGAGTACTCCACCACGGCGTTCCTCAAGGGCCTGCGCCAGGTTGACGGTTGGCAGGACATGCCGCTGACCGACGCCGCGCAGACCGTACAGGTCTCCGCCTACCCGGACGCGTACGCGCAGTGGGAGCAGCAGGCCACCGACCTGGTTGGCCAGCACTGGAACAGCTGAGAACCACCGATGGCCGGCACCCCACACGGGGTGCCGGCCATCGTCGTACCCGCACATCTTGGAGGTGCGAGCGCTACCGCCGCAGCCCGAGGTCAGACGCGGAAGCCAGCGGCGCGGGCCGCCTGGCGTTCCCGCCGGCGTTCGGAGCGTCGACGCAGGAACCAGTAGACGAAGCCGACCAGCCCCACCAGGAAGGCGAGTACCAGCACCGGCAGGATGACCGCGACCAGGGACATGACCACGCTCGTCGCGTCCTCGGCGGTGCTGGCCACCGGTGCGCCGAACCCGGCGGTGGTCGCGTTGATGACTGGCCGCGCGGCGGACTTCAGCAGATGTACGCCGAAGGCGAGCAGGACCCCCGTGGCCACGGGCACCCACTGGTGCGAGGTGAAGAAGCTCCCCGGGTCGCTGACCGTCACGGTCTCCGACGACGAGCCCGCACCGAAGGCGAGGCCGCCGGCGGTGGGCCGGACGACGGTCTGCACCACGTCGTTGACGTGGTCGACGACGGGCACCTTGTCCGCCACCATCTCGACGGCGAGAAGTACGGCCAGGATGACGATGACCCAGCCGTTGCCGAGCCAGGTCCAGCCACTGGGCAGGTCGATCAGGTTGGTGTAGCGGCCGAGTAGGCCGAGGACGAGCAGGGGTATGTAGGCGTTCAGACCCGCCGAGGCGGCGAGACCGGTACCGGTGAGGACTTCGAACACGGTCTCAGCATCGCACCGACGCGCCAGTGCCGCTCGGTGGCGCTCGCGGGCCCCTCGGCTACCCTCGTCGGGTGCGGTTGGTCATTGCGAAGTGCTCGGTGGACTATGTCGGACGGCTCTCGGCTCACCTGCCGCCGGCCACCCGGCTGTTGATGGTGAAGGCGGACGGGTCGGTGTCGATTCACGCCGACGACCGTGCGTACAAGCCGCTGAACTGGATGAGCCCGCCCTGTCGGCTGGAGGAGGCCCCCGGCGTGTGGCGGGTGGTCAACAAGGCCGGCGAGGAGCTGCGGATCACCCTGGAGGAGGTCTTCCAGGACACCTCGTACGAGCTGGGCGTTGATCCCGGCCTGCGCAAGGACGGGGTGGAGGCGCATCTCCAGGAGCTGCTGGCGGCCAACCCGGGTGTGCTGGGCGAGGGGTACACGTTGGTGCGCCGCGAGTACATGACGGCGATCGGTCCGGTCGACCTGCTGTGCAGGGACGCGAACTCCGGTGCCGTCGCCGTCGAGATCAAGCGGCGCGGCGAGATCGACGGGGTGGAGCAGCTGACCCGCTACCTGGAACTGATGAACCGCGACCCGCTGCTCAGCCCGGTCACCGGGGTGTTCGCCGCGCAGGAGATCAAGCCGCAGGCCCGGGTGCTCGCTGCCGACCGGGGCATCCGGTGCGTGGTCGTCAACTACGACCGGCTGCGCGGGATCGAGAAGGACGAGCTGACCCTCTTCTGAGCCGGCTCACGCCCCGGTCCGGACGGCGATCAGCGACTTCGGCAGGCCGACCACCCGCTCGACGAGCATCGCCGAGTCGGGGAAGTAGTGGCGCATCTGCGAACGGTCCAGCAGTTCGGTCCAGAGCACCTGGTGGATGGCTGCCTCGTGGCTGCGGGTGGGTTTGTGCCCGAGGGGCCAACGGCGGGCGAGCGCGGTGCGCATCCGGATCGGCAGGAACTGCATCCCCGGTGCGATCCAGTGCGGCTCGATGGGGAAGTACCGGTAGGGCGTCTGCACCCAGTGCCGATCAGCCAGCGCGCGGGCCGCGGCGGCGAACCGCAGCCGGCGTTCGTGGCCACCGACGTGCTCCAGCACGGAGTTGGAAAAGACCAGGTCGTAGGTGCCCTTGGTGACGTGGGCTGGCAGGTCGCAGGCGTCGGCCTGTTCGACGTGGGCCCACTCGGGTACGGCGGCGGGCGGCGGTTCCAGGTTGACCACGGTGACCCGGGCCGGCCGTACGGTAGCGCGGTGCCAGGTGCCCAGCCGGCCACCGAGGTCGACGACGTGCATGTCGCCGATGTCGGGGAAGGTGCGCGCCAGCCATTCCGAACGACGACGCCGCTGCCGAGCGCTCCACGACTGGTCACTGTCGACAAGGCGGTGGCGCAATCGATTGTGGCCCATTTAACGCAATGTACCGCCGTGCGTACGGCGTATAAACATGTGGATACACCGATCGGCTCGCAGATCGGCTATCCGACACTCATCTGCCGTACATCACCTTGATGGCCTTGACGAGGCGTGCCACGTCGCCAGGGGTGCGTTCGAAGGTCATCGACGGCAGCAGTGACCGCGCCCGACGTCGCGTGATGGCCTTGGCTCGGCCGAATTCGCGGAGACCGTCCTCGCCGTGGATCCGGCCGAAGCCGGAGTCGCCGACGCCGCCGAACGGCAACGTGGACATCCCGGCGAAGGTCAGGGTCGAATTGACCGAGGCCATGCCCGAGCGCATGCGCCGCGCGATGGCCACCGCACGCTGCCGGCCGAAGACCGAACCGCCCAGGCCGTACGACAGGGCGTTGGCGCGTGTCACGGCCTCGTCGGCGTCGCGGACCCGGCTGATGGTCACCGTCGGGCCGAAGGTCTCCTCGCGGACGGCGGCCGACTCCTCCGGTACGTCCACCAGCACGGTCGGGTGCACGTACGGTGGCTGCACCGCGTCCGGGCCGCCGAGCACGGCGCGACCGCCGGAGCCGACCGCGGCCTCGATGTGGCGGCGGATCACGTCGATCTGGCTGGGCATGGTGATCGGGCCGATGTCGGCGCCGTCCGGTCCGACGGTCAGCCGGCCGGCGCGGGCGACCACCTTGTCGACGAAGGCGTCGAAGACCGCGTCGACGGCGTAGACGCGTTCGATGCCGATGCAGGTCTGGCCGGCGTTGGTCATGGAGCCCCAGACGCAGGCCTCGGCGGCGGCGTCCAGGTCGGCGTCGCTGTCGACGATCATGGCGTCCTTGCCGCCGCCCTCGATCAGCACCGGCGTCAGCGTCTCGGCGCAGGCGGCCATCACCTTGCGAGCGGTCGCGGTGGAGCCGGTGAAGGCCACCTTGTCGACCCCGGAGCGGCACAGGGCCGCCCCGACGTCGCCGAGCCCGTGCACGGCGGTGAGAACCGGCTGCTCGGGCACCACCTCCGCGAATGTGTCCACCAGCCACTGGCCGACCACGGGTGTGTATTCGCTGGGCTTGAGCACGACGGCGTTGCCGGCGGCCAGGGCGTACGCGACAGAGCCGATCGGGGTGAGGACCGGGTAGTTCCACGGCCCGATCACACCCACCACGCCGTGCGGCTGGTATTCCAGATGCGCGGAGAACTCGGCGAGGACGAGCCGGGACCGCACCCGGCGGGGGCCGAGCACGCGGCTCGCGTTGCGGGCGGCCCAGTCGACGTGCTCGATCGCGCTGGCGATCTCGACGATGCCGTCCGGGATCGGCTTGCCGCCCTCGACGTGCATCAACTCGGCGAGCTGCTCCACGCGCTGGGCGAGCAGCGCGCGCCAGCGCAGCAGTCGCTGGCGACGGCCGGCGAAGCCCAGACCGGCCCACCACTCTCCGGCGGCGCGGGCACGCTCGACGGCCTGCCGTACGTCGGCGTCGGTGGCGGCCGGGAGACGACCGGCCTCGACGCCGGTGGCCGGACTGGTGGAGACCAGTTGGTCCGCCTCGATGAGGGGGGTGCCGGGGACATGCACAGCCGTCATGGGCGGAAGTCTAGACCCGAACATTACTCATCGGTAGGCCGCGATTTCGGGTAGCCGGGACGGGAGTCGCGCCCACCGGCCCGCTCGTTGATCAGTGCAGGTCAGGTGCCAGGTGGCAGGGGGCGGCCGTCCGAATCGTCGAACAGTGGGTGACCGGGAGGTGACGAGGAGCTGACCGGCCGGTCGGTATTGACGATTACCGTCTGATGGCAGGCTGACGCGCGGAGTAACGGTGTGGGGTGGAAGGGCTGACTGTCCATGGAGGAACATCCGGAACTGATGCCGTTGTTGACGGTCGCCGGTGGGCCGATGCGCGGAGCGAGCTTTCGTCTGCGGGCCGAGCCACTGGTGATCGGTCGTGCGCCGACCGGTCACGTGGTCATCAACGACCCGCATCTGAGCCGCCGGCACGCCGAGCTGTGGCTGGCGCCCGAGGGCGCGTCGCTGCGCGATCTGGGCTCGACCAACGGCACCTGGCTCAACGATCGCCGGATCACCGAGGTGGAACGCCTCTCCGACGGTGACGTGATCCGGCTCGGCCGCACCGAGCTGCGCCTGTTCGATCCGGGGGTCGCCCACACGGATCCGGTCGGGCTCAGCTTCGGGGTGTCCCGGCGCGACGTCCGACCGACGCTGCCGCTGCCACTGGCCACGCCACCCGGTGCCCGCCGCTGATCGCGCGCCCACCAGCCGTGGAGCTGGTCGCAGTCCACCGGCAGCGGCGCTGGCCGTAGTCCACCGGTAGCGGCGCGGTGATGGCCGCGCCGCTACCGGTCGGCCACACCGGCAAGCACCGCCACGTGGCCGGTCGACACCTGGACCGGCGGGGACCGGCGTGGCAGCATGCCGCGGATGGAAACCGAGCAGAGGGTCGTGACGGCGAACGGCACCACCCAGGCGGTACGGGTGGCCGGTCCGCCGGACGGCACTCCGGTGCTGCTGGTCCACGGCAACTGCTCCTCCGCGCTGTTCTGGGAGCCCCTGATCCGGCGGCTGCCACCGACGCTGCGGGTCGTCGCTCCCGACCTACGCGGATTCGGCGACTCGGCGACCGCGCCGGTGAACGCCACCCGGGGCCTGCGGGACTTCGCCGACGACGTGGCCGCCCTGCTGGACGACCCGACGCTCTTCCCCAGCACCCGGCACGGCAGCGCCGGGGGTGGCAGCGCCGAGTCCCGCCGCGCCGAGTCCCGCCGCGCCGACACCGGCAGCGCTGGGGTCCGGCCGGTCGTGGTCGGGCACTCCCTCGGTGGGGGAGTGGCCATGCGACTGCTGGTCGACCATCCGCACCGGGTGGGGGCGCTGCTGCTGGCCGCGCCCGTGTCGCCGTACGGTTTCGGTGGCACGCGCGACCTCGTCGGCACGCCGGCCACCCCGGACTTCGCGGGCACCGGCGCGGCCAGGGTGAACGAGGACTTCGTCGCCCGACTCGCAGCCGGCGACCGGAGCGTCGACGTGCCGACCAGCCCACGCGCCGTGCTCCGGGCGACCTACGTGGCCGATCCCGCCGCGCTGGGCGAGGACGAGGAGTTGCTGTTGGACAGCATGCTCTCCACCGCCACCGGGGACGACAACTACCCGGGCACGGCGGTGGAGTCGGAGAACTGGCCAGGCGCCGGGCCCGGGAAGCGGGGCGCGCTCAACGCGCTCGCGCCGACCTGGTTCCGGATCGCCGACGAGTTGGTGTCCGTCGCGGAGAAGCCGCCGGTCACCTGGGTACGCGGGGACGCCGACGTGATCGTCTCGGACACCTCGCTGCTCGACCTGGCGTACCTGGGTTCGCTGGGTCTCGTGCCCGGTTGGCCCGGCGCGGACACCCGCCCGCCGCAGCCGATGGTCGGCCAGACCCGGACGGTGCTGGAGCGGTACGCGGCGGCCGGCGGGTCGTACCGCGAGGTGGTGTTGCCCGGCTGTGGACACAGCCCGCACCTGGAACGCCCGGCGGAGTTCGTGACGGAGCTGCTGGCGCTGACCGACGCGCAGGCCGCGTAGGGGCGCACCGTGGGTGAAATATGCCACGGCGTCTCGACAACCCTGGGTCACGTGGCAGACTCGCGCGCAAAGCCTTAGCGGCCGTTCAGTGGCCGTGCGGAGTGTCTGGGGAGGCCGGTCGTGGCGCGCGAGTTCAGCACCGTGGGTGTCGTGGGGCTGGGCACCATGGGTGCCGGCATCGTCGAGGTCTTCGCCCGCAACGGTGTCGACGTCGTCGCGGTCGAGATCTCCGAGCCGGCGCTGGAGCGCGGGCGGGCCACCCTCACCAGCTCCACCGATCGTGCCGTGGCCAAGGGCAAGCTCGCCGTGGCGGACCGGGACGCGCTGCACGAGCGGGTGCACTTCGAGGTCGGGCTGGACGCGTTGCGTTCGGTGGACCTGGTCATCGAGGCGGTCCCCGAGCACCTGGACCTCAAGCAGCGGATCTTCGCGGAGCTGGATCGGGTGTGCCGCCCGGACGCGATCCTGGCCACCAACACCTCGTCGCTGAGCGTCACCGAGATCTCGGTTGCCACCAGCCGGCCCAACCAGGTGATCGGCATCCACTTCTTCAATCCGGCCCCGGTGATGAAGCTGGTCGAGGTGGTCCGCACGGTCGTCACCGCACCCGAGGTGGTCGCCGACGTCGAGGCGCTGTGCGCCCGGCTCGGCAAGGTCGACGTGACCATCAACGACCGGGCCGGCTTCATCGCCAACGCGCTGCTCTTCGGCTACCTCAACCACGCGGTCGGGATGTTCGAGTCGCACTACGCGACCCGGGAGGACATCGACGCCGCCATGAAGCTCGGTTGCGGCCTGCCGATGGGCCCACTGGCGCTGATGGACCTGATCGGCCTGGACACCGCGTACGAGATCCTGGACACGATGTACCGGCGCGGCGGGCGGGACCGTCGGCACGCGCCCGTGCCGCTGCTCAAGCAGATGGTCACGGCGGGACTGCTCGGCCGTAAGTCCGGCCGGGGTTTCTACACCTACGAGCGGCCCGGTTCGCCGAAGGTCGTACCCGACGAGACGACGCCGCGGACGACGGACGCGGCGCTCGCCGACGGCGCGCGGGCCATCACGAAAGTCGGCGTCGTCGGTTCCGGGACGATGGCCACCGGGATCATCGAGGTGTTCGCGAAGGCCGGGTACGAGGTCGTCTCGGTGACCCGTGGCGCGGAGAAGTCCGCGTCGGTCTGCGAGGCGGTGAAGACCTCGCTGAACAAGGGCGTGGTCCGGGGCAAGCTCGCCGAGGTCGACCGGGACGCGGCGCTCGGCCGGATCACCTGGACGGCCACCCTCGACCACCTCGCCGACGTCGACCTGGTCATCGAGGCGGTCGTCGAGGAGTTGAGCGTCAAGAAGGCGCTCTTCGCCAGCCTCGACGAGATCTGCAAGCCGGGCGTGGTGCTGGCCACCACGACCTCGTCGCTGCCGGTTGTCGACGTGGCGATGGCCACCCAGCGGCCGGCCGACGTGGTGGGCCTGCACTTCTTCAACCCCGCGCCGGTCATGCCGCTGGTCGAGGTGGTCCGGACCATCCGCACCTCACCGGAGGCCACCGCCACCGCGCGGGCGGTCTGCGCCGCGCTGGGTAAGACCGCTGTGGTCTGCGGCGACCGGTCCGGGTTCATCGTCAACGCGCTGCTCTTCCCGTACCTGAACGACGCGGTCAAGATGCTGGAGGCCAGCTACTCCACGGCCGACGACATCGACCACGCCATGAAGCTGGGCTGCGGCTACCCGATGGGGCCGTTCGAGCTGCTCGACGTGGTGGGGCTGGACGTCTCCCTGGCGATCCAGCGCGAGCTGTACCTGGAGCTGCGTGAGCCGGGCTTCGCACCCGCGCCGCTGCTGGAACACCTGGTCACCGCCGGCTACCTGGGCCGCAAGGCCCGCCGCGGCTTCCGCGACCACTCGCACCGCTGACCGGGTCAACGCCGAAGGGTCCAGGCCGCGTCTACAGGATGTGACCTTCGAGGAGTACGTCGGCAGTCGTGGCCCGGCCCTGATGCGGCTGGCGCGGCTGTTGACTGGTCACGATGTGGCAGCCCGCGCCGGGCCTCTACGCCCGTGCCGTCCTGCCGAACGGGAACGCGGCAGCGCTGGAGCGGGCGGTCGGGGCCCTGCGCTGGAACCAGGCCCGACGCTGCCAGGCGCCGCTTCGGCTCACCTCCCTGCCCGAGGGATCGAGGGTCACCGGCTGCGCGGTCGACATCGCCTCGTATCCCCGGCTGGTCACCGCCCGACTCGCCCTCCAACGAGCCGACACCGAGATCATGACGGTCGAGTACCGGTACGCCAGCTCGGCGGGTACCTCCACGACGTCGGACCGGACCATCGCCGGCCGTCCGGCGCTGTTGACCGCGAAGGGGACGAGGCTGGAGTTGATCGGCATTCCCCGGACCACGGTCCTCGCCGACTTCGGTTGGCCCTGGCAGGGGGAACCGCCGGCGCACATCTTCACCGAGGCGGACGCGACCAGCGTGCTGGCGGGAGCGCAGGTCACCGCTGACCCGACGCGGCCGGAGAGCTGGAAGTGATCCCGGCCCGGGCGGGCCGGCCGAAGGGCCGCCCCGCCCGAGGCGGCCGTACGCTTGGTGACTGTGAGCCCCCGTCGCAACCGCCCTCGCCGGGACGAGAACGCCAACCTGGACGCCGACCGGGCCCGCCAGGGCGTTGCCTCGGTGCAGCAGTGGACCGACGGCGCCTGGCAGGTACGCGGGATCGGGGCGGGCGCGTCGGTCAAGACGTACCGCTGTCCCGGTTGTGACCAGGAGATCCGACCCGGCGTGGCGCACCTGGTGGCCTGGCCGGCCGACGGTCTGGGCGACCTGACCGACCGCCGGCACTGGCACAGCGGCTGCTGGCGTGCCCGGGAGCGGCGCGGGCCGGCGGTGCGGCGCGGCCGGGGCGCGCCGCGTTACTGAGCGATCTGAATCACCCTGTTCGTGCCTCGGTGGGCGGCGGCGGCGACTTCGCGACAGACTTGGGCGGTGAGCACAGCGATCCGCGCGTCGTCGATCCTGCCCGGCCGCCGGGAGGACATCGAGCTGCACACCGCCGACGGGCTACGGCTGGTCGGCGAGCTGGCCCTGCCGGCCGACCGGCCACCGGCGGCCACCCTGGTCTGCCTGCACCCGCTGCCCACGCACGGCGGGATGATGGACAGCCACGTTTTCCGCAAGGCGGCGTGGCGGCTGCCCGCGCTGGCCGACCTGGCCGTGCTGCGGTTCAACACCCGGGGCACGAGCAGTGTGCGCGGCACGAGCGAGGGCGCCTTCGACGGCGCGGTGGGCGAGCGCTACGACGTGGCCGCCGCCATCGAGTACGCGGAGTTCGCCGAACTGCCCAACATCTGGCTGGTCGGGTGGTCGTTCGGCACCGACCTGGCCCTCAAGTACGGCTGCGACCCGGCCGTGGCCGGTGCGATCCTGCTCTCCCCGCCGCTGCGCTTCTCCGCGCCGGACGACCTGGCGACCTGGGCCGCGTCCGGTCGTCCGCTGGTGGCGCTGGTACCCGAGTTCGACGACTACCTGCGCCCGGTCGAGGCCCGGGAGCGGTTCGCGGCGGTCCCGCAGGCCGAGGTGGTCGGGGTGCCCGGCGCGAAGCACCTCTGGGTGGGTGACGCGGAGACGGTGCTCGACGAGATCGTCAAGCGGGTCAACCCGGCCGTCGACGTACCCCTGCCGACGACCTGGGACGGGCCGATGGAGGCGGGCGACGTCAGCGCGTACGCCGACCGGACGGTGGCCGCCTTCGCCGACACCCCCGTCCCCGGCCCGGCCGACTGATCGTCAGTTCCGCTCCTGACGGGGGAGCACCACCTCACGCAGGATCAGTTGCAGTGCCGCCACCGTGGGGATGGCGATCAGCGCGCCCACCACGCCCAGCAGGGCCACGCCGAGCAGCGCGCCCAGCAGGGCGGCCACCTCGTTGACCTCCACCGAGCGCCGCATCACCTTCGGGTAGATCAGGTAGTTCTCGACCTGCTGGTAGATGAGGAAGAAGATCGCACAGGCGATGCCCGTGGGCAGGTCGGCGGCGAAGCCGACCAGGCTCACGATCACCGCGCCCAGGGTCGCCCCGATCTGCGGGATGAGGTCGGTGACCGCGACGACCACCGCCAGTGCGAACGGGTACGGCAGACCGACGATCAGGGCGAAGACGAAGGTCGTCGCGCCGGCCAGCACCGCGATGCTCAGCGCGCCGACCATGTACGCGCCCACCTTGGTGAGGATCGCGTCGCCGATCAACGCCGCCCGCTCGCGGCGCGACCGGGGGACCAGCGCGTAGCCCAGGGAGCGCAGCTTGTCGAAGTAGGCCAGGAAGTAGATGGTCAGCACCAGCACGGTCAGCGTCCGGAACACCGTGCCGAAGATCAGTTGGGCCCCGCCGAGCACCCCGCCGAGCGCTCTGCCGATGGTGTCGGCGTTGGCCGCGCCCTGCACCCGCTCCACGACGTCGTACCGCTCCACCAGGTCGTTGACTGTGGGATTGCGGCGCAACTCGTCGAGCAGACTCGGGATCTGGTCGATGAACTGCCCGGACTGCGTCACGATCGGCGGGACCAGCGCCACCACGCCCCCGCACAGCAGCAGTACCACGGTCAACGCCACCGCCGTCACCGCCAGACCGTGGGGAACCCCCCAGGTGCGCAGGCGCACGACCGCCGGGTTGAGGCCCACCGCGAGGAAGAGCGCGATCACCACCAGGACGAGAATGCCGCCGGCATTCCGAATCCCCAGATAGAGGGTGTACGCCAGCAGCACGCCCAACGCGCCGGTGAAGCCGACCAGGAAGCTGCTGCGCCGCAGTGGACGCCCCGGGGTGCCGAACTTTCCCGACGGGACCGCCGGAGGCTCGTCCGGGTCGATTCCCGGGGCCGGTACCGGCACGGGCACGGGTGCCTGGGCCGAGGAGGACTCGGGGGTCACGTCCGGTTCGTCGCCGGACGGGTCATGCTGCGGCACCAGGGACCTCCGGCTCAGGCGGTGGGACGACGGGTGGCGGCCACGAACGCCCGCCACGCGGCCGGCGCGAAGACCAACACCGTGCCGGACGGGTCCTTGCTGTCGCGCACCGCCACCACCCCGGGCAGGTTGTCCGCCACCTCGACACACTCACCGTTACCGCTACGGCTGGACGTGCGCCAGAGCGCGCCGGTCAGGTCCATGAGGTCACAACTTCCTTCATCAGTTCGATCGACTGGCGGCGGGACAACGCACTGCTTCTGATCATCTCCCAGCGCGCCAGCAGCGTAGCCACCTCATGGTCGCCATCCACCACGAGACCGTCAATCTGGTGCTCCATGTGCCCAACCCAACCACCGTCGGCACCACGGGCCAGGTTGAACGGCCCGGAGAGGCCGACGTGCAGCCGGACGTCGGCCGGAATGACGTGCAGGCTGACGTGTGGTCGCTCCATGCTGGCGACGAGGTGGGTGAGCTGCTCGACCATCAAACCGCGGATCTCCTCGCCGGCCCGCCGCAGCACCAACTCGTCCACCACCGCCACGAACTGCGGCGGATTCGGCTGCATCAGCAGCGACTGGCGGTCCAGGCGGGCGTGGACCCGGCGTTCCACCTCGTCGTCGCTGAGCAGGTCGTCGCAACGGATCACGGCGCGGGCGTAGTTCTCGGTCTGTAGCAGCCCCGGGATCAGCGTGGGTTGGAAGCACCGCAGTTGGCGGGCGCTGCGCTCGGCGTCCAGCCACGGACGGAACCAGCTCGGCTGACCGTCCCGCTCCGCGAGCTTGAGCAGGTGGACGAGGAGGCCGTCGGTGGTCAGCACCTCGTCGGCGCGGGCCAGGAACAGTCGGTCCAGGGGTCGTTGGCCCAGCTCCAGTGCCGACACCATCGACCCGGAATAGTGGACCAGTCGACGGTGATGCCTTCCGACCGTAGTGGCCTGGTCAGCAGACTGTCACGTACCGGATCGTGCGGCTGTCGTCGCCTCAAGCCCTGTCCCCGGCGGCGCAACCGTTTCCAGTCGAGGAGGTACCCATGCCCAGTTCTCGCCGTGCCGGTCGCGCGCTGCCCGGCACCGCGGCGCCCCGGTCGAGATGCACGCCGTCGGGCCCTGGAACGGGTGACCGGGGCCGTACGCCGGCATCAAGGCTGCCGCAGCCGCGACTTGGGCCGTACCCCGCGTTCCCCCGGCCCTGCGGTGCGCGGACGCCGCACACCCCGCTGCGACCCATGTGGTGCTGTCGGGCCGACGGTCGACCATGGCCCTGTGCGGACGCCCGGCTGCTGCTCAAGGCCGAGTTCGACGAAGATCCTGCCGCGCTGACCATCTATCTGGCCGGGCTCTACCACGAGGCAGCACACGACCTCTACCAGCTCAATCCCTACGACGGGCCGACGCCCAGGGAGTTGTTCGAACGTTTCGTGGCGTGGGGGCCGTTCCGCCGCCCGATCATCGATCCACCCCCGCACGTCAGCTAGACCATGCCGGCTCCGTGCAGATCGTGGACAGTTTCCGTCACGTGCCAACGGAAACTGTCCACGATCTCGATGCTCGGTGTGGGCGCCCGTCAGTCCTTCTCGATCGTGACCTTGCTGGGCTTGGCGCTGCGCTCGTCGGTGGTCGGCTTGCTGGGGCGCTTGCCGTTCTCGCCGGTGCTGGTGATCCTGGTCGGCTTGGCGCCCCGGCCACCCTCGCCCGGAACGGCCGCCACCGTCGGCTCACCGTCGACCCCGGCGCTGGCCGTGCCACCGTCGACAGTGGTCACCGGCTCGGCCACCGGTCGCGTGGTGGACTGCCCGGCCTCGTCGGCGCTGGCGTTCACCGGCTGCGCAACGCCGTCGGGCGCGGCCTTGAGACCACCGGCCGCACCGTCACCGTCGGCCGGGCCGTTCCCGCCACCGGCCGCCACGGTCGCGGGTACGGCGGAAGCCTCGCCGGTCGCCGGCGCGTCGTCGGGGCGATCGCCCGCCGCCGGCGCGGTCGGACCGTCGATCGGGCCGGTGGTGCTGTGCAGCCGCACTTCGGCCATCTGCCGCTCGATCTCGTCGGACTCCTGCCGGGCCTTCCAGGTCTCCTGCCGCAGGTCGGCGAGCTGCTGCTGAGCCTGCGCGATCTCCAACATCACGTGCGCGAGCTGCTGCCGGCCCGCCGCCGACTCCTGCTGCGTCGCCGCCAGGTGCTGCTGCGTGGTCGCGAGGTGCTGCTGGGTGGTGGCCGCGTACTCCTCGAACTGGCGACGCGAGGCCGCGACGTGCTCGTCGGCCTTGCGGCGCTTGTCGGCCGCCTCGGTCTCGGCGCGGCTCAGCAACTCGGCGGCCTCGGTCTCGGCGCGCTGGCGCAGGCTCGTCGCGTCCGCCTCGGCCGCCTGGCGGATCGCGTCCGCGCCCTGCTCGATCTCGTTCTTGCGGGTGGTGTACTCGGTCTCCAGCTCGTCGCGGCGCGCGGTGTACGTGGACTCCAGCTCGTCGCGGCGCGCGGTCCAGCCCGACTTCAGCTCCTGCTGGCGGGACTCGTGCTGCTTGTCCAGCTCGTCGTGGCGCTTGGCGAACTCCTGCTCGGCGGTGGACCGTCGCTCGGCCAGTTCCCGATCGGCCGCCTCGCGCCGGGAGTTGACCTCCTGCTCCACGCCGGCCCGCCAGGCGCCCAGCTCCTGCTGCGTCTGCGCCCGGGACTGCTGCACGTACGCCTCGGTCTCGCTGCGCATGCGCTGGACGTACGCCTCGGTCTCCGCCCGGCTGCGCTTGGCCGCCTCGGACGCCTGCGTGGCGACCCGCTCGGCCTCCTGCTGGGCCTTGGCCCGGGTGGCCCGGCCGGCCATCGACGCGTCGTCGATGATCTGCTTGGCCTCCTGCTGCGCCTTGGCGTGGGTCGCCCGGCCCGCCTCGGTCGCCGTGTCGGTGAGCCGCTTGGCCTCCTGCTGGGCCTTGGCGTGCACCTCCTTGGCGGCCTCGCGCAGCTCGGCGGCCTCCTGGCGGGCGGTGGCCAGCGCCTCGCGGGCCGCCTCGCGCAGCTTGGTGGCCTCCTGCTGGGCGCGGGTGTGGATCTCCTTGGCGGTGTCCCGTAGCTGGGTGGCCTCCTGCTGGGCCTTGGCCAGCTCGTCCTGCGCCGTCTTGCGCAGCTGCGCCGATTCGTCCTTGGCCGAGCGCAGGGTCGCGTCCGCCTCCGCGCGGCGGGAGGCGCTGTGCCGCTCCTCCTCCTGACGCCGAGCGGCGAGAGCGATCTCGAAGTCCTTCAATGCCCGGGCGGCCTGCTCGCGGGCTTCCTCGATGATGTGCTCGGCGGCTGCCCGGCGGGCGTCGATCTCCTCGTTGGCCGCGGACAGGATCTGCTCGGCCTGCTCCTCGGCGAGGGTGAGGATCGACTCGACGCGGGGGCCCAGGTGCCGGAAGGAGGCCCTGTCGACCACGTTCATCTGCTTGCGGACCTGGGTCAGATCCCGTTGCAGAACCTCGACCTGGCCGGCGAGCTTGTGGATCTGTGTATAGGCCTGTTCCCGTTCTGCGGCGAGGGTCGCGATCTCGTGCTCGGCACGCGCGACATACCGGTCAACCTGTTTCTTCTCGTACCCCCGCAGAGCGGACTCGAAGCTGGGCTCCGTGGTCACATCCCCGCCGAGAGCGAACAGTTCCTCGCCGTGCGACATGCCCCCATCCTCACACGCATCGCCCCCTGCTGGGGCGATACGGACGCCCCTTGTGGGACCTACTTCACTCCGTGGCGAGGGCACCACGCCAAGGGTTGGGAAACGCACACGGCGCGAGGTCACACCGGTTACCCGGTGTCACCTCGCGCCGCCGATGCCCCAACCTGACGCCTCGCGTCAGCCGGCGGTCTCCGCGGTCACCCGCTCCTGAGCACCGTCGGTCTTCTTCGCCTCCGGCTTGGCCGCCGGGGCAGCCGCTGCCGGCATGCCGGGCACGATGCCGGCGAGCCCGGAGAGCATCTGCCCGAGCTGCGAGGTGACCGCGTCCTTCTGCCGGGTGAGGTCCTCGACCTCGCGGCGGGCGGCCTGCGTGGTCAGCTCGGCCTCGGTGCGAGCCTCGCTGAGCAGGCGCTGCGACTCGGCCTTGGCCTCGTTGAGCGTCTTGTCGGAGAGCGCCTTGGCCTTGTCGATCGTCTCGTTGGCGTGGCGCTCCGACTCGACCCGGCGGGCCTCGGCGCGCTGCTCGATCTCCTTGGCGCGCTCCTGGGCGGCACGGGCGCGCTGCTCGGCCTCGCTGACCATCTTCTGGGTCTGGGAGACCTGGGCGGCGTGTCGCTCGGACTCCTCGCGCTCGGCCTTCTCGCGCCGCTCGGCGAGTTGCAGCTCCAGAGCCTGGAGGTCCTTGTCGCGCTTGTCGCGCGCGTCGGTGAGCAGCTTGGTGGCCTCGGCGCGCTTCTCCTCGGCCTCGCGGGCGGCCTTCGAGCGGTGCTGGGTGATCTCGCGCTCGGCGGTGGCCCGCAGGGTGGCCACCTCCCGCTCGACTGTCGACTTCAGCTCGGCGACCTCGTGGGCCGTGACGGTCCGGAGCTGCTTGGTCTCACGGTCCGCGTCAGCGCGCAGCGTGTCGGCCTCACGGCGGGCCTGCACCCGGACCTCGGCGGCCTCGCGCTCGGCGGCGGTGCGCAGGTTGCCTGCCTCGCGTTCGGCGCTGGCCTTCATCGCGGCGGCTTCGGCGCGGGCCTTGTCCGTGATCTCCCGGGCCTCGAGGCGGGCGGCGGAGAGAATGCCCTCCGACTCGCGCTTGGCCTCGTTGCGGTGGTCGTTGGCCTGCTCCTCGGCGAGCCGGAGGATCTGCTCGACGCGGGTGCCGAGCCCGGACAGGGTGGGTCGGCTGTTCTCTTCGAGCTGCTTGTTGGTGTCGGTGAGCTTCTGCTCCAGCGCACTCATGCGCTGCTCGGCCTGGCGGAGACGACGCTGGGCGTCGTTCATCCGCTGCTCGGCCTCGGCACGGGCCTGCTCGGACTGGGTCAGCGCGGCGGTCATCCGGCCGATGAAGTCATCGACCTGGTGAGTGTTGTATCCGCGCAGGCCAACGGTGAAATCTGGCTGCGAGTTCGCGTTATCGAAGAACGCGAGAGGGGAGGACTGCTGCTGGGGCATTGGGACATACTGGCAGACGCCCCAGGGTGCTTCGCAAGAGCGGTACGAAGCTTTCGTGTCCTCTTTACATGGTCAACTGCCCTGGCCCGCGAGGCCGGACCAATCGGCGATCTTGGCAGGTCCCGGGCGGGACGGACGCCACGCAGCGTGACGCGAAAAAGGGCCACGGGTGTGTCCCGTGACCCTTTGTTCGACCCGGATGGGTTCGAGCTAATGCGGGTGGAAGAACAATGGCCGATCACCGCATTGGCCATCGGGTGCTCATCCGTCCGGCCGGTGCCTCGCTCAGTGCCCCCGGAACCGGTTGATCGCTTCCTCGTGCCGCGCCCGCAACTCCCCGTCGCGGACGCCCAGCCCGTCCGTGGGCGCGAGGCAGCGCACGCCGACCTTGCCCTGGTGCGCGTTGCGGTGCACCTCGTACGCGGCCTGACCGGTCTGCTCCAGCGGGTAGGTGCGGGACACCGTCGGGTGCACCTTGCCGAGCGCGACGAGCCGGTTGGCCTGCCACGCCTCGTGGTAGTTGGCGAAGTGGCTGCCCACGATGCGCTTGAGGTGCATCCACAGGTAGCGGTTGTCGTACTGGTGCTGGAAACCGCTCGTGGACGCGCAGGTGACGATGGTGCCGCCGCGCCGGGCCACGTAGACGCTCGCGCCGAACGTCTCCCGACCCGGGTGCTCGAAGACGATGTCCGGGTCCTCGCCGCCGGTCAGCTCGCGGATGCGCTCACCGAACCGCCGCCACTCGTCCGGGTCCTGGGTCTCCTCGTCCTTCCAGAACCGGAACCCCTCGGCGGCCCGGTCGATGACCAGCTCGGCGCCCATGCTGCGGCACAGCTCGGCCTTCTCCGGCGAGGAGACGACGCAGACCGGGATCGCGCCGCCGTTGAGGGCCATCTGGGTGGCGTACCCGCCGAGGCCGCCGGACGCGCCCCAGATCAGCACCACGTCGCCCTGCTTCATCTGGGCGCCGTGGTGGGACACCAACTGCCGGTACGCGGTCGAGTTGACCAGCCCCGGGCTGGCCGCCTCCTCCCAGCTCAGGTGACGCGGCTTGGGCATCAGCTGGTTGGCCTTGACCACGGCCAGCTCGGCCAGCCCACCGAAGTTGGTCTCGAAGCCCCAGATCCGCTGCTGCGGGTCGAGCATGGTGTCGTCGTGTCCGGCGGCGTCCTCCAGCTCGACCGAGAGGCAGTGCGCGACGACCTCGTCGCCGGCCGCCCACCGGGTCACGCCGGGACCGGTGCGCAGGACGACGCCGGCCGCGTCCGAACCGACCACGTGGTACGGCAGGTCGTGGCGGCGGGTCAGCTCGGACACCCGGCCGTAGCGCTCCAGGAACCGGAAGGTGGACACCGGCTCGAAGATGCTGGTCCACACCGTGTTGTAGTTGATCGCGCTGGCCAGCACGGCGATGAGCGCCTCGCCCGGCCCGAGTTCCGGCGTCGGCACCTCCTGCACGTGCAGCGCCTTGCGGGGATCCTTGTCCCGGGTCGCCATGCCGTCGAACATCCGGGACTCCTCGGCGCGGACGACCACGCCTCGGTAACTCTCCGGTACGGGCAGTTTGGCGACGCCGCCCAGTTCTCGGTCCGGGTCGTTCGATTCCTCCGCCGCCATGATCGCTTCGAGGATGTCCTGCACGGTGACCTCCGGTTCGTCCCCGCACCCGCGCGGGCCCGGGTGCTGCCATCGTCGGCGCCGGTGGGACGCGACCGCCATGTCGGCATTCGACACATCCGGCACCGGCCGCGCTCCTGTGGGCCGGGACGTTACTGAACGGTAGCTAAAGCCGGAAGTCCTCTGTGAAAAACTGCATCGGCCGATGCGTGAAGATGCCCGACCAGCGCGTCAACCGCGCACCGACGCGCGTCGCCCGCCCTCGGCAGGGGCGGGCGACGAGATCCGTCAGTGCGTCGCGGCGGGCTCCACCAGTTCGACGAGGACGCCGCCCGCGTCCTTCGGGTGCACGAAGTTGATCCGGCTGTCCGCGGTGCCGCGCCGCGGCTCGTCGTAGAGCAGGCGCATCCCCCGCTCGCGCAGTGCCGCGCAGGCCGCGTCGATGTCCGCCACGGTGTACGCGACCTGCTGCACGCCGGGTCCGTTGCGATCCAGGAATTTCGCGATCGTGGACTCCGGGGTGAGCGGGGCGAGCAGCTGCACGCAGCCGCCCTCGGTGGTCGGTCCGACGGCCAGCATCGCTTCCCGTACGCCCTGCTCGGCGTTGGTCTCGACGTGTACGCAGCGCATCCCGAAGGTCCGCTGGTAGAAGTCGATGGCGGCATCCAGGTCGGCGACGGCGATGCCGACGTGGTCAATCTTGCGAAGTCCGATGTCTGTGACGTAGTCCGCACCGGGCTCGACGGGGGAGTTCTCTGCCATGGCGCTAGTCTGGCCGAACAATCGTTAAGGCGTACAGCTCGGCACCCCCCTCGGAGGCAGGCATGGCTTCGGTGATCGTCAGCGGCGCGCGGACCCCGATGGGGCGGCTGCTGGGCAACCTCAAGGACCTTCCGGCCACCAAGCTCGGCGGGGTCGCCATCAAGGCCGCTCTGGAGCGGGCCGGTGTCAGCCCCGACCAGGTCCAGTACGTGATCATGGGGCAGGTGCTCCAGGCCGGCGCCGGTCAGATCCCGGCCCGGCAGGCGGCCGTCGAGGCGGGCGTACCGATGTCCGTCCCGGCGCTGACCATCAACAAGGTCTGCCTGTCCGGCCTGGACGCGATCGCTCTTGCCGACCAGCTCATCCGGGCGGGCGAGTTCGACATCGTGGTGGCCGGCGGCATGGAGTCGATGACCAACGCCCCGCACCTGCTGATGGGCCAGCGCACCGGCTACAAGTACGGCGACGTGGTGGTCAGGGACCACATGGCGCACGACGGGCTCAGCGACGCCTGGGACTGCTGCTCGATGGGCGAGTCGACCGAGCGGCTCGGCACGAAGCACGGCATCACGCGCGAGGAGCAGGACGCCTTCGCCGCGGCCAGCCACCAGCGGGCCGCCGCCGCGCAGAAGAACGGCCACTTCGCCGAGGAGATCACCCCGGTGCTGATCCCGCAGCGCAAGGGTGACCCGTTGGTGATCAGCGACGACGAGGGCATCCGCCCGGACACCACCGTCGAGTCGCTGGCCAAGCTGCGCCCGGCCTTCGCCAAGGACGGCACCATCACCGCCGGCAGCTCGTCGCCGATCTCCGACGGCGCCGCGGCGGTCGTCGTGATGAGCAAGGCCAAGGCCAACGAGCTGGGGCTGACCTGGCTGGCCGAGGTCGGCGCGCACGGCAACGTGGCCGGCCCGGACAACTCCCTGCACTCGCAGCCGTCCAACGCGATCAACCACGCCCTCAAGAAGGGTGGCCTGAGCATCGACGACCTGGATCTTATCGAGATCAACGAGGCGTTCGCGCAGGTCGGCATCCAGTCCACCCGCGACCTCGGTGTCAGCCCCGACAAGGTCAACGTCAACGGCGGCGCGATCGCCCTGGGCCATCCGATCGGCATGTCCGGCGCGCGACTCGTACTCACCCTCGCCCTGGAGCTGAAGCGGCGCGGCGGCGGCACCGGCGCGGCGGCGCTCTGCGGCGGCGGCGGCCAGGGCGACGCGCTGATCATCCACGTGCCGGGCCAGTGAGCGAAGGGGCCGAGCGCGTGCCTGCAGCGGGCACCACGTCGGTGCGCCGCAGTCGGGACGTACCGCTGCTGGTCGAGCGGGCCCGCACCGGTGACCCCCGTGCGGTCGCCCGCCTGATCACCCTGGTCGAGAACGGCGACCCGTTGCTGCCGGAGATCGCCGCCGCGCTGGCGCCGTACGCCGGGCAGGCCCAGGTCGTCGGTCTGACCGGCTCGCCCGGCGTGGGCAAGTCGACCACCACCAACGAGCTGGTCCGCGCGCTGCGGGCGCGCGGACACCGGGTCGGCGTGCTGGCGGTCGACCCGTCCAGCCCGTTCACCGGCGGAGCGATCCTCGGCGACCGGGTGCGGATGCAGGACCACGCCACCGACCCGGGCGTCTACATCCGGTCGATGTCCAGCCGGGGCCACCTCGGCGGGCTGGCGGCGGCGACGCCGCAGGCGGTCCGGGTGCTGGAGGGCGCCGGCTGCGACGTGGTGCTGGTGGAGACGGTCGGCGTCGGACAGGCCGAGGTGGAGGTCGCCTCGCTGGCCGACACCACGCTCGTGCTGCTCGCCCCGGGTATGGGCGACGCGATCCAGGCCGTCAAGGCCGGCATCCTGGAGATCGCCGACGTCTTCGTCGTCAACAAGGCCGACCGGGACGGCGTCGACGCCACCGTCCGTGACATCCAGGGCATGATCGCGCTGGGCGAGCGCGGACCGGGCCAGTGGCGACCGCAGGTGGTTCGCGCCATTGCCGCCCGGGGTGAGGGCATCGACGACATCGCCGCCGCCGTCGACAAGCACCGTGGTTGGCTGGTCGAGCACGGCGAGCTGCGTCGCCGGCAGGAGGCGCGGGCCGCCGCCGAGATCGAGGCCATCGCGCTGGGCGCGCTGCGCGCCAGGATCGGTTCCCTGCGCGACGGTACGGAGTTGAGCACGCTCGCCGCCAAGGTCGCCGAGGGCGCGATGGACCCGTACGCGGCGGCGGACGAGCTGCTCGCCCAACTGGCTCGCTGACCCGTGTCGGTCGGCCGCGCCGCGCCGCGCGGCCGGACGCGAAGCACCCTCCGCTTTTAGTAGGCTCGCGGCTCATGGCCGGCAGCGAGCTGCCGCGCAGCGGGCCGACGAGCCGGTCGGTCCACAGTGCACCGGGACCAGGGGAGATGTGATCATGACGGACGCGGTGGAGAACGCCGGTGCGGCGCAGCCCACGACGGGGGCGACCCGGGGCGTGACCTCGGTCTCCGACGAGGTGGTGGAGAAGATCGCCGGCGCTGCCGCCCGCGCCGTGCCCGGCGTCGCCGACCTCGGCGGTGACGTGGCCCGGTTCTTCAACAGCGTGCTCGACAAGGTCGGCCTGGACGAGGTGGGCGACGCCCGCCGGGGCGTCTCGGCCGACGTGAAGGGCACCTCGGCAGTC
This sequence comes from Micromonospora sp. NPDC005172, assembly GCF_040608555.1. Taxonomy (NCBI): domain Bacteria; kingdom Bacillati; phylum Actinomycetota; class Actinomycetes; order Micromonosporales; family Micromonosporaceae; genus Micromonospora; species Micromonospora sp. NPDC005172. Next base: position 42,788 of record NZ_JBEXIL010000049.1, read on the forward strand.
GTCAACGTGGTCCTGGTGATCGACGCCGGGCACGTCGTGGCCGACGTGACCGAGGCGGTGCGGGCCGCCGTGATCGAGGCGGTGGAGCGGTACGGCCTGACGGTCACGCAGGTCAACGTCACGGTGGACGACATCGAGCTGAAGCAGCCGGGCGCCACCGTCTGACCGTGGGTCGCCTGGTTACCCGCCGGTACGACGTGACTTAGCGATCGTTCAGGCAAGGGCTCTACACTCGAATTCCAGTCCAGGAACCGAGGAGGAGCCCTGCGCATGGACGCCGACGAGATCGACGCCGGACGGGCACGCTGGCAGGCCCGGTACGACTCCGCGCGCAAGCGGGACGCCGACTTCACCACGCTCTCCGGGACGACGGTCGACCCGGTCTACGGGCCGCCCGAGGGCAGCTCCTACCCGGGCTTCGAGCGCATCGGCTGGCCGGGCGAGTACCCGTACACCAGGGGTCTGTATCCCACCGGCTACCGCGGTCGGACCTGGACGATCCGGCAGTTCGCCGGCTTCGGCAACGCCCAGCAGACCAACGAGCGCTACAAGATGATCCTCGGCGCGGGCGGTGGCGGCCTGTCGGTCGCGTTCGACATGCCGACGCTGATGGGGCGCGACTCGGACGACCCGCAGTCGCTCGGCGAGGTCGGGCACTGCGGCGTCGCCATCGACACGGCCACCGACATGCAGGCGCTCTTCGACGGCATCGACCTGGCCGGCGTCACCACCTCCATGACGATCTCCGGCCCGGCCGTGCCGGTCTTCTGCATGTACCTGGTCGCCGCCGAGCGGCAGGGCGCCGACCTGTCCACCCTGGACGGCACCCTCCAGACGGACATCTTCAAGGAGTACATCGCGCAGAAGGAGTGGCTGTTCGACCCCGAGCCGCACCTGCGCCTGATCGGTGACCTGATGGAGTACTGCGCGGCCGAGATCCCGCGCTACAAGCCGCTGTCGGTCTCCGGCTACCACATCCGCGAGGCCGGCTCGACCGCCGCGCAGGAGTTGGCGTACACCCTCGCCGACGGCTTCGGCTACGTGGAGCTGGGTCTGTCGCGCGGGCTGGACGTGAACGTGTTCGCGCCCGGGCTGAGCTTCTTCTTCGACTCGCACCTCGACTTCTTCGAGGAGATCGCCAAGTTCCGTGCCGCCCGCCGGATCTGGGCCCGCTGGCTGCGCGACGTCTACGGCGCCACCAGCGAGAAGGCGCTGTGGCTGCGGTTCCACACGCAGACCGCCGGGGTGTCGCTCACCGCACAGCAGCCGGTCAACAACGTCGTACGCACCGCCGTCGAGGCGCTCGCCGCAGTGCTCGGCGGCACGAACTCGCTGCACACCAACGCCCTGGACGAGACCCTCGCCCTGCCCACCGACGAGTCCGCCGAGATCGCCCTGCGTACGCAGCAGGTGCTGATGGAGGAGACCGGCGTCGTCAACGTGGCCGACCCGCTCGGCGGCTCCTGGTACGTCGAGGCGCTGACCGACAAGATCGAGGCCGAGGCGGAGGAGATCTTCGCCCGCATCCGGCAGCTCGGCGGGGAGGGTCCGCACCAGATCGGCCCGATGACCTCCGGCATCCTGCGCGGCATCGAGGACGGCTGGTTCACCGGCCACATCGCCGAGTCGGCCTTCGTCTACCAGCAGGCCCTGGAGAAGGGCGACAAGAAGATCGTCGGCGTCAACTGCCACACCGGCACGGTCGCCAAGGAGCTGGAGATCCTGCGCATCTCCCACGATGTGGAGCTGGAGCAGCGCCGGGTGCTCGCCGAGCGCAAGAGCGCGCGGGACGAGGCCGCCGTCCGCGCGGCGCTCACCCGGATGATCGGGGCCAGCCGTACCGACGAGAACATGATCCCGGCAATGCTCGACGCCGTACGCGCCGAGGCGACCCTCGGTGAGATCTGCGACGCGCTGCGGGCCGAGTGGGGCACCTACCGCGAACCCGCCCGTTTCTAACCCACCCACCCCCCCCCCCCCGCCCCCCCCCCCCCCCCCGCCCCCCA
>NZ_JBEXIL010000050.1:0-43710 GCF_040608555.1 Micromonospora sp. NPDC005172
TTTCCCCTCCCCTTTCGTTTCCTTTTGTTTGTTTTTTGCCGGGGTTGGTGGGGGGGGGTGGGGCGCCCTGCGCGCCGGCCCCGCCCACCGCGTTCACCATTGGGCCGGAGGCGGCGGCGGTGACACCGGCGGTCGGTCGTCGCAGGTGATGGTGTTGGGCAGGAGCCACGGCGCGAGCCAGCCGCCGTCGTTGCCGCCCAGGTCGGTGAGGGTGAACTCGGAGCCGGCCGGGGTGAAGTGGAACGATCCGCAGTTGTTGACACCGACCGCACCCACGTTGCGGGCGTCCACGTTGGCGAACGAGGCCGACCCGGCCGTGCGGGCGCTGACGACCGAGGTGCCGGTGCCGTCGACCCGGACGTCGCGGAAGCGCACGTCGGGGATCGAGTAGAGGTCCTTCACCGGCCAGTCGCTGACCAGCATGATCGCGTTGTAGGTGCTGTCCAGGTAGGCGTCGCCGGTCACCTCGACGGCCGCGTCGATGCTGCGGTCCAGCGCGAACATCCAGATCGCGCCGAGCCCGATGTTCCAGTTCAGGTCGTACGTGCCGGCGCGGGCCGTGGTGTTGCCGGTGAACCGCAGGTACCCGGTGAACGGCTCCGCGCCGAAGCGGGCGCCGGCGTGCAGACCGCTGCCCTCCCGGACGGGGTCGGCGACGAGGTTGTGCGAGACGGTCGTGTCGGTGCCGCCGTAGATGGCGATGCCGTTGGCGAGCGTCGGCGACTGCACGGTGTTGTGGTCGAACGTGTTGCGGGCGTTGGCGGTCTTCTCGGCCCACATCGCGAGGCCGTCGTCGCCGGTGTTGCGGACGAAGGTGTGCGCGACCACCGAGTCGGTCACCCCGGTGTGGAAGTTGAGCGCGTCGGCGATCTGGTCGACGACGATCGTGTTGGTGACCCGGACGTTGCGCATCGGGCCGTCGAACCACAGGCCCGCCTTCGTGTGCCGCAGGTGCAGTCCGTCGATCGTGGAGTCGCTCATCGCGCCACCGATCGCGTTGACCTGGTCGGTGTCGATGCGTTCGCGCACGTCGCCCTCGATGGCGAAGCCGGACAGGTGCACGTTGCGGCTGCCACCGTCGGCGGCGTCGCGACCGTAGAACCCGACGCCGGTGTGCACCGAGCCGTCCGGCGCGGGGGTCGACAGGGCGACCTCGCGCCCCTTGACGGTCGTGTACCAGGTGCCGGCGCCCTCGATGGTCACGTCGTCGACGATGATGTGCCGGTTGACCTGGTACGTGCCCGGCGGAACGTAGACCTTCAGGTGCGCCCGCCGGGCGAAGGCGATCGCCTTGTCCAGGGCGTCGGCGGAATCCCGCCGGCCGGTCGGGTCGGCGCCGAACGCCAGCACGTTCGCCGCGAGCAGCCGTACGCGCGGCGGTGCGACCAGTTCGGAGTCGAGCAGGTCGATGACCGTCCACGCGGCGGCGCTGCCGGCCGGCGCGGTGAGCCGGACCTTGTCGCCGGCCCGGTAGGTACGCCCGAGCAGCAGCCGCTGCTCGTCGTAGAAGTGGGTGGGCCGGAAGGGCTTGGTGATGCTCGGGTACGGGGTGGTGGCCGCCGGCACGCACTGGCACTCGGTGATCCACCAGTCCGGGTGCAGCAGGCCGGCCTGCGGGTCGTTGGTGAACGGGTACTGGTTGTAGAGCCACGAGTACTGCGAGGTGAGCGTCATGGTGCGCACGTGCCTGCCGTTGACGGCGACACCCAGCGGCGCGGTGATCCCGCCGCCGGAGGGCGCGTCCGGGATGCTGTACCGCACGGTGATCCCGTTCGCGGCGCTGGGCAGGACGAACTCGACGTACTCGCCGGGGGTCAGGCGGACGGCCCGGCGGCCGGACGCCTCGGCGGGCAGCGTGTAGGCGGACCGGTCCGGGCCGATGACCTCGCCGTTGGTGCGGGCGTTCTCGGCCTCCTGTTCGAGGAAGTCGACGTCGGCGCCACGCCCGGCGACCAGCGCCGGATCGAGCGCCGCACGGGTGACGACCGGCTGCGTGCCGGGTGCGGCGGCCGGGCCGGCGGCGGCCACTGTGGGTCCGGCGACCAGCACGGCGAGGCCGGTCGCGAGCGCGACGGTGGCGGCGACCGGGCGGCGGCCCGGGCGTCCGCGCGCCGGCAGGATGCTGCGAGACATCGGTGACCCTCCTGGGTGGGGGTGGTGGTGGAGGTCCGCCCGGCGTTCCACTGGACGCCCGACATTGATCTGCATGATGCAGCACCGAACATCGCACTGCAAGACGACAATCGAAGAATGAAAAGAGGCGACCGATAACTTGCAAGAAATAAACGATTGGTGAGTTGAGGCGCGGCGCGTCGCGTGCGTCCCGACCCCGTACGACCGGCGTAGGGTGAGCCGCGTGGAGCACGAAGACCGAATCGCCCTTTTCCTCGACTACGAGAACCTGGCGTTGGGGGCCCGCGACCACCGTGGCGGCGGGGCCTTCGACTTCCGGCCGATCGCCGACGCGCTGGCCGAGCGCGGGCGGGTCGTGGTGCGCCGGGCCTACGCCGACTGGTCGTACTTCGACGAGGACCGCCGGATGCTCACCCGGTCCCACGTGGAGCTCATCGAGATCCCGCAGCGGATGGGCGCGTCCCGTAAGAACGCCGCCGACATCAAGATGGCCGTCGACGCGATCGAGTTGGCCTTCGAACGCGACTACATCTCCACCTTCGTCATCTGCAGCGGCGACAGTGACTTCACTCCGCTCGTGCACAAGCTCCGCGAGCTCAACAAGCGGGTCATCGGTGTCGGGGTGGAGGGGTCCACGTCCGCGCTGCTGCCGCCGGCGTGCGACGAGTTCCTGTACTACGACCGGCTGGAGGGCGTGGACATCCCGCCCGTGCGCGCCCGACAGGCTCGCCCGGCCCGGCAACCCGGCCTCGACCAGCGACCGCCCGAGCCGGAGCAGCAGTTCGAACCGGAGGTGGAGAACCGGCCGGTGGGCGAGGAGCCCGGCCGGGACGTCGACGCGCTCGCCGTGCAGGTCGCCCAGACGGTTGCCGGGTTGCAGGGCAACGCGAGCGGCGAGGTGACCGCCTCCCGGCTCAAGCGCACCCTGCTGCGCAAGGACCCGACCTTCAGCGAGTCCGACTACGGCTTCCGTACCTTCGGCGAACTGCTGCGCCACCTCGCCGAGCACAACGTGGTCGACCTGGCCGAGGGGCCCGCCAAGGGCGACCCCGAGGTGTCGCTGCCCGAGCACGGCGACCGGGAGGTGGCCTTCGGCCTGCTCCGGGGAGTGGTCGGTGACCTCGGCAGCGCCGGCAACCCGGTGGCGCTCTCCGGCCTGAAGAACCAGCTGCGCCGGGTCCGGCCCGACTTCAGCGAGAAGAAGCTCGGCTACCGCAGCTTCCTGCAGTTCTGCAAGGCCGCCGCCACGAGCGGCGCGGTGGACCTGCGGTGGAGCCCGGAGGCGGACGACTACCTGCTCACCACTCCGGCCTGAGCGCATCGACCGCTGTCGAGCGGAAGTGTCGGGACTGCCCATAGGGTGGACGGCAGGGCTGCCCCGAGGGCGAGGTGAGGGTCGTCATGCCGGGACGTGGGGAATGGACACTCGTCGGCCGCGACGTCGAGCTGAAGACCATCGAGGATGTCGTGGCGGCGCGGGTGCCCGGCCTGGTGCTGGTGGGCGACGCCGGGGTGGGCAAGACGCGGTTGCTGCGCGAGGCGCTGGCGCGGGCCGGTGAGAGCGGCGTGGAGTGTCACTGGGTCTCGGCCACCGGCGCGGCCCGTTCGATCCCGTTCGGCGCGGTCTCCCACCTCATCCCCGCGCCGAGTCGACCGTACGCCGACCCGATGGGGTTGGTCGTCACCGTGGAGCGCGACTTCGCACGGCGCAGCGCGGGCCGCACGGTCATGATCGGCATCGACGACGCGCACCTGCTCGACGAACCGTCCGCCGGGCTGCTGCACCAGCTCGCCGTGCACGGTCTGGCGGTGGCGGTGGCGACGGTCCGCGCGGGCGAACCGCTGTCCGACGCCCTCACCTCACTGTGGACGGGTGACGGTCGGCGACTGGAGGTGCGTCCCCTGCCCGCAACCGCCGTGGACCACCTGCTCGACGAGGCCGCGCCGGGTCCGCTCGACGCGCTCAGCCGCCGCCGGCTGCGGCAACTCGCCGACGGCAACCCCCTGCTGCTGCGGGAACTGCTGGCCGACGCGATGGAGACCGGCGGACTGCAGGAGTCACGGGGCGTCTGGCGCTGGCGCGGCACCGCCTCCGGCAGTCCACGGCTGGCCGAGCTGGTCAGCGCCCGGCTGCGCGCCCTCGAACCGGCCGCCCGCCAGGTGTTGGAGGTGGTCGCCTGCGGCGAACCTCTCTCCCTGGCGCTGCTCGAACAATTCGTCGACCCCGCCGCCATCGAGGCCGCCGAGCGTAGCGGCATGGTGGTCGCGGAGCGCTCCGGCGCCCGTACGGCCCTGCGCATGGCCCACCCGCTCTACGGCGAGGCGCTGCGCGCCAGCATGCCCGCCAGCCGGTCCCGGACCGTGTTCGGGCAGCTCGCCGACGTGCTGGCGAGCATGCCCCTGCGTCGACGCGACGACGCGCTGGTCGCCGGGATGTGGCAGTTGCGCTCCGGAAGCGTCCGGCATCCCGGCATCGCGCTGGCCGCCGCCCGGCAGGCGATCGACCGGTTCGACATCGACCTGGCCGAGCGTCTGGCCCGCACGGCGTACGACGCCGGGCAGGGTTGGGAGGCGCAGTGGCTGCTGGCCCGGGTGTTGCAGTACCAGGCGCGCAGCCAGGAGGCGTTCGACATGCTCCCCCCGGCTCCGCCGCCGGGCAGCAAGCGCCTCGCCATCTGGGCGATCACCCGGGCCGGGCTGCTCTACTGGGGTCTGGACCGGATCGACGAGGCGCACGAGACGCTGCGGATGGTGCCGGAGGGCTCGCCCGGCCACGACCTCACCGAGGCCACCCGGTCCTGGGTGCTGTTCTACGACGGCCGGTGCGAGGCCGCGCTGGCGGTCGGCCAGGCCGTACTGGGCCGCCCCGACACCGGCGTACGCGCGGCGAGCTGGGCGACCATGGGCGCGGCCTCGGCAGCCGGCATGCTCGGTCGGCTCGGCCTCGCGGCGGAGCTGGCGCGGCGGGGCCGGGCGGTGCTCGCCGCCGCGCCCGAGCACCTGCCCTGGAACGAGGCCCAGGTGGGGCTGGGGCTCTGCTACGCCCGGTACGCCGCCGGCGAGTTGGCCGAGGCCGTCGAGCTGGCCGACGAGGGCTACCGTGCGGCGGTGGCCAGCGACGCACGGGGGATGGTCGCCGTCTGGGCCGGGTTCCGCGGCATCATCGCCAAGGCCCAGGGGCAGCTCGACGCCGCCGAGGCCGACCTGCGCGAGGCCATCGCCCTGGTGGAGGAGAACGACCAGTACCACCTGGTGCGGACGTACTGGGCCGAGCTGGCCGGTGTCCGGGCCCTGGCGGGTGACCTGCCCGGTGCCCGCCGCTGGTTGGCGGCGGCGGACGCGCGGGAGCGCACCGCCAACCGGATCTTCCACGCGTGGGTGGAGCTGAACCGCGCCTGGGTGCAGGTCGCCGAGGGGGACCGCACCGCGGCGATCCGTACCGCCCGGCACGCGGCCGACCTGGCCCGGGGCAGCGAGCAGCCCACCATCGAGGCGGTGGCGCTCTACGAGTGCGTGCGCCTTGGCGCCCCGGAGCCGGTACGGGATCGCCTGAACGCCCTCGGCGACCAGCTCGGCGGGTTGGCGTCGACCCTCGCGGGCGCGGCCGACGGTCTGCTGCACGACGACGGGCCGGCCCTGGAGGCGGCGGCGGACGACCTCGTCGCCCGCGGGCACACTCTGCTCGCCGCCGAGGCGGTCGGCGTGGCCGCACGGGCGTACGCCCGCCGGGGTCGACCTCGGCTGGCGGTGGCGCAGCGGGCCGCGAGGCTGGCCGAGGCCTGCCGGGGCGTGCGGACGCCCCTGCTCGCGGCGACCGCTCCGGGCGTCGAGCAGGCGACGCTGACCCGCCGCGAGCGGGACGTCGCGCTGCTCGCGGTCGCCCTGTCCAGCCGCAGCATCGCCGACCGGCTCGGGTTGTCGGTCAACACCGTCAACAACAACCTGGCCCGGGTCTTCACGAAACTGGGCGTCCGTAACCGCCGGGAGCTGGCCGTCGTGCTCGGCCAGGAGACATCCGGGCGTACGGAGGCAGGTCACCGCGAGCGATCCCCGCTCGACAGTAGGTAAGGGCGACTGATCTACCGGGTTACCGCGCGCCTCCCTACCGTGCGGTAACACACCTACCGGTGCACTCAGTCCCTGGAGGACGGCATGAGCCAACTGGATGCAAGCGGACCACCAGGACCGCGACCCACCAGGTCGTTCCACAATGTTCTCTTCGCCGCCGGGATGGCGATGGCGGTGGCCACCCTCACCGCGGTCGTCGCCCCGACCGCCGGGGGCGCCTCGCCCACCTCGGCGAGCGCCGCCCCGGCAGCGGTGTCGTACGACGCGCCGCCCTGCACCCGCGAGTTGGAGGGTACGACCTGGCTGCTCGACCCGTGCGTCAAGCCGGGCGGGAAGCTCCCGGCCGAGGTCGAGGCGCGGCTCGCGCAGATCCGTACCCAGAATCGGGCGGCAGCCGACGACTGCCCGACCCCGACCGATTCGGCCTCGGCCTCGACGTCGGCGTCGCCGACCCGGCAGACCCAGTCGCCGGTGACGGCTGAGCCGGTGGCGCAGCGCGCCCCCGGCGCGACCGCACCTACCACGACTGCCTCGCCCAGCGGTTCACCCACCTCGTCGCCCAGCGACTCGCCCTGCCCCTCGGGCAGCGCGTCGCCCTCGGGGAGCACGTCGCCGTCGGGCAGCTCTTCTCCGTCGGGCAGTGCGTCGCCGTCGGAGAGCTCTTCTCCGTCGGGCAGTGCGTCGCCGTCGGAGAGCTCTTCTCCGTCGGGCAGCGCGTCGCCGTCGGAAAGCTCCTCTCCGTCCGGTAGCGCGTCGCCGTCGGAAAGCTCCTCCCCGTCGGGTAGCGCGTCGCCGTCGGGCAGCTCCTCTCCGTCCGGCAGCGCGTCGCCGTCCGGCAGCGCGTCGCCGTCGAGCAGCGCCTCACCCAGCGGCTCGTCGTCACCCAGCAACCCGACGGACCCGACCGACGGGCCGCCCTGGCCCACCGGCGGGCCGGGGTCGCCGCCACCCCCGCCGCCGACCGGCTGCCCGCAGGTCAACGGCAACCCCACCCTGGTGGACGCCAACAAGGACCGCATCCGCTGCCGTGAGGTGCAGACCGTCGAGGACGACACGGTCCTGACCCTCACCGGGGACTCGATCAGCTCGTCGCACCACCAGTTCGGCTTCGGCGTGGGGCCCGGCTGTCCGATGACCTCGTTCGACGATCGGGGCATGCCCGGCAACAACGGCGTCTACAGCTACGGCCGGCGCTACTTCGACATGGACGGCAGCATCGTCGACTACGACAACTACGCGCGCACCGGGTACGGCACCGGTGACATCATCGCCGGTCGCGCCGGTCCGGACGCCTGCGGCAACGGCTGGGGGCGCGTCGCCAGCCCGCTCGGCCTCGCCACCGCGCGCATCGCCAAGGCCAAGGCGGACGGGCACAACGCGTACCACGCCACCACCGGCGGGGTGAACAACACCAACTGGACCACAGTCCTGACCCGGCTCGCCATGTGTCGCGCACTCGAGTTCTCGGCCGAGACGCTCAACCCGTACGGCGTCTTCCGGTTCGAGTGGGCGGCCGTCGGCGGCAAGCAGGGCATCGTCACCAACGGCGGCGGGTGCAACTTCTGGCTCGACCTGCCCGTCGGTGAGGACTACTACATCAACATCGGGGTGCCGCGTTACAACGGCCCCGCGCAGTACGCCGGCATCACCGCCGACGCGACCACGATCGTCAACGCCCTGCTGGGCGCCGGTGCGGACAAGGTGGTGTGGATGCTGTATTACGACATCACCCCGGCGAACATCGACATCGGCCAGTACGGCTGGGTCAAGCTCAAGTCGATGCTGCCCACCGGACTCCAGCCGTACCTGCCCTCGGCGCCGGTGTCGACCCTGCAACCGCTGATCGACCCACTCTGGGTGGGAAGCGTGCGAACCGTGATCAGCGACCTCAACTGGGCCATCCAGATGGGTGTCCCGTTCGACCCGGCCGTGCGGGTGGCGTTCCCGCCGCCGATCACTCCGAGTGACATTCAGGTCACCGCAGAGGGTGGATCGCCGCATCCCAGCCCTTCTGGGCAGGACAAGTTGGCGAGCACCCTGGCTGGCGTACTCAGCGGTATATGACGGGGGCTGATCCATCGCTCAGGACGGGGAGGAATCACCGATGCGGTTCCTCCCCGCCGCCCGCACAGGTGGAAGTGCGCCCGCATTGTGGCTAACAGCCCGTTATATGCTCACCTGCGCCGTACCCCCGGCGCGAAAATTGCTATACGGTCGGCGAATGAAGGTGGAGGAACACTGGTGGAACGGTGACACGACCCCGCGCGGGCGCAGGGACGTGTACATCCGTACTGACGGGCAAGGTTGGGAGGTCCGCGCCCAGATCGGTGGGGCGTCGGGCCGTGAGCGGGTGCAGCAGTGCCCCAGCCGGGCCTCGGCGACCATCCTCGCCGACGCCTGGCGCGGTACGCACCCATCCTGGCGCGAGCTGAAGCAGCGCTGATCCGGCACCGGGTCGGGCCGGCACGCCCCCCGCGCTCCCCGGCCCGCCCGGTGCTCGACCCCCTCCGACCTCCGCGTCTGCCAGGTCACCCCTTCTGCAACATGATCGCGGCGACCTCTGCCGCGAGGGCCGATGCCCACTCAAGCTGAGGGCAGTTGTCACGGCCCCTGCATTCCAGGCACCCACCTGCCCGCCATGGTGAGTCGAGCGCATCCGTCCAGTGCGCGTCGAGCACGCGTTTGGCGATGAACAGCTCGGTGGCCCTGGACACGGGTTCGTCGATCGGCATGCTCGGCACCTTTCGCGATATCACGATGAGTCCGCCCAGGGGCCGGCGACCAAATCGCGCCGATCCCCGGGCGGGCTTCGGGGCCAGGCTCCACGCTTGCCGAACGAAGAAACCGACCACTTCCTTCGACCTTAGAGACCTTTAGTACCTAAGGCAATGTTGGTCTTGAAGGGGTGTGATCGGCATGGTCCGATGGAAGGTGCCGAACGAAGGAACCTTCACATGCCCATACCAACCAGCGGATACCGCGAGGTGGCCGAGGATCTCGCCGCACGGATCGCAAGTGGGGAGTACGCGCCGGGTGAGCGGCTGCCCACGTACAACGAACTCTCCGCCCTCTACGACGTCAGCGTGACCACGGTCCAGAGGGCGGTCATCGTCCTGCAGACCCGTGGTCTGGTGGTGGGCCTTCAGGGGCGTGGCCTGTGGGTAGCGGAAAGGCCGCCCACCTGATCGACGCGCCCTCCGTAGTCCTTGATCACTTGATGCTCACCAGTTCGGAAAGTCCGCGTGGAACTGGTGAGCATCAAGTGATCAAGCCGAGCGCGCTCGATCAACTCGACTTCGCCGATCCGGGGGCATCCTGAGGCCGGGACACCGCGACATCGGCGATGTGGAGTGGATCAACCCCGGACGCGGCCAGGTCCGGTGGGCGCATTCCCTGCGGCAGGCCGGGTAGTCAGGGGCGGTCCGCGCGCGATGGAGGTCGCCCATGTCGCAGGGTCCCGACGAGGACAACCCTCGGCTCGACGAGGAGGTCCGGGAGGCCGAACGCCGGCTCGCCGGCCTCGTCGCCCCGTCGGACGACGCGCTGACCGACGACGACGCCCGCGTGCCGGACGACGCCCTCTCCGAACAGGACGAATCGCTCTCCGAGCAGAAGGTTGCCCACTCCGAGCAGGACGAGGCCTATTCCGAGCAGGAGACGGAGTAAGCCTCAGGCGGTCGGGACCGGCAGCACCACGCCCTCGACCGCCGAGCGGTGCGCCAACTCGATCAGCTCGACCGTGGCGGCCGAGTCGCGCGGGTCCACCGGCATCGGCGTGCCGTCGCGCAGCGCCGCGGCCACCTGGGCGTAGAAGCTCTGGTACGCGCCGGGCACCGTCGGCGTCGGGTGCAGGTCGCCGTCGACGCCGAGCAGGCCGTACCGCTCCGGCGGGACCTCGCCCCAGCCGGGCTGGTCCGGTCGGCCGCCGTCGTGCAGTGCGGCCTCCTGCACGTCCAGCCCGTAGCTCGTGTAGCCGGCCCGGTCGCCCAGCACCCGCAGTCGCGGGCCGAGCTGAGCGGTGATCGCTCCCATCCACAGGTGCGAGCGCACCCCGTTGGCGTGGGTCAACGCCACGAACGCGTCGTCGTCGACCTGGGCGCCCGCGCGGCGGCGGTCGACCTCGGCGTAGACCCGCTCGACGGCTCCGAAGAGCTGCACGGCCTGGTCGACGAGGTGTGCGCCCAGGTCGAACAGGGCACCACCGGCCTCCTCGGTCCCGGCGAGTTCCCGCCAGCCCGGCTTGATCGCGGGACGGAACCGCTCGAACCGGGACTCGAAGCGCAGCACCTGTCCCAGCTCGCCCCGCTCCACGAGCCCGCGGACGGTCAGGAAGTCGCCGTCCCACCGGCGGTTCTGGAACACCGTCAGCGGCACACCCCGCCGCTCGGCCTCCTCGACCAGCGCCCGGGAGTCGGCGGCCGTGGGTGCCAGGGGCTTGTCGACGACGACCGGCAGGCCGGCCGCGAGGGCCGCCCGCGCCATCGGCACGTGCTGCCGGTTCGGCGTCGCGACGACGACCAGGTCCAGAGCGTCGGGTGTACGCCACAGCTCGTCGGCGTCGTCGACCAGGCGGGCGTCCGGGAAGTGCTGGCGGGCCTGCTCGCGCCGCTGCGGATCGCGCGTCACGATGGCGTCCAGCCGCAGCCCGGGTGTCGCGGCGATCAGCGGAGCGTGGAAGACCCGAGCCGCCAGCCCGTATCCCAGCAGACCGACCCGCAGCGCCTCCGCCATGCCGTACCCCTTCCTCCTGGCCCGCGCCCTGGACCGGCGGCGGTGCCGGTGGTCGAATCTACGCCGCGCCCGACCCGGGACCGGTCCGGGCCCGGCGCTGGTCAGCCCACCGGGTCGGCGCGCAGATAGGTGAGCACGGCGAGCACCCGGCGGTTGGTGTCGTCGCTGGGCGGCAGGTCGAGCTTCAGCAGGATGTTGCCGACGTGCTTGCCGACCGCGGCCTCGGTGACGTGCAGCCGGGCGGCGATGGACGCGTTGGAGCGGCCCTCGGCCAGCAACGCCAGCACCTCCCGTTCCCGGGCGGAGAGCGCGGCGAGCGGGTCGCGGGGTCGGTGCAGCAGTTGCCGCACCACGTCCGGGTCGATGGCCGTGCCGCCGTCGGTGACCCGGCGTAGCGTGTCGACGAACTCGGCCACCTCGGCCACCCGGTCCTTGAGCAGGTAGCCGACCCGCTGGCCGTCGCCACTGTCCAGTAGCGCCGCCGCGTACCCGGTCTGCACGAACTGGCTCAGAACCACCACGGGCAGGTCGGGCCGCTCGGCGCGCAGCGCGACGGCGGCGCGTAGCCCGTCGTCCCGTCCACCGGGTGGCATCCGGATGTCGGTCAGCACCAGATCGGGCCGGTGCGCGCGAGCCGCCTCCAGCAGCTCGGGCGCCGAGCCGACGGCCGCGCACACCGTGAAGTCGAAGCGGGTCAGCAGCGCAACCAGACCCTCGCGCAGCAGCACCTCGTCCTCGGCGAGCACCACCCGGGTCACCGGCGACATGGCAGCTCCACCCGGACCAGGGTAGGCCCGCCGGGAGGGCTGGCCAGCAGCAACCGGCCGTCGGCGGCGGCGACCCGGTCGGCGAGGCCGGTCAGGCCGGTTCCCCGGGCGGGGTCGGCGCCGCCGCGCCCGTCGTCGGACACCTCGACGACGAGGTCACCGCCGGCCCGCGTGAGGCGTACCTCGGCGTGTGTCGCACCGGCGTGCCGGGCCACGTTGCCCAAGGCCTCGGACACCACGAAGTACGCGGTGATCTCCACGATCTCCGGCAGGTCACCGTCGAGGTCGGCGTGCACCGTGACCGCGACGGGGGACGCGTCGGCCACCTCGCGTACGGCGTCGGCGAGACCGAGGTCGGTGAGGCTCTGCGGCCGGATGCCGTGCACCAACTGCCGCAACATCACCATCAGCCCGCGCGCCTGGTCGTGCGCCACGGCGAGGGGCCGGGCGGCGGGGGAGTCCTCGGGTACGTCCAGCCGGGCCAGGCCCAGTTGGAGGGTGAGGCTGGTCAGCCGGGGCTGCGCGCCGTCGTGCAGGTCGCGTTCGATGCGACGCCGTTCCGCCTCGTACGCGCCGACCAGCCGGGTCCGGGAGCGGGCGACCTCGCGGAGCGCTGCCGCGTCGGCCGGGCTGGCCAGCGCCCACCGGGCCACGGCCGCCTGGACGGCGGCGAGCAGCCCGGCCAGGTAGACGAGCACCGGGAGAAGCAGCACACCCACGATCGCGTACGGGACGGCTTCGCCGGTGCTCTCGATCGGGCGCCAGATCACCACCGGATCGGCGTCACCGGCCAGCCAGGGGCTGGTGACCATCCCCAGGTCCAGCAGCACCAGCACCAGGAACACCCAGTACGCGACCGGCACGAAACCGCCCAGCCAGAACAGGTACGCCACCTCCCGCCAGCCGGCCGCGCTGCGGTATCGGGCGACCAGACCCGGCCACGGCGACGCGGGCAGCGGACGGTTGTCGACGAGCCGGACCCGCCACCGCTCGACGGCGCCCACCGCGAAGCTCAGGATCGGGGCAAACGCCACCAGGATGATGCTGCCGGTGATCAGGAACAGCATCAGCGCGATGCTCGGCGGTCGGCCCTGCCGCCGGAGCGTGCTGAGGACGGGCAGCAGGGGCGCGCCGACGACGAGTAGCCCGACGGTGAGCACTCCGGCGATCGGCACGGTGGTGACCAGGTAGGCCAGCGCGCGCCAGGGCCAGGCGGAGGTCAGCCAGTCGCGGCGGCGCAGTGTCGCGGCCAGGTGGCGAGGGTGTTCCGAGGTCATGCCGCAGACGCTAATCGGCGGCCACCTGCCGCCCCAGCCGTCCAGATCCCCTCTTCGGGGTAGGTCCAGCACTACCGGCGGGGGTGTGCGGAGCCCGGAAACGGGAACGACGCGCGGGGCGTGACCTGCGGCGGCTGGAGTGACATGGGTGCCAGAACCTTCGTGGTGGTCGGCGGTACCAGCGGGCTGGGCCTCGCGGTGGCTCGGCTGCTGCTCGACGAGCACCGCGTCGTGGTGTTCGGCGACGTCCCGGCCGAGGTCGCGGCGACGACCGACGAACTGGGCTGCGACGGTGCGGTCTGCGACGTCTCCTCCTACGAGCAGGTCCGGGACGCGTTCGCCGAGGTGGTGGGGCGCTACGGCACCGTCGACGGGGTCGCAGCCTGCGCGTCGATGTGGGCGGGCGGTGACCTCGGCGACCTGACCGTGGAGCACATCCGGCGGGCCGTCGAGATCAACGTCCTGGGGACGACGTACCTGCTGCGGGAGGCGCTGGAGCATCTGCGGCGGCAGGGCTACGGGAACGTGGTGTACATCGGCGCGCTGGCGCTCGCGGCTCCCCGGCCCGGCATCCCGGTCTACCGGGCGACCAAGAGCTACGGCAGCAGCCTCGTCGAGTCACTCGCCGAGTCTCAGCACAGCAACCGGGTCAAGGTGATGCAGTTGCACCCGGGGCCGATGCCGACCCGCCTGCAGGAACGCGTCGGCGCGGAGTTCCTCGACGAGGTGTACGCGCTGCCCGAGCAGGTCGCCACCGAGGTCGTCCGGCTGCTGCTGCTGCAACCCGACGACCTCTACGTCTCCGGTGAGCGCGTGCTGCGCGCGGACGGGCGGTGGTAACGGCGCGGACCGGTGCGGGGGACCGTCCGGCCTCCGCGTGGGCGCCCCTGCGCGGGGCCGTCTACCGCAACCTCTGGCTGGCCCTGCTCGCCGCCAACATCGGCACCTGGATGCAGACCGTCGGCGCGCAGTGGCTGCTGATTCACCACTCCAACGCCTCCACCCTCGTCGCGCTGGTGCAGACCGCCAGCCTGTTGCCGATCCTGCTGCTGGCGCTGCCCGCCGGGGTGCTGGCCGACAGCTTCGACCGCCGACACCTGTTGATCGCCGTGCAGCTGTTCCTGGTGGCGGTGGCGCTGGCGTTGACCCTGCTCACCCTGACCGACCGGATGCCGCCGGCCCTGCTGCTCACCCTCACCTTCGCGTTCGGGGTCGGGCAGGCGCTCACCCTGCCGGCCTGGTCGGCGGTGATTCCGGAGCTGGTGCCCCAGGAGCAGCTGCGGTCGGCGTCCGCGCTCGGTTCGATAAGCGTGAACGTGGCGCGGGCGGTGGGACCGGCGTTGGCGGGTGTCCTGATCGCCCGGACCGGCGTCGCCCCGGTCTTCGGGATCAACGCGGTGGCGTTCGCCATCTTCGCGGCCGCGCTGTGGCGCTGGCGTCCGAGCACCGCCCGCGCCGTCGAGGTGCCCGAGCGGTTCGCCGCCGCGCTGCGGGCCGGCAGCCGCTACGTACGTCACTCGCCGATCGTGCGCCGGCTGCTGCGCCGCGCGTTGGTCTTCGTGATCCCGGCCAGCGCGCTGTGGGCGCTGCTGCCGCTGGTGGCGGCCCGGCGGCTCGGGCTGGGCTCCGGCGGGTACGGGCTGCTGCTGGCCGCCCTCGGGGTGGGCGCCATCGCGGGCGGTGTGCTGTTGGCCGTGATCCGTACCCGCCTGTCGGCGAACCAGCTCCTGCTGATCGCCGGTGCGCTGTTCACCGGCGCGCTGGCGGTCCTCGGCACCGTCCGGGTGGTACCGCTGGTGCTGCTCGCCCTGCTGCCGGCCGGGATGGCCTGGGTGACGGTGCTGGCCAACGTCAACGCCGAGATGCAGCTCTTCCTGCCGAGCTGGGTACGGGCCCGGGGGTTGGCCGTCTACCAGGTGTGTTTCGCCGGCGGGCAGGCTGTCGGCGCCCTGGCGTGGGGTCTGGTGGCCGACATGGGCGGGCTGGTCCTCGCCTACCTCGCGGCGGCGGCGTTGATGTTCGTCGGGACCGTGACGAGCCGGATCTGGCCGCTGCCGGACCTGCGCTCGGTGAACCGTGAACCGGCGGCCTACTGGCCGCAACTGCACCTGGCGCACGAGCCGGACCCGGGCGTGGGACCGGTGCTGGTGACTGTCGAGTACACCGTCCGGCCGGAGCGCACAGAGCCGTTCCTCGCGGCCATGGACGTGGTGCGCGGCGCCCGACAGCGCACCGGCGCGATGCGCTGGGGGCTGTTCCGGCCGGCCGAGACGACGGACCGGTTCGTCGAGGTGTACCTGGTGCCGTCGTGGGACGAGCACCTGCGCCAGCACGGGGGCCGGTTGACCGGCGAGGACCGCGAGGCCGAGGCGCGGGCCCGGGAGTTGGCCGACGGCGTCCCGCAGGCATGTCATCTCGTGCCGGCCGCCGCCGGGCCGCGGTTGTCCGACGTCCGCGAAGGGCTCTGACCTGGGTACGCCCAACTCGTGGGCGAATTCTGTCCGCCGTATGTGCAGGTTGTGACTCTCGGGGTAGGTGAGGCCTGAAGAGAGGGGAGGGAATCATGGATCTGCTGGCCACGACGACCATTCGTCAACCGGCTGCCGACGTGTACGCCTTCTGGCGTCGCCTGGAGAACCTGCCGACTTTCATGGCTCACCTAAAAGAGGTGCGGGTCACCGGGGAGAAGACGAGTCACTGGACGGCGAGCGCGCCGTTCGACCGCAGCGTCGAGTGGGACGCCGAGATCACCGACGAGGTGCCCGGCGAGCGCATCGGCTGGCGGTCCACCGGCGACGCCGACGTGCCGAACACGGGCAAGGTGTGGTTCGTGCCCGCCCCCGACGGCGTCAGCACGGAGGTGCACGTGCTGCTGGTGTACGACATCCCCGGCGGCAAGCTCGGCCAGGCCGTGGCCCGGTACTTCGGTGAGGAGCCGCACCAGCAACTCGACGACGACCTGCGCCGACTCAAGCAGGTGCTGGAGACCGGCGAGGTGGTGCGCTCCGACGGCGCGCCGTGGGGTAAGCGCGCCCGGCGGGAGTTCCCGCAGCGACCGGCGCAGCCGCTGTCGAGCGACGAGTTGTCCAAGGGGGAGGCGGCATGAGGGCGAACACGTGGGCCGGTCGCAACAAGGTCGAGGTACGCGACGTGCCGGACCCGAGCATCCTCAACCGGCGGGACGCGATCGTGAAGGTCACCTCGACGGCGATCTGCGGATCGGACCTGCACCTGGTCGACGGGTACGTGCCGACCATGCAGGACGGTGACGTGCTCGGCCACGAGTTCATGGGCGAGGTGGTGGAGGTCGGCGACGGCGTCGACGCGGACCGGCTGCGCGTCGGCGACTGCGTCGTGGTGCCGTTCCCGATCGCCTGCGGCGCGTGCGCGGCGTGTGCGGCCGAGCTGTGGTCGTGCTGCGAGAACAGCAACCCCAACGCCGGGATCGCCGAGAAGATGTTCGGTCACCCGGTGGCCGGCATCTTCGGCTACTCCCACCTGACCGGCGGGTTCGCCGGTGGGCAGTCCGAGTACGTGCGGGTGCCGTTCGCCGACGTCGGGCCGCTGAAGATCGAGTCGGACCTGACCGACGAGCAGGTGCTGTTCCTGTCCGACATCCTGCCGACCGGCTACATGGGCGCCGAGATGTGCGACATCCAGCCCAGCGACGTCGTCGCCGTGTGGGGCGCGGGCCCGGTCGGGCAGTTCGCGATGGACAGCGCCCGCCTGCTCGGCGCGGCCACGGTCATCGCGATCGACAAGGAGCCGTACCGGCTGCGGATGGCGGAGGAGGCCGGGCACACCACGATCAACTTCGACGAGGTGGACGTGCGTTCCCGGCTGTTGGAGCTGACCGGTGGACGCGGGCCGGACAAGTGCATCGACGCCGTCGGCATGGAGGCCAGCCACGGCAGCGCGCACCTGCACGCGTACGACCGGGTGAAGCAGGCCGTGCGGTCGGAGACCGAGCGCCCGCACGCGCTGCGCCAGGCGATCCTGTCCTGCCGCAGCGGCGGCATCGTGTCGGTCATCGGCGTGTACGGCGGATTCCTCGACAAGTTCCCCTCCGGCGCGTGGATGAACCGGTCGCTGACCCTGCGCACCGGTCAGTGCCACGTCCAGCGGTACATGACGCCGCTGCTGCGCCACATCGAGAACGGCGAGCTGGACCCCACCCGGGTGATCACCCACACGCTGCCGCTGGACGACGCGGCACGGGGCTTCGACCTGTTCAAGAACAAGCAGGACGACTGCGAGAAGGTCGTGCTCAAGCCCTGACCGGGTCGGTGCCGGCGAGCCGCCACACGTGGGCCCCGCCGGCACCGGTCGGCTGGCGTACCGCGTACGCCCGCGTTGTTAGGATGGCCGCACCATGGCGACTGAGCGTAAGCCGACCGCGGACCCGGCCCGCAGCCTGGCCATCCTCTGGCGCACCCGGGAACCGACCAGCCGCAGCGCCGGGCAGGGACTCAGCGTCGACCGGATCATCCGGGCCGCGATCGACATCGCCGACGCCGAGGGTCTCGACGCGTTGACCATGCGTCGGGTGGGCGAGGCGCTGGGTGTGGGCACGATGTCGGTCTACACGTACGTGCCGGGCAAGGCCGAACTCGTCGACGTCATGATCGACACCGCGTACGGCGAGATGCCGCGCGCCGCCGTCGAGGGCGACTGGCGGGCCCGTCTGGAGCGGATCGCCCGCGACAACCTGGCGCTCTACCAGCGACACCGGTGGATGGTGCGGGCCGAGACGACCCGCCCGGTGCTCGGCCCGAACCTGATGGCCAAGTACGACCACGAACTCGGCGCGGTCGCCGACATCGGGCTCACCGACGTCGAGATGGACGCGGTCCTCACCCTCGTGCTCGGGCACGTGAAGAGTTCCGCGCGTGCCGCGTCCGAGGTGGTCGACCTGGAACGGGAGACCGGCATGACCGACGGCCAGTGGTGGCAGTCGCAGGCGCCCTGGTTGGAGACGTTCCTGAATCCCGACAGCTACCCGACCGCGTCCCGGGTCGGCACGGCTGCCGGCCAGCAGCACGGTGCCGCCTACGGCCCGGAGTACGCCTTCGAGTTCGGCCTGCAACGCGTCCTCGACGGCATCTCGGTGGTGGTCACCGAGCGGGCGGCCGACCGGTAGCCCCGACGTCGGGTGCTACCCGTCCGTCTCCGGCGCGTCCACGGCGGCGCCGAGCCGGGCGAGGGAGCGGGCGGACGGGCTGCCCGGCTCGGCGTGGTAGACGACCAGCGACTGGGTCGTGCCGCTGATCGTCAGCTTCTCGTAGCGCAGCTCCAGATCGCCCACCTGCGGATGGTGGAGCATCCGCAGCCCGCCTCCGGCGCGGACCGTGACGTCGTGGCGCGCCCACAGCCGCCGGAACAGCTCGCTGCCGGCCGTCAACTCGTCGACCAGCTCGGTGAGCCGTGGATCGTTCACCTCCGCGCCCACCTGCGCGCGCAGGCCCGCTACGGCGCTGGCGGCGACCGACTCCGGGGCCGGGTAGAGCGCCGGCGCGCGCTGGCCCAGGAAGACCTCGCGCAGCAGGTTCACCCCGACCCGGTAGATCGGGGTCAGCGCCGTCGCCATCGGGTTGGCGAAGAGCACATCCAGGTGGCGGCCGTGCACGAAGGCGGGCGTTTCCGCCCACGAACCCACCAACTGCCGGATGCCCACCGGTACCCGCTCGGGACGTCGTGCCGGGCGGTCGGCCGGAGCGTGTCCGCCGAGGCGGCGCAGGTGCGCGGTGGCCTCCGCGTCCAGGAGCAGCGCCCGCGCCAGCGCCTCGAGCACCTGGGCCGACGGGTTGCGGTCCCGGCCCTGCTCCAACCGCAGGTAGTAGTCGGCGCTGATGCCGGCGAGCAGGGCCAGCTCCTCGCGTCGCAGACCGGGCACCCGTCGGCGGCCGTGCGCCGGCAGACCGACGGCACCCGGCCCGACCAGCTCGCGCCGGGCACGCAGGTACTCGCCCAGCGGGCCGGCCGTGCTCACCAGCCCATCGTAGGAGCGTCCGCCGCCACCCAGCCTGGTCCTGCCACTACCAGGAAAACCGGTAACCCGGATATCGCCGACCGGCCGGGTGACAGTGGGTCGGGTAAGCGTGATCGAGAAATGGGACAGAGATGACCGAGCGAATCACGACGCCATTCGGTTTCGCCTCGACAGCCGACGAGGTGCTCGCCGGAGTCGACCTGACCGGCAAGCGGGCCGTCATCACCGGGGGCGCCGCCGGCATCGGCATCGAGACCGCCCGCTCGCTGGCCGCCGCCGGCGCCGAGGTGGTGCTCGCGGTGCGTCGCGTCCCAGCCGGCGAGGAGGCCGCGAGGGACATCGCGGCCAGCGTCGGCGCGGACCGGGTCACGGTCCGCGAGCTGGATGTGGCCAACCAGGATTCGGTACGCCGGTTCGTCGCCGGCTGGGACGGACCGCTGCACATCCTGGTCAACAATGCCGGGATCATGGCGCTGCCCGAGTTGGAGCGCACGGCCGAGGGCTGGGAGATGCAGTTCGCCACCAACTTCGTGGGGCACTACGCGCTGACCGTCGGCCTGCACGACGCTCTCGCCGCCGCCGGTGGCGCCCGGGTCGTCTCGGTCAGCTCCAGCGGCAACCTCTTCTCCCCGGTGATCTTCGACGACCTGCACTTCGCGTTCCGGCCGTACGACCCTCTGCTGGCGTACGGGCAGTCCAAGAGCGCCGAGGCACTGCTCGCCGTCGAGGCCGAACGCCGCTGGGCCGGCGAGGGCATCCACGCCAACGCCCTGAACCCGGGCGCGATCGCCACCGGGCTGCAGAAGCACACCGGCGGGCTGCGTACGCCGAAGGAGCGGCAGAAGAGCCCGCAGCAGGGTGCCGCCACCTCGGTGCTGCTCGCCGCGTCCCCCCTGCTCGACGGCGTCGGCGGTCGCTACTTCGAGGACTGCACGGAGGCCCCGGTCCGGACCGAGCGGCCCGCCGACTACACCGGTGTGGCGGCGTACGCCGTCGACCCGGGCAACGCCGAGCGGCTCTGGGACGTGGCGGCGGACCTCATCGCCCGCTGACCTCGGAACCCGCCCGAGCAGGGCCCTGCGGATGGTACGACTGGGTCGGCGGGTGACGTCCGGGAAGGGGGGCGATGGCGAGCGCGCTTCCCGGACGGCTGCTCCAGAGGCGGGAGAACCCCCGTCGGACCTCGTTCCTGGAACTCTTCTTCGACCTGGCCTTCATCTTCGCGCTGACCCGGCTGTCCCGGGCGCTGCTCGACGACGCCAGCGTCAACGGGGGCTTCCAGGTCGTGGTGATGCTGGCGGCGATCTGGTGGGTGTGGTTCGTGACCGCCTGGTCGGCGGACTGGTTCGATCCACGGGCGCCGCTGATCGTCGTACTCCTGCTGTGGGTGATGTTCGGTGGCCTGCTGATGGCCGCGGCCGTGCCCACCGCTTTCGACTCGCACGCCGCCCTGTTCGCCGGCGCGTACGTGGCCATCCACCTGGGTCGCGGCGCCCTGCTGATCCCGGCGCTGCGGGGGCACCCGCTGCAACTGCGGAGCCTGCGGGTCGCGATCTGGTTCGCGATCTCCGGCGCGATGTGGTTGGTCGGCGCGGCCGTCGCCCCGGCCCGGGAGGTGCTCTGGGCCCTCGCCCTGGTGCTGGAGTACTCCCTGGCCCGGCTGCGGTGGCCGTTCCCGTGGCTGGGGCGTAGCTCCTGGCCGGACCTCCAGGTGAACGGTGAGCACCTCTCCGAGCGCTACCAGCAGATCTTCATCATCGCGCTTGGCGAACTGATCCTGTTCTCGGGCATCGCCTACAGCAACGCCGGCATGAACTTCGAGAGCACGCTGGCGTTCGCCCTGGCGTTCGTCACCGCGGTGGCCCTCGCCCGGCTCTACCTGGTGCCGGCCGGCTCACGGCTGGGCGCCGCCATCATGGCCGCCGGCCCGCCCGGCAGCAAACTGGCGTTGCTCGCCGGTTACCTGCACCTGGTCATGATCGCGGGCGTCCTGGCCACCTCCGTCGCCATGGAGATGACGATCGAGGACCCTCGCACGGACAAGACGGTGCAACTGGCCCTCGGCATCGTCGGTCCGGCGCTGTTCCTGACCGCCCGGATCCTGCTCGCGTGGATGGTCGACGGCAGCCGGCCGTGGGCGCGCCTGGTCGGCGTGCCCGCCATCGTCGTGTGCGGGTTCGCGACCCAGCGACTTCCGCACGTCGCCAACAGCGCCGTCGTCGCCGGCGTCCTGCTGGTGATCGTCCTGGTCGACGGGATGCCAGGCGTCCGGCGGTTCAGCGCCCGGTCCATGCGCGGCGACGGGCCGACGTGATCGAGTTGCGGGTGCACGGGGTGTCGGGGGCGGAGCCCTCGGTCGTCCTGGGCGCAGCGCGGACGCGTCAGGTCGCGGGCGACGACCGTGGCGGCTTCTACCGCCCGGACGGATTGGACGACGACGGCTCGGACGGGTTGACGCTCGAGGCGTACCGCTGGGGTGACCTGCCCTCGGGCACGGTGGCCCGGACGCTCTCCATGGTCCTGCTGCTGCCGTTCATGTTGAGCAACGCCGCGGTGTGGATGCGACCCACCGGCAGTCGCGCCGCCGGGGTCACCGTCCTCTGCCGGCTCCTCGCGCTCAACCTCACAGTGGTCTACGTGGTGTCCATCGCGGGGATCGCCCTCGACCTGATCGCCTGGCGCTGTCTCGGCGCCACACCCTGCCGGGCGCCCTTCGACACGCTGGCCGGGCTGAACGACCGGCCCGTCGGGCAGCGGTTGGCAGTCCTGGCGCTGCTGCCGATAGCCGCCGTGGGTCTCCTGCGGCTGCTCGGCAGCCGACGCCCCCGACCCGTCGGCAATCCGGTCTGGGCCGTGGAGCCGCTGGTGGAACGGCTGCGGGCGATCCACGTCGCCGCCGCGCTGGGCATACTCGATCTCGTGCTGCTCACGGCCCGCCGCGCCGGGGGCACGACGGCCACGACGACGCTGCTGCTGGCGCTCAGCGTGATGGTCCTGGTGGCCTGCGTCGGTCTCGTCGCGGTCCCCGGTCTGCTCGACGGGGCCGGGACCGCGCGGACGGCCACCGTGTGCGCCCGCGCGACCGCCGTGGTGGCGGCCGGGCTGAGCGTGGTGACCCTCGTCCTCGTGGCGACCGACGGGCGGGGCTGGCCGTCGTCGCCCGGCCTCCGCGGCTACGACGAGATCGCCGGTGGCATGCTGCTCGGTCAGATGGCGTTGTTGGTGCTGCTCAGCGGGCTGGTGCTGTGGCAGCACGCGCGCGTCGGTGGGCTCTCGGGGCTGCCGGGCAGTGCGGGCGCGGCGGTCATCGCGGCCATCGCGGTCGGTCTGGCCGGCGCGCTCGCATCCGGTCTGATCTACCAGAGCGGGGTGCTGCTGGGCGGGTACCGGGGTGACGGTGGGCCGCCGCTGCCGTACCGCTGGACGGTGCTGGCCTTCTTCCTGCACGTGGTCGCGGCGGTGCTGCTGGGTGGCGCGCTGACCGTCCTGTCGCGGCGGCGGCGGCGCCGGGCGGCGGCGGCGATCACCACCCGCGACTTCCCCGCGCCACCGCCCGAGGCGACCGGGCGGGTGCGCCAGGTCACCAAGGCCGTGGCCCGGGCGCGGTTCACCGAGTGGTTGGGCCTGCTGGCCGCCATCTACGCGGTGCTCGCCCTGATCGGGCTGGCCACGGCTCTGCTCGGGCAGTTCGGGCGCGAACCGGACGAGGTGGCGCGGCGGGTGTTCGGCCTGCCGGCCGGCGCCGTCGAGATGGGCCTGGTGGGGGGCACCTACCTCGGCGCCGCGGTGGCCCTCACCCTGCTGGTGGGGGGCCTGTTCGCGTACCGCACGGCGTGGTTCCGGCGGCACGTCGGGATCCTGTGGGACCTGGGCACCTTCTGGCCCCGCGCCGCCCACCCGTTCGCGCCCCCCAGCTACGCCGACCGGGCGGTGCCGGAGTTGGCCGACCGGATCGGCCACCTGACCGAACGGCACGCCGGCGTGCTGCTGTGCGGGCACAGCCACGGCTCGGCGTTGCTGGCTCTCGCGGTGCTGCGGTTGCCACCGCACACGCGTCGTCGGGTCGCGCTGCTCACCTATGGCTCTCCGCTGGAGCGCCTGTACGCCCGGCTCTTCCCCGCGTACCTCGACTCGACGGTGCTGCGCCAGGTGGGGGAGCGCGTCGGCTGGCGGTGGATCAACCTGTGGCGGGACACCGACCCGGTCGGCGGCTGGGTCTTCGCCGCGCACCGGCCCGGAGATCCCGCACCGGAGGCCGCCGACCCCGCCGGTCGTGTGGACCGACGGCTGCGGGACCCGGAGCATCTGCGGCCGGCACCGGGTGAACGCCGGGCACCACCGCTGCGCGGGCACCACCCGGGCGAGTCCGATCGCGAGTTCCGGGCGGCCGTACGGGAGCTCGTCGGCCGACTCGGTGGCGCCGGTGCGGTGGAACCACAGTGAACGGGGTTCCGTTCAGCGGTCCTCGGGGAGCCGGTCGGACTCCGCGACCACCGTCCGTACCTTGCGCAGGGTGGCGTCCGGCGCGCGGATGGCGGCCCGCCACCGGTCCAGCGTGCGGGTCAGCACCCGGACGACGAACTGCAACTGGTTGACCTGCTCGCGCAGTGTCCCCAGCTCGGAGCGGGCGTGCAGCGCCTCACTCTCCAACTCGGTGATCCTGCTCTGCAGCGGTTGTACCAGGGTGAGGGCGGCCTCGGTGAGGGTGTCGGCGGCGTCCGCCTTGAACTTGCCCCGCTGCACCAGCACGGTGGCGATGGCGGCCAGACCTGTCGAACCCCCGAGGATTCCGAACACACTGAGCGTCACCTGCACCCAGTGCGGTGCCGCCGGTGCGGGGGAGTTGTTCACGGGACACTTCCCTGTAGCTCTTCGTGGCTCACGCATTCGCAAGCGCGGACCAGGCGGCGTAGGTCGACGGCGAGCTGCGCGGCCCGCCAGAGCGACCCGATCGTCACCGCCACGACGAACGACGCGGCAACCAGGGTCTGCTGGCTCCACAGGGCGACCAGGGCCACCGCGTACATGCCGGTGATCGTGCCGAGCACCAGGAGCGACGCGAGTTCCATGCCGAGCCCGGTGGAGAGCCGCCCGGGCCACAGGATGCCCAGCAGCCCGAACGCTCCCACCGTGATCAGACCGATCTCCCAGGCGACCTGGACCGGCGCGGGCATGGACGACTGCACGGAGGTCGGCCGGACGTCGAGAAGCATCATCAGGATGCCGCAGACGGGTGCTGTGGTCAGGACAGCGACCTCGTACGGCTGGTGGCGGGACCGGATACGCAGATACCTCACGGCGACTCCCTTGGTCGTAGACCCCCGCGTCCGCCGGCGGCCGTGGTCGCTGCCCGGTGGAGAGCCACGTGCGCGTCAGTCCGTAGCCGGGGCGGTGGGGAACGGTCGATGGTCGAGAGGGGGACCGACGTGCCGTCGTTGGTCGCCGATATCTGCCTGTGTATCACCGCTGACCGGTTGGCGTCCACCTGGTGTAACGTCGCATTTCCGCAGGTCAGAGCCCCTTGAGGGGGCGTGGCCGGGCTGCCTGCGGTAGCCCGGCCACGCCATTGTCGCTCGTTACGCTCAGTGTCGGATATCCAACTCGCCGTGGCCACGCAGCGCCCCGACCACCACGGCTGGCGCCTCCTCCGCCATGAAGTGCCCGCAGGTGACCGTCCGGTGCTCCAGTTCCGGGGCCCAGGCACGCCACACCGCCGCCGCGTCGTAGCCCAGCGCGGCACCCCAGTCCTGCTGAAGCACGGTCACCGGCATCCGTAGCTGGTTGCCGGCCGCCCGGTCGGCCTCGTCGTGAGCCACGTCGATCCCCGCGGACGCCCGGTAGTCGGCGACGATCGAGGTCACCGCGTCGCGGGACGCGCGCAGGTACGCGGCGCGCACGTCGGCCGGCAGCGCCTCCGGGTCGCGGGTCCAGACGTCGAGGAAGTGGCCGAAGAACGCGTCCGCGCTCCCGGCGATCAGCTTCTCGGGCAGGCCGGGCGGCTGCGCCATCAGGTACAGATGGAAGGCGACAGAGGCGCTGACGCCGTGCAGCACGTCCCACATGTCCAGGGTGGGTAGCACGTCGAGCAGGGTCAGTCGGCTGATCGCCGACGGGTGGTCGAGGCCGGCGCGGAACGCCACCAGGGCACCCCGGTCGTGCCCGGCCAGGGCGAAGCGGTCATGGCCGAGCGCCCCCGCCAGCGCCACGATGTCGGCGGCCATGGTCCGCTTGGCGTACACGGTGCCGTCGCTGTCCACCGGCTTGTCGCTCTCGCCGTAACCCCGCAGGTCGGGGCAGATGACGGTGTGGTCGGCGGCGAGGTCGGCGGCGACGTGCCGCCACATGAGGTGGGTCTGCGGGAAACCGTGCAACAGCACGATCGGTGGCCCGGAACCGCCGACGGCGGCGGCGAGCGTCACGCCGTCGGCGACGGTGACGCGCTGGTAGTCGAATCCGTTGATCCTCGGCTGCACGGGTCGGCCTTCCTGGTGAGCGGGTCGGCGCGGGAGATGCCCGTCGCCGTCGTACGTCGTCGAGCCTGCTCGGCGGTGATCAGCGGACGGTCAGCGTCGGATCAGTGCCTGCCGCCTCAGCCGTCCCAGCACTTAGACCGGCGACCTTCGCCATTCGGGTCCGCGAATGTCGCCGGGTAGGCTGAAGCAGTTTCTTGAACAAATCTTGAATCGCCTGGTCAGGCCGGGAATGGGCGACAGCGGGGGACGGTGTCGGTGGAGTTCAGGCTGCTCGGCGAGGTCGAGGCGGAGATTGACGGCGAGTGGGTGGACCTGGGCCACGCCCGGCAGCGCAGCGTCCTGGCGGTCCTGCTCCTCGAGGCGAACCGCGTCGTGCACGTCGACCAACTCCTCGCTCGCGTCTGGGCCGACCATCGCCAACGGCGGGCCGTGAACTCGCTGTACAGCTACCTGTCCCGGCTGCGGTCCTGCCTCGCCGACGCGGACGGTGTGACGATCTCCCGCCGTTCGGGTGGCTACCTGCTCACCGTGGACCCGGCCGCGGTGGATGTGCACCGGTTCCGCGAGTTGGTCACCGGAGCGGGTGCCGTGGACGACGACGAGGAGGCACTGCGCCGCTTCGACGAGGCCCTCGGCCTGTGGCGTGGCGAGCCGTTTCCCCGGCTGGACACTCCATGGCTCAACGAGACGCGGGAGGCTCTCACGCAGGAGAGGCTGGCCGCCGAACGGGACCGCACGGACGCCGCGCTGCGCCTCGGCCTGCACGCGGCCCTGCTGCCGGATCTGCTGCGGGAGGCACCGGCCCACCCGCTGGACGAGCGCCTCGCCGGGCAGCTCATGCGCGCCCTCTACCGCTGTGGCCGGCAGGCCGAGGCGCTGGAGCACTACGACCGGCTGCGGCGGGTCCTGGCGGAGGAGACGGGCGTCGACCCCGGCCCCGACCTGCAAGCACTGCACCTGGGCATCCTCAACGGCGACCCCGCGCTGGCCGCGCCGACGACCGGAACGGTCGCGCCCCCTCCGACGCCCCGGCAACTGCCGGCCCCACCTCCGCTGTTCACCGGCCGGGTCCGCGAACGGGCCACACTGTCCGACCTCGGTTCGGGTCAGGCCGAGGACGCCGAGGCCGTCGCCGTCGCGGTCATCGGTGGGACCGGCGGCGTCGGCAAGACCTGGTTGGCCCTGCGTTGGGCGTACGACAATCTGGACCGCTTCCCCGACGGCCAGTTGTACGTCAACCTCCGGGGCTTCGACCCCACCGCCGAGCCGGTACCACCGCCGGTGGCGGTGCGCGGATTCCTCGACGCCCTCGCCGTGCCGCCCAAGGCGATCCCGACCGGCCTGGACGCGCAGGCGGCTCTCTACCGCACCCTGATCGCGGGCCGGCGGATGCTGATCCTGCTGGACAACGCCCACGACACCGAGCAGGTCGCGTCGCTGCTGCCCGGCAGCCCCACCTGCACCGTGCTGGTGACCAGCCGCCGTCGTCTCGGCGGACTCGTGGCACAGGGTGCGCAGGGGCTCACCCTGAACGTGCTGACCGACGACGAGGCGTACCACCTGCTGTCCCGCCGGTTCGGGCCGCGACTCCTCGCGCACGAACCCGACAGCGTCTCCGCGCTGCTGGCCCGGTGCCACGGCCTGCCCCTGGCCCTCAGCATCGTCGCGGCGCGCGCGGCGATGCACCCTGACCTCCCGCTCCGGGCGCTCGTCGACGAGCTGTCCGAGGAGGCGACGCGCCTGGACGCCCTCACCACCGGCGACCTGACCGCCGATCTGCGCGCGGTCTTCGCCGCCTCCACCCGCGCGCTGCAACCCCGGGCGGCCCGGATGTTCCGGCTGCTCGGTCTCGCCCCCGGCACCGAGGTCAGCCTGGGAGCCGCGGCGAGCCTCAACGGCCTGCCCCCGCAGCAGACCCGGCCGTTGCTGCACGAACTGTACGAGGCGCACCTGGTCCACCAGCAGTCGTCGACGCGCTACCGCCTGCACGACCTGGTACGCCTGTACGCGGCCGAGCAGATCGAGAGCGACCTCCCGGACACCCGGCAGGCCGCCCTGCGTCGCATGTTCGACCACTACCTGCACACCGCGCACGCGGCAGCGTGTCTGCTCGACCCGGCACGCGAGCCGATCACGCTCCCGCCGGCGTCGTCCGAGCTCATCCTCGACCCGGTAGCGGACCAGGCGCAGGCGCTGGCCTGGTTCCAGACCGAGCACGCGGTGCTGCTCGGCGTTCTGAACCGGGCGGCGCGGGACGGGCTCGACGCGTACACCTGGCAGTTGGCCTGGACCTTGGAGAGTCACCTCGACGAGCAGGGGCACTGGCGCGACTGGACGACGACACAGCTCACGGCGTTGCGTGCAGCCCGCCGGCTGGGCGAGCGGCGTTGGCAGGCGTGCTCCCACCGCAGTCTCGGGGTGGCCCACACACAGCTCGGGGAGCTCGACGAGGCACATCGGCACTACCAGGCGGCTCTCGCGCTGTTCGAGGAGCTGGGCGACCCGGTCAGCCAGGCGCACACCCACCGTGGGCTCGGCTGGGCACACAACCAGCAGGACCGGTGGTCCGACGCGCTCCGGCACAACGAACTGGCCCTTGAGCTCTACCGCGACGCCGGACACCGGGCCGGGGAGGCGCTGGCCGTCAACAACGTCGGTTGGCTGCACACACAGCTCGGTGACCATCGGGCGGCACTGGCGTACTGCGAGCGGGCGGTCGAACTCGACCAGGAGGTCGGCGACCAGCATGCGGAGGCGGGCTCCTGGGACAGCCTGGGCTACGTGTACCACCACCTGGGCCGGTACGCGGAGGCCAACGCCTGCTATCAGCGGGCTCTCAAGCTGGTCCGCAACTTCCGGGACCGGTACAACGAGGCGGAGATCCTCACCCATCTGGGTGCGAGCCACTCCGCCGCCGGCGAGGCGGACCTGGCGCGGGACTTCCTGCGGCAGGCGGTGACCATCCTTCGCGAACTCGACCATCCGAACGCCGATACGGTGGCCGGCACGTTGCGCGACCTCGAAGCCTGACCGTCTCCCCACGGGTCGTCGAGCGTCGGTGTCAAGACTCGTTCAAGATGCGCCCAAGCCCGTACGCCGACGCTTTCTGACGTCCACACCCGTCAGTCAGAAAGTGGGAGAACCGATGAAACTGATCCGGATGGCGCTGGTCGCAGCGGTGGCGCTCGCGGCGTCGGCGCTCGGCGTGGCCAGCCCCGCGTACGCCGCGGGCGACACGCAGCTCGGCATCGACGTCGGCAACATCGCCTGGGAGCAGTACACCTCCACCAACACCGACGTCCAGGCACGGCTGTCCGAGACGTCTACCGAGGACTGCAACTTCTACAGCGGTTTCTGGGCCGACCCGGCGAACGACCGCTACGACGGCACCGCCTCCACGTACGCGAAGTGCGGCAAGACCACCGACGGCTACATGTACCGCGACGGCACCAAGGCCTGGGGGCCGGTGGCGTGGCGCAAGCGGCCCTGGTGCGCGGACTTCGCGAAGTTCGCCTTCTACTGGGGCGGCGCGAAGTACACCGGCCTCACCGCGGCGGCGGGCAGCTTCCGCACGTACGGCATCAACAACGGCACCTGGCACGGGCGCGGCAGCGGCTACGTCCCGCGCCAGGGCGACGCGGCGGTCTACGACTGGGACGGCAACGGCACCTACGACCACGTCGCCATCGTCACGTCGTACGTCGACACCAGCACGGACGGCAACCACTACGTGGTCGGCGGCAACCAGTCGGACGGCGTGACCCACCCGCAGCACAACAACTGGGAATCGTCCGTCGTCGGGTACGCCTCACCCGCGGCGAAGTAGGCCGACGCGGACGACGCCGGCTCCGGGCCCCGCGGCTCGGGGCCGGCGTCGTCGCCCGTTCGCCGTCCGTAGATTGGTGCCATGACCAGGCAGCCGAGCCCACCGGTGGCGGTGACGTTCGGCGTGCTCGGACCGGTGACCGCCACCGCCGGGACGGTTCCGGTCCCACTGCGGGGGCACCGGCAGCGACTCGTGCTGGCCCGGTTGTTGATCGCCCGGGGCCGGGTGGTGCCGGTGGAACGCCTCGTCGACGACCTGTGGGAGGTCCCACCGGAGCGGGCGCTGGGCGCGATCCGCACGTTCGTCGGCGACCTGCGCCGGGCGTTGGAGCCCGACCGGCCGTCCCGGCAGCCATCCCGCCTCCTGGTCACCGAACCATCGGGGTACGCGCTGCGGGCCGCTCCCGACGCGGTGGATGCCGACCGCTTCGAGGCGGCCGTCACTGAGGCCGGGCGGCACCTCGCGGCGGACCTGCCCGCGCCGGCCCTTGCGGCGCTGGATGCGGCGCTCGGGCTCTGGCGTGGGCCCGCCTACGCGGACTGCGTGGGCGAGGGCTGGGCCGTCGCGGAGGTCAACCGGCTGGACGAGCTGCGCATGCTCGCCGTCGAACGGCGGGCCGAGGCGCTGCTCGCGCTGGGTCGGCCGGACGAGGCCGCCGCCGACCTGCCCGGCCATCTCGCCGGCCACCCGCTGCGGGAGGACGCCTGGCGGCTGCTCGCGCTGGCCCGCTACCGCGCCGGCCGACAGGGCGAGGCGCTGGCGGCCCTCCGCGAGGCCCGCGACGTCCTGGTGGCGGAGCTGGGGGTGGACCCGGGCCCCGAGCTGCGCCGCCTGGAGGCCGACATCCTCGCGCAGGCCGCACACCTCACCGACCTCCCCACGGTGGCCGTTGCGGCCCAGACCGGAGCCGGACCCGACGGCGGGCCGGCGTCGCGGCGGCCGTTCGTCGGGCGGGACGCCGAGCGGGAGCGGCTGCGGCGCGCCGCCCACGCCGCCACCCGTTCCGGGCAGCCCACCCTCGTCCTGCTCAGCGGTGACCCGGGCGCCGGCAAGACGGCCCTGGCCGAGGCGCTGACCCGACAGCTCGCCGCCGAGGGCTGGACCACGGCGTGGGGCCGCAGCCCCGAGTACGAGGGCGCCCCGGCGGCCTGGCCGTGGACCCAGATCACCGAGGCGCTCACCGGCTCGGGCGGGACGTCCTCGCTGGCCGGCGCGCCGTCGGACGGCAAAGCGGCCGTCACCGACGGCCCCGGTGACCCCGCCGTCACCGACGGCCCCGGTGACCCCGCCGTGGCCCGCTTCCGTCGGCACCGTGCGGTGGCCTCGGTGCTCTCCGCCGCCGCCGACCGTAGCCCGGTGCTGCTGGTCCTGGACGATCTGCACCGTGCCGACGGTGACACGTTGGACCTGCTCACCGCCCTGCTCACCGGACCGCAGCCCGCCACCGGACCGGTGCTGGTCCTGGGCACGTACCGGGCCACCGAGATCACCGAGGCGTTGACCGCCGCCCTGGCCCGTGCCGCCGTGCTCGAACCGACGCGGGAGTACCTGGGCGGCCTGTCCGCGGAGGAGACCGGCGAGCTGGCCCGCGCCGTCGCCGGCACGGAGCTGCCCCCGACCACCGTCGCGCTGATCCACCACCGCAGCGGGGGTAACCCGTTCTTCGTCCGGGAGCTGGCCCAGCTGTACGCCGACGAGGGCGGCGCGGCGCTGGAGGCGGTGCCGCCCGGGGTGCGCGACGTCATCCGGCACCGCCTCGCGCAGCTACCCGCCCCGACCCGTACCGTGCTGCGGCAGGCGGCGGTGCTCGGCCGGGACGTCGACCCCGCCGTGCTCGGCGCGCTGACCGAGGACCCGGCGGTGCTGCTGGACGCCGTGGACCGCGCGTTGCAGGCCGGTTTCCTGACCGAGCGGGCACCCGACGGGCGGCTACGGTTCACCCACATCCTGGTCCGCGACACGCTGTACGCCGACCTGTCCGCGTCGCGCCGCGCTGCCTGGCACGCCTCCGTGGCCGAGGCGTTGCAGAGGCACCGGCCCGTCGACCCCGCCGCGCTCGCCCACCACCTGCTGTCCGCCGGCGGGCCGGCCGCCGCCCAACGGGCCGCCGGTTACGCCCGTACCGCCGCCGAACAGGCCGAACGCGACGGCAACCCGCACGAGGCCACCCGGCTGTGGGCGCAGGTCGTCGAGGCGTACGACCGGGCCGGGGGGACCGAGCGGCGCGATCGGTTGAGCGCTCTGCTCGGCCTCGGGCGCGGCCTGGCGGTGACGGGTCGGTTGGCCGAGGCGCGCCGCTACCGCGCCGAGGCGATCGCCGACGCCGAGACGGTCGGTGACCCCCGGCTGACCGCGCAGGTGCTGGCCGGGTTCGACGTACCCGCGATCTGGACCCGCAACGACGACGACCAGCTCTCCGAGCGGATCGTCCGCGCCGCCGACCGTGCCCTGACCGGCCTCGGCCCGGCCGGCTCGGCGCAGCGCAGTCGGCTGCTGAGCACCCTCGCGCTGGAACTGCGGGGCGCCACCGGTGACCGTGGCCGCCGGGCCGCCGCCGAGGCCGAGCGGATCGCCCGGACCCTCGCCGACCCCGGGCTGCTGGCCTTCGCGCTCAACGCGCGCTTCATGCACGCCTTCGACCGGGTCGGGCTGGCCGAGGCCCGGGCCCGGATCGGCGTCGAGCTGGTCGACCTCGCCGCCGGGGGACAACTGGTGACCTTCGAGGTGCTGGGTCACCTCATCCTGCTCCAAGCGTGCTGCGCGCGCGCCGACCGGAGCGGCGCGGACGAGCACGCGCGGGCCGCCGACCGCCTCGCGCAGCGGTACGAGCTGCCGCTGGTCGGTGTCTTCACCGGCTGGTACGCCGCGCTACGTCAGGCGTGGGTCGGTGACCGGCACGCGGCGGCGACCGCGTACCGGAGTGCCGCCCAGCGGCTGCCGACCGACGGCATGCCGGGCCTGGCCCAGGGGCTGCTGCCGCTCGCCCTGCTCGGCCTGCGCCTGGCGGAGACCGTCGGCGACCCCGCGACGCTTCCGGCGGGTGACCGGTTGGTGCCCGCCGACGGGCGGCCCGTCGACGGTCTCGGCGGCGAGGACTGGGCCGGTCTGGACTGGGGTCCGCACGAGCCGTGGGTCCGACCGCTGCTGCTCGCCCACTGCGGCGACCGCACCGCCGCCACGGCGGCGCTGCGGGCCCTCCCGGACGGGCCGCACGACCTGCTGCGGGAGGTGCGACTGTGCCTGGTCGCCCGGGCGGCACTCGCCGTGGGTGACCTTCCCACCATCCGGCGCGTCGCCGCCGCGCTCCGGCCGGCCGCCGCCGAACTGGCCGCCGGCAGCGGGGTGCTCACCGCCGGCCCGGTCGCCGGGCACCTTGCCGACCTCGCCGCCGCGCTGGGCGACGACGAGGAGGCGGCCCGGCATCGCCGGACCGCCCGCCTGCTCACCGCGCGCGTCCGCGCCGCCGACGCGACCTGAGCGCTACCGCGCTCGGCCGGCAGGGGACTTGTCCGTTCCTGTGGAACCGGCCACCGGTGTGCGGTCAGATGGAACCGCCGGCCTCCGCCGTCGGCCGGGATCGAGGGGGTACGCCGTGCAGGGGCTCGTGCTGATCGTGGTGCTGGGCGTCACCGTCCTGATCGGCACCACCCTCGGCGGCCGCTACCGGGTCGCGCCGCCGGTGCTGCTCATCGCATTCGGGGTGCTGCTCGGGCTCGCGCCGCCGCTGTCGGACGTGGTCCTGGAACCGGACCTGGTGCTGCTGATCTTCCTGCCGGCGATCCTCTACCGGGAGAGCCTCACCATCAGCCTGCGGGAGATCCGGGCGAACCTGCCGGTGATCGGGCTGCTCGCCGTGGTGCTCGTGGTCCTCACCATGATCACCGTCTCCCTGACCGCCCAGGCGTTCGGCGTGAACCCCGCCGCCGCCTGGGTGCTCGGCGCGGTCCTCGCGCCGACCGACGCCGCCGCGGTGACCGGTCTGGCCAAACGGCTGCCCCGCAAGCTCCTCACCACCCTGCACGCCGAGAGCCTGATCAACGACGGAACCGCCCTGGTGGTCTTCGCGGTGACCGTGGGCCTGCTCACCCAGAGCGCGGAGCCGGGGGCGCTGGGCATCGGCGAGGAGTTCGTCGGGGCCAGCCTCGGCGGCCTGGTCGCCGGTCTGCTGGTGGGCGTCATCGTGGTGTTGATCCGCAAGCGGCTCGACGATCCGCTGCGCGAGGGCGCGCTGAGCGTCCTGACCCCGTTCGGCGCCTTCCTGCTCGCCAGCGCGGTGCACGCCAGCGGTGTGCTGGCGGTCGTGGTCGCCGGTCTGGTCCTCGCGTACGCCGGCCCACGGGTGATCCGCGCCCGGTCGCGGGTGCTGGCGTACGCGTTCTGGGACCTGTCCACGTTCCTGATCAACGGTGGGCTGTTCGTGCTGCTCGGCACGCAGATCCCCCGGGCGGTGCGCGGCATCGTCAGCACCTCGCCGCCGCGGGCCGTGCTGATCGTGCTCGCGGTCACGCTCGCCGTGGTGGTCACCCGGCTCGGCTTCGTCTACCTCACGGCGCAGTCGGCGAGGCTACGACGTCGTCGGATGGCGGAGCAGGAGGGCGGCACGTCGAGTTGGCGGGTCGGCACGGTCGCGGGCTGGTCCGGGTTCCGGGGCGCCGTCTCACTCGCCGCCGCGCTGGCCGTCCCGACGATGACGGTCGCCGGGCGGCCGGTGGTCGAGCGAGATCTGATCATCTTCGTCACCGCGCTGGTGATCGTCCTGATCATGCTGGTGCAGGGCACCACGCTGCCGCTGGTGGTGCGCTGGGCGGGGCTGTCCGGCGACCCCGAGCGCGTCGACGAGGCCCGACACGCCCGCCGACGCGCGACCCAGGCCGGCCTGGACGCCCTGCCCCAGGTCGCCGCCGAGGTCGGCGCCGAGGACGAGTCCGTCCACCGTCTGCGGGCCGAATACCAGCGGCACCTGGAGGACCTCAACGAGACCGGCGGCCGAACCGCCGAGGAACGTCGGCTGGAACGCCGGCTGCGTCTCGCCGTCCTCGCCCACAAGCGACAGGAGCTGACCCGGCTGCGCGACAACCGGGAGATCGACGACCTGGTACTCCAGGAGCTTCAGTCGGCGCTGGACAACGAGGAGATCCGGCTGCTGGGGCGCGGACCCAACGACTGAGCGGCGGCAGCTCCCGGCCTGACGCATTCGTGACACCGCCGCACGCAGGAACGGGGCGCTCGGCCAGGTCGTCGACGGGTACGGTGGAGCTCGTTTCGGCGTTCGTCGATGTGCTCGGTCGGTGAGGGGGTGCCCATGGCCACCGGTGCGAGCGCGGCCGACCCGAGGGTGGTCACCGAACGGCAGTTCCTCGACGAACTGGCCTCGGTCACCCGTGAGCGTGTCGCCACCGAGTTCCTCTATCTGATGGCGCAGGACGACGCCGTCATCGGTGTCCAGTGGGAGCAGCCCGGTCTGGACCACCTCCGTCGCTACCGGGTACGCGACGCCTGCCCGCACTGCGTCGTCCTCACCGCCGTGGTGACGCTGGCACCCGTGCTGCCGCTGGACGTGCTGCGTGCCGGGCGAGCCCGACCGCAGTACGAGACGGTCCTGCGTACCGGCCGGTTGCCTCACCTGGCGTTCGCCCGTCCGGCCGGTCCTCCCGGCGCGAGCTGGTTGGGCGACTGCCACGCGGTCGACGGTGACCCGCACTCCGACGCCGACTGCTCCAGGCACGCCGCGCCCCCGCCCACCGGCGACCCGCTGGCGCTGCGCCCCGGGTCGCTGCCCCGGGCCGTTCGGGAGCTGTATCCGCACGACGGCGCGGCGACCGCCGACCTGGCGCAACGGCTACGGATCGCCCAGGACTGGCGCGCCGACGCCCAGGCTGTGGCGAGCGGCATTCGCGAGGCGGCGGCGACCTGGGCGTTCCTGCGCAACTCCTGCGTGTTGGGCGTGCCGGTGCCCGGCGCCAACGGTCTCGTGCTCACGCTGCCACCGGGCCGCGCCCCGGACGACCGGCCGCTCAGCGAGCTGCACGACGCGACGGTACGCGCCCTGCCTCCCGGCCGGGGTCCGGTGCCGTATCAGGAGCGGGCCTGCCTGCTGCCCGAGTCGGCGTCGGCGACGCAGCGCATGCCGACGTACGCCAGCGCGGTGGACCTGACCGCGGCCGCGCCGGTGCGGACGCTGCGGCTGCCGGCACCCCGCCGACCGCTGAGCACCACCGGCCGGGGCGTGCTGCTGCTCTACGAGGCCCGCCACGCCATGGGCCGGCACGTGGCGAGCGCGCCGGTGCGCGACAGCGCCTACTGGGATTCCGAGGCGGCGTTGAACGTCTTCGAGTTCACCCTGCTGGAGAGGGTCGCCGGGCGGCACTATCAGGAGGCGGTGGCCGCCTACCTCCAGGCGTTGCGGCGCGAGGGCGACCTCCTGGCCCGCCCGCACAAGGTGCTCGACCGGCGTCGACGCAAGGCGCTGTCGCTCGCGTTCGGCGGACTGGACGACGAGGAGCTGCACCTCTGGGCGTCGGTCGCCTACCGCAACGCCATCCTGGAGCTGCTCGGTGATCTGAAGGCGTTCGCCGCACACCTGCGCCACCAGGCCGGCTGAGCGCCGCCGGCCACCTGGGCGACGGGCTCAGAGCACCTGGGCGAGGAAGCGACGCAGCCGGGGATGCTCGGCTCCCTCGAAGATCTGCTCCGGCGGGCCGGCCTCCAGCACGACACCCCGGTCCATGAAGGCGACGGTGTCGGCGACCTGCCGGGCGAAGCCCATCTCGTGCGTGACCACCACCATGGTCATCCCGGCGGCGGACAGGTCGGCCATCACCCCGAGGACCCCCTTGACCAGCTCCGGGTCGAGTGCCGAGGTGGCTTCGTCGAAGAGCATCACCTCGGGTCGCAGCGCCAACGCCCGGGCGATCGCCACCCGCTGCTGCTGACCACCGGAGAGCTGCGAGGGCCGGGCGTCGGCCTTACCGGCGAGCCCCACCAGCTCCAACTGCGCGCGGGCGACCTGGACAGCCTCGTCCTCGCCGAGTTTGCGGAGCCGACGCAGCGCCAATGTGACGTTGCGCAGCACGCTCATGTGCGGGAAGAGGTTGAACTGCTGGAACACCATGCCCACCCGCTGGCGCAGCGCGTCCGGGTCGTCGCGCAGCACGCTGCGCCCGTCCAGCAGGACGTCGCCCCGGTCCGGCTCGATCAGTCGGTTGAGCGTACGCAGCAGAGTGGACTTGCCCGAACCGGACGGGCCGATCACGCAGGCCGTCGCGCCGCGCGGCACGCTGAGGTCGACGCCGCGCAGCACGCGATTCGACCCGAAGGCCAGGTGGACGTCACGCGCGTCGACGCTGACCGAGGTGGTGGTCGCGGTGGTGGTCATCGCCGGTCTCCTTCCTGGATGCCAGTCAGCTCTGGGTCGTCCTCGTCCTCGTCGTCCGCGGGTGCGGTGGTGGGCCGGCCGTGGCGCAACCGCCGGTCGATCGCGTTGACGACGTGCGTCAGCGGGACGGTCAACGCCAGGTAGAACAGACCCGCCAGCAGCAGCGCGGACTCGTTGCCGGTGGTGGCCGCGTAGTCCTGCCCGATGCGGAACAACTCCCGCTGGCTGGCCACCAGACCGAGGAAGTACACCAGGCTGGAGTCCTTGATCAGCGCGATGAGCTGGTTGACCCAGGCGGGCAGCACCCGCCGGATGCCCTGCGGGATGATCACCAGCCGCATCGCGTCGGCCCAGGAGAAGCCGAGCGCCCGCGCGCCCTCCAACTGCGCTGCCTCCACCGACTGGATGCCGGAGCGGAAAATCTCCCCGATGTACGCGGCGGCGATCAGTGACAGCGCGAGGATGCCCAGCGGGTACGGTTCCGGTCCCCAGACCTGCATGCCCAGCGGGGCCAGCCCGACGCCGATCAGCAGGATCGTCGCCGCGGCCGGCAGCCCCCGGAACACGTCGGTGTAGACCCGCGCGGGCCAGCGCAGCCACCGACTACGGGAGATGCCGGCCACGGCCAGCAGCAGACCCAGCACCGTGCCGAGCAGGGCGGCGGAGACGGCCAGGATCAGGGTGTTGGGCAGCCCGACGGTCAGCATCTCGGGCAGCGCCTCGCGCATCGCGTCGGCGTCGAAGAACGTCTCCCACAGGGTGCTCAACGGATCCATCGTTCGCCTCTCCTACCGTCCCGCTCGCTCGTCACCGCTTGTCGCTCAGGACGCCGTCGAGGCGGACGGCTGCGCCGACCCGGACGGCGTGGCCGGGGCCGCCGCCTTGCCGCTGCCCGGGGTGAAGTCGGCCGGGATCGGTCGCCCCGGGTAGTACTGGGCCTGCAACCGGCTCCACGTGCCGTCGGCGATCACCTCGTCGAGGCCCTTGTTCAGCGCCTCGCGCAGCTTGTCGCCATCCTTGGCGACGGCGTACGCGGTCGGGGCGGGGCTGAGCTCCTTGGCCGCCACAGTGATCTTGCCGTTGCTGTCGGCGGCCGACTTCTCGCCGATCTCGGCCGGTGCGATCCAGGCGTCGGCGGTGCCCGCCTTGAGCTGGTTGATCGCGCCGTTGTAGTCCGGTACACGCACCGGGTCGAGCTGCTTGCCGGTGGCGTAGTCGTCCTGGACCGTGCCCTGCACCACCACGACCCGCTTGCCGGCGAGCTGGTCGAACCCGGTGATCGGTGAACCGGCCGGGACGTCCAGGCCGAAGTAGCCGAAGTCGTACCCGTTGCCGAAGTCGACGGTTTTCTTGCGCGCCTCGGTGATGGTGATCGAGGAGCTGCCGACGTCGAACTTGTGGTTGTTGACCTGGGACAGCAGCGCGGAGAAGTCGGTACCGACGAACTCGACCCGCAGGCCGAGCTTGCCGGCCACGGCGGTCAGCAGGTCGTTGTCGAAGCCGGTGAACTTACCGTCCTTGAGGTACACGTTGGGCGGCGCGTCGGTCAGCGTGCCGGCCCGCAGCACACCCGGCTGCGCCAGACCGTACGGGTTGCTGCCACCACTACCCGCCGCCGAGCCACCACCCCCACCCCCGCAGCCACTCAACCCACCAGCAACAAGAACCGCGCCAACAACAACAAATCGACCAAGAAAACGCACAGTCATCTCCAAAAGAACAGGTCGACCCCGTCGATCATGAAGTTGTTGCCCCGACACGCCGGTCGGACGGGCAACAACTTCATGATCGACGCGAGGGGTCGCGCGGATGGGTGGGTGCCCGGGAGGCGGGCGAGAGGGGAGGGGTTAGCGCTTCAGGCGGCGGTACACGCCGCGCTGCGCATTCGCATCAGGTCCACGTGCCGACGCCGGGTCAGGGCCGGCATGCGCCGGACGGCCGGTGGCGTGAGGCTGAGGATGTGCATGAGGTCTCCCGGGTCTTGGTGCTGACCTGGGTGCCAGGCCACGCTTGCACCGACGTCCTGCCGGTGCCTGGTCTTCACCCGGGGCACCCCACCGCGGAGGAGGGTTGCCGGCCAGCGAGCCGGGGCTTGTCGCTGGCGCTCATGACCTGCGCCGAGGCTAGCAGCAGCCACCGGTCGGTCGTCCAGCCGATATGACCACGCTCACCAGCCCTGGCCTGCGCCCGACGAGCAGGTCAACCTGCGTGCACGTGCGGCCGGCGCGTCTGGTCCGGCTCCTGGCGGCGCAGGATCTCCCGGGTGACCGAGGCGATCTCGCCCTGCCCGAACGCCAGGTAGCGCAGCACGTTGCGGGCCGGGCCGCCCTCGGTCCACTCGAAGTAGATGTGCGGGCGTCGCGCGCTGCGGTCGCGGATCTCCAGCAGCAGCGCGGCCAGCGCGTTGGGCACCGAGGAACTGGCCAGGCTGAGCACCGGGAAGCGGTCGTGCGCCACGCTGCCACGCACCAGCAATCCGGTCTCGAAGTCCGACGGATCGGTGACCCGGACCTCGACGAAGATCACGTCGCTGTCGTCGGGGAAGTCGTTGTCCGCCATGGTCTGGGCCAGCTTGTCGCGGTACTCCGTCAGGTCGCGGCGCTCCGGCTCGTGCGCGATCAGGCGGATGCGACGTCCGGCGCGCTCGTCGATCATGCCGGTCGCCACCTCGTCGAGCTCGACGTGGTCGACCCGCAGCTCGAACGCCCGCAGCACGCGTGACAGCGCCGACACCACGATCATCGCGCCGATGAAACAGGCGGCGATCTTCACACCGTCGGGACGCTGCACCACGTTCGCCACGGTGGTGTAGACGAACACCACGGCGATGACCCCGAACGCGACCGCGCGACCGCGCTGACGCCGCCGCCGCGCCGCGAGCGTCACGGCCGTCGCCGCCGAGGTGATCAACACCAGGACCCCGGTCGCGTACGCGCCGCCCTGCGCGTCGACGCTGGCGGAGAAGACGACCGTGATCAGGAACGCCACCCCGGTGAACACCAGCACCAGCGGCCGGACCGCGCGGGCCCACGTCGGCGCCATGCCGTAGCGGGGCAGATACCGGGGTACGAGGTTGAGCAGCCCGGCCATCGCGGACGCCCCCGCGAACCAGAGGATTCCGATGGTGGAGAGGTCGTAGACCGTGCCGAACACCCCTCCGAGGTGCTGGTGGGCCAGGTAGGCCAACGCCCGGCCGTTGGCGGCCCCGCCCGGCCGGAACGCCTCGGGCGGGATCAGCACGGTGGTAGTGACGCTGCTGGTGATCAGGAAGACGCTCATCGTCGCGGCGGCGGTGGTGAGCAACCGCCGCGCGCCCCGGATGCGGCCCAGCGGCCGATCCTCCGAGTCCTGGCGGTCCCCCCGGATGTGCGGCATCACCGCCACCCCGGTCTCGAAGCCGGACAGGCCCAGCGCCAGCTTCGGGAACACCAGCAGGGACAGCGCGACGACCATCAGCGGGTCGCCGTGCCCGGTGCGCAGCGCGGTGCTCCAGTCCCCGACCGCGCTGGGGTGGTTCACCACCCGCCACAGCGCGTCGGCGATCACCACCGCGTTCAGCGACAGGTAGACCGCGACGAGGACGACGGCGATCCCGATGG
This sequence comes from Micromonospora sp. NPDC005172, assembly GCF_040608555.1. NCBI lineage: Bacteria > Bacillati > Actinomycetota > Actinomycetes > Micromonosporales > Micromonosporaceae > Micromonospora > Micromonospora sp. NPDC005172. Next base: position 40,239 of record NZ_JBEXIL010000050.1, read on the forward strand.
CCTCGCCGAACCCCTTGAGGAACACCGCGCCGAGCAGGGCCACGAGCAGCAGCGTGAGCACGACCTCGTGACCCTTGAGCCCGCCGGGCAGGAACGGGTTCTCGTCGATGTGGGCGGTCGCGTCGGCCGCGGACAGGGTGATGGTGATGATGAAGTCGGTGGCCGCGAAGCCCAGCAGCACCAGCACGAACAGCTTGCCCGGCCAGTAGCTGAGCAGGCGTACGAGCATCGCGATCGAGCCCTCACCGTGCGGGCTCTCCACCGCCACCCGACGGTAGACCGGCAGCGCGCCCAGCACGGTGACCAGCACCAGCACCAGCGTCGCCACCGGCGAGAGCGCCCCGGCCGCCAGCGCCGCGATGCCCGGCTGGTAGCCCAGCGTCGAGAAGTAGTCGACGCCGGTCAGGCACATCACCTTCCACCACGGGTGGTGCCGCTCCTCCCGTGGTCGCACGTGCAGGCCCTGCGGCACGGGCTGCTGCGACTCGTCGGCGAGCAGCCAGCGCCGTACCCGGTCGGTCCGCCGGCCGGCACGCCTGTCCACCTCCACCGGCGTCACCCCCGTCCCGCCCATGGTCACCGCGAGTATCCGCCGTCCGGTCGACGTCCGTCCGGCGGTGCGCGGAACCCGCCCGCCGCGAGTACCGGCCCCGGCGGCGCGCCGAGGGTTTCGGGCTGGGAGCACGGGGGAAGCAGCGCCCCCGTCCCCAACCCCGGGCCGGGCAGCGCCGGGAGGGGGCGGGCTCGTGGTCGGTGGCCGCCGCTTCCGCCGAGGCGACGGCTTCGGCCGCCAGCTCGACGAGCACGAGACCCGGGTCGGGGCCGTGACGCCGCCGCAACCGGGAAGCTCGTCCGCCGGAGGGCTGGTGGACAGCGCCGTCTACATCCGGGGACACCGGTACGCCTCGCCGGCCGGCCTCGCCGAGACGTACTCCTGTCTCCAGGCGCAGGACGACGCGATGGCCTGGATCGGGTTGTACCGGCCCGACATCGACCAGATCTCGTCGCTGGCGCGCGAGTTCCGCCTGCACGACCTGGCGGTGGAGGACGCGATCAACGCCCACCAGCGGCCCAAGCTGGAACGGTACGGACACACGCTCTTCGTGGTGCTGCGCGCCGCCCGCTACGACGACCTGCGGGAGGAGGTCGAGTTCTCCGAGCTGCACCTGTTCATCGGCCCCGGCTTCGTGGTCACGGTCCGGCACGGGGAGGCCCCCGACCTGGCCGCGGTACGACGCCGCATGGAAGCCGATTCCGCGATGCTCGCCCGAGGCCCCGAGGCGGTGCTGTACGCGATCCTGGATCAGGTCGTCGACGGGTACGCGCCGGTGGTCGCCGGGTTGGAGAACGACATCGACGAGATCGAGACCCAGGTCTTCGGGGGTGACCCGAACGCGAGCCGGCGCATCTACGGTCTCAGCCGGGAGGTCATCGAGTTCCAGCGGGCCGCCCGTCCGCTACTCGGCATCCTCGACGCGTTGGCGGCGGGAGCCGGCAACTACGGCACCGACGAGGAACTGCGCCGCTACCTGCGGGACGTCACCGACCACCTCACCCAGGTGGTGGAGCGGGTCGACGGGTTCCGGCACCTGCTGCAGAACATCCTCACCGTCAACGCGACACTTGTCTCGCAGCAGCAGAACGAGGAGATGCGCAGCCTCACGGCGGCCAGCTACGCGCAGAACGAGGAGCTGAAGAAGGTCTCCTCGTGGGCCGCGATCCTGTTCGCCCCCACACTGATCGGCACGGTGTACGGCATGAACTTCGTCCACATGCCCGAGTTGAACTGGCGTTTCGGCTACCTGTTCGCGCTGCTGCTCATGGTGCTGGTGTGCGGAACCCTCTACCTGGTCTTCAAGCGCCGCGGCTGGCTCTGAACGACGCTCCCGCGACGCCGCGGCTCACTCGATGCCGCGCAGGATGTGCCGCTCGTCCTCGACGTCGTCGTCGCCGGCGCCGATGCGCCCAAGCAGTACGGCGGCGGCCCAGATGGTCAGCGGGGTGGCGGCGCCGGTCATGCCGCCGCCGGTACGGTCGTGCGTGGTCTGGCTCCGCTCGTTACGCGGTGGCCTGCGCTGAGCCTGCATGGGCCCTGCCTCTCCTCGTCGAAGCCGTCGCGGGCGGCGCGGTGTGCGTCCGCGCCCCCGGCCGGGCGGCCCGCTCACGGGTCACCACCGGTACGGCATCCACGTCGAACCATCCCACGTCACACCGCGTTCGCACCCCTTGTTTTCGGTTTCCCGACTCACGCCCGCCAAACCGGACAAACGAAACGGCCCGCCTCGCGGTCGGGCCGCTCAGGGCAGCGGGTGGGCGATGCCGCGGGCGTGGTCCGTGAGCGCCGCGCCGACCACTGTCGCCGCCACCGGCAGCACCTCCAGGCAGCGGCGGATCGCAGCGGCCATCAGCGTGTTCGGTACGCGCATCGACAGTGTGCAGTGCGGCACCCAGCGCCCCGGCTGGTAGTGCTCGACCAGCCCGACACCTGCGGCGGCGAGTCGGCCGTGCACCAGCCGGTGATGTGCCAGCAGCTCCGCCGTCGGCGTCGGGCCGAGCCACAGCACCCGCCCGACGAACTGCCCGGCGTGCTGGAAGTCGAGTCGCAGCGGAGCCGCCACGACCGTGCCGCGCAGCGCCTCGGCGACCTGGTCGGGGTCGAAGCGGGGCGCCACCGCGAGCGACACGTGCGGGCGGTGCCGCTGCTCCAACAGCGAGCGCATGCTCTGCACACCCTCGGCCTCCAGGGCGTCCCACAGCACCCGGATGCGCCGGGTGGCGTCCGGGTCCAGGTACAACTCCAGCGCCGCGACCACGTGATCACCGTAGCGGGGCAGGATCGGGTCGTCGGTGCCCGGCGGTACGGTGATCCAATACCGACCAGGAGGCGTACCCGTGGACGTGAGTGACCTGCTGACCGAGACGTACGACCGGCTGCCCGACCTCGTCCGCGGGGCGGTCGACGGCCTCACGCCCGAGCAGTTGCGCTGGGCGCCAGCCGAGGGCGCCAACTCGGTCGGCTGGCTGGTCTGGCACCTGACCCGCGTTCAGGACCATCACGTCGCCGACCTGCTCGACGCCGAGCAGATCTGGATGAGTGGCGACTGGGCGGGCCGGTTCGGGCTGGTCGCCGACCCGCACGACACCGGTTACGGTCACACGCCCGAGCAGGTCGCGGGAGTACGGCCGGAGAGCGCGCAGGCGCTGATCGACTACTACGGCACGGTCTCGGCGCGTACCGGATCGTTTCTCGCCGGGCTGCGTCCGGCGGACCTGGACCGCGTCGTCGACGAGTCGTGGGACCCGCCGGTCACCCTCGGCGTGCGGCTGGTCAGCATCGCCGACGACGACACGCAACACGCCGGCCAGGCCGCCTACGTCCGCGGCCTCATAAAGCAAGCCTGACCCCCCACCCCACCCCACCCCACCCCGCCCCGCCCCCGCCCCCGCGCCGACGGCACACCGAACCGCACCG
>NZ_JBEXIL010000051.1:0-43398 GCF_040608555.1 Micromonospora sp. NPDC005172
TAGGTGCCACTGAAGTACGTCTGCACGTTCGTCAGACTGCTACCACTGATCACACCCCGGTACAGGCGCGTACCACGAGCGCAGGCGACATACAGGGCGTCCCGCACCACCGCGATACCCGAGCAGGAGCCCTCGGCCGTTGGATACGTACGCACCGGCGCGATATAGCCCGCCGTGCCGCAGGTGCCACTGGTGCCCTCACAGGCCGGCCACCCGTAGTTCCCACCCTTGGTGATCAGATTCGTCTCGTCCATGATGGAGTTGCCGAACTCCTGCTCCCACAGGCGGCCCTGCGAGTCGAACGCCAACCCCTGCGGGTTGCGGTGACCGTAACTCCACACGTAGTTACCGAACGGGTTGTCCGACGGCACGGTTCCGTCCGGGTTCAACCGCAGCACCTTGCCCTCCAGGGCCGCGCGATCCTGCGCGTACGTGCCGTTCTGCGCATCACCCGTACTGGCATACAACTTGCCGTCGGGACCGAACCGCAGGCGGCCACCGTTGTGGAACTTGTTGCGCCGGATCCCGCTGACCAGGATCTGCTCACTGGAGGTGGTCAACCGACCGTTCTCCAGCTTGATCCGCACGATCCGGTTGTCACTCGGCGACGTGTGCATGATGTACAACCACCGGTCACTGGCGAAACCCGACGAGATCGCCAGACCCAGCAGGCCACCCTCACCATCGGTGCTCTGCACGTTCGGCACCGTGCCGACGGTGGTCTTCGCCCCCGTGGCGGGGTTGAGCTGGATGATGTCGTGCGCGTCGCGGCGGCTGTAGAGGACGCTGCCGTCTGGCAACGTCGCCAGCCCCCACGGGACGTCGGTGTCGGTGGCCACCTGCCGCACGGTGCACACCGGGTTGGCGCAGGAGGTCCCGGTGCTCACCGAGACGGTGGAGCTGCGCGCCGACGCGTTGTCCTGACCGTCACGGGCCGCCACCTGGTACTGGTACGTGGTGTTGGCCGCCAGTCCGCTGTCGGTGAAGGTGGTGACCGGAGGAGTGCCGGCGACCGTGCCGACCTTCACACCGCCGCGGTACACGTCGTACGCCCGAACCCCGACGTTGTCGGTCGACGCCGTCCAGCGCAGCGTGACCGTCGTACCCGAGGCGGTGCCGGTGAGCTGCGTGGGCGTGCTCGGCGGCAGGGTGTCGGCCTGACACTGCGGCGGTGTGATCGTCACGGTGGAACTGGCCTGCGACACGTTGCCGGCGGCGTCCCGCGCGTTCACGTACAGCCCCCAGGTCGCGCCGGGCACCACGGTGAGGTTGGCGGACAGGGTAGTGCCGCTCACCGAGGTCATGAGCTGGCCGTCGTGGTAGATGTCGTAGAAGGCCACCGCCACGTTGTCCGTCGAGGCGTTCCAGGCGAACGTCACCGAGTTGCAGGTCAGGCCGCTCACCCGAGCGTTGCCGGGCGTCGTGGGTGCCTGGCTGTCGGTGCTGCCGAACGACGACGTCCAGCGCTGGTTGGCCTGCCCGTTGCAGGTCCAGAGACCGACGGTCGTGCTGTTGGCCGTGCCGCCGCCGGTCACGTCCAGGCACAGCCCGGACTGGACGCCGACGATGGTTCCGTCGGTGTTGATCCGCCACCGCTGGTTGGCCCCGCCGGTACAGCCGTAGATCTGTACGGCGGCCGGGGCGGTGGTGTCCTGACCGACCACGTCCAGGCACATCGTCGCGTCGTAGACCCGCAGCTCACCGGCTGTGGTGAACGTCCACGCCTGGTTGGCCTGCCCGCCGCAGTCGTAGATGTTGACACCGGTGCCGGCGGTCCGGCCGCCGCCCACCACGTCCAGACACCGGCCGGACGCCGCGCTGACGACTGTCGACGGGCCGGCCGCGGAAGCCGGCACCCCGAGTGTCACGGCCACCAGCACTGCCACGGTCACCGGCGGCAGCAGCCGTCGTGGTCTGACCCGCGCGAAGATTCTCATCCGTCCTCCAAGGTCGGGGCATCGACCGGCCCGACCCCACGCCGGGCGACCCAGCGCCCGACCAGACCGACGAGAAGACAACATCGACCATCAAAGATGGATTCCTGGCACATGTCAAACGATCCCGCTCCATCGAGGACAAACCGCGTCAAGGCCTCGGATCGGCGCGGCCTGCCCGACCGCGGCGGGCTGCGGCGGGGCACGACCGACCACGGCGCGGAGGAGCGGGCAGGCTGCATCACGGCGTGCGGCAGGAAGGCTGCGGCGTGGCGTGGCGTGGCGTGGGGCAGGCAGGCGGGCTGCGGCGGTGCGGCTTGGGGCAGGCGGGCTGCGGCGGTGTGGCGCGGCGGCCCAGCAACCGCCGCGCCACCGGCGCCTGTCGGCGCCGAAGCCGGACCGCCCGGTCCGCCGCTCCGGGCGGCCCGGCAGCGCAGCCTCCACCTGGCCGGGCGGGCCTCCCGGCGGCGGCGGAGCACTGCGCGCACCGACGTCGTGCGACGCGATGGCGTCGACCGGCCACCCCGCCATCGGCGACCGGTACACCGGGTTCGCCGCGGGCGACCCGGATCGACGTTCATCGAGGTCCGTCGGTGGCGAAAGTATTGGTACGACACGGACGCAGTGTCAACGTTTATCGGAACCTTTGCGAAAGGTCAGACGGGCCAATCATCCCGCCGACTGTTCGTCATCACTGGCCGGGGCACCGGCCAGGCGATTGAACCGGCTGTCGACGGCGACTCTGCTCGCCAGCCCGTTGAATTGACGCCGATAGTTCCGATGAATTTCCGGATCACGCCCCCCGCAGGTCAGCGCCTGGTGGGCAAACCGCCCCCAGGGCAGCCTCCACCGCGAGTGGATCGCCACTGCTCCGCGCGGGGACACCGGGCACACGCACACCCGTCCGGGCTATCGGAGGACTTCCGGAACTTATTGACGGCCTCGAATTCCCGCTGCAATACTCCGATCCACCGCGATCGATGCGACTCGGCGTCCGTCAGGTTGCTGTCGATCTCCCCACCCACCACCCACACGTCCGGACCGTGCTGTCCTTACACACCGGGACGGGCCCGGGCCGGTAGAAGGGGCACAGATGAGCACTGTCTCCGCTGGCACGCTCGTACGGTCCAGGCCACTACGGGCGGCGCTGTCCATCCTCGTAACCGCCGCCGCAGCGTGCGGGATCGTCGTCGTGGCCACCGCCACTCCGTCGAACGCCGCCACCTGCAACGGCTACGTCGGCCTCACCTTCGACGACGGCCCGACCGGCAGCACCAGCGCCCTGCTGAACGTGCTGCGCGCCAACGGCGTACGGGCCACCATGTTCAACATCGGGCAGAACGTGCAGAACAACAGTTCTGCCGCGCAGGCACAGGTGTCCGCCGGCATGTGGGTCGGTAACCACAGCTGGAACCACGCCCACATGACGTCGATGAGTCAGTCCCAGATGCAGTCCGACCTCTCCCAGACGAGTTCGGCCATCCAGTCGGCGACCGGCACCCGTCCCCAGTTGTTCCGACCTCCGTACGGGGAGACCAACTCCACTCTCCAGTCCGTCGCCTCCTCGCTCGGGATGCGGCAGGTGATCTGGGACGTCGACTCCCAGGACTGGAACGGCGCCAGCGTCAGCCAGATCGTGTCGAACGCCAGTCGCCTCCAGGCCGGCCAGGTCATCCTCATGCACGACGGCATCCAGAACACCCGGGACGCCATCGGCCAGATCATGGCCAACCTGACCAGCCGCAACCTCTGCCCCGGCATGATCTCGCCGTCCACCGGCCGGGCGGTCGCGCCCGACGGTGCGACCCCACCGCCCAGCGGTACGACCCCGCCACCCAGTGCGACGACTCCGCCGCCGAGCGGAGGCTCCTGCACCGCCACCGCGACGACCCCCAACGTCTGGGGCGACCGGTACAACACCTCGGTGACGGTCAGCGGAAGCAGCACCTGGACGGTGGTCGTGGCCCTCACCTCGCCGCAGCGGGTCTCCACCGTCTGGAACGGCAACGCCACCTGGGACAGCAGTGGCACGGTGATGACCGTGCGGTCCAACGGCAGCGGCAACACCTTCGGTTTCACCACGATGTTCAACGGCAACAGCAGCGCCCGGCCGCAGATCCGCTCCTGCACCGCCGGCTGACACGCAGAATCGTCCCGCGTGGCGCGCACGGCGGCGCCGCGCGGGACACGTGCGCCCACCCGTAGCCGCGCATGTGCGGGTCTGTCGGTGACGGGGTAGGGTCGTCTTCGGGTCAAGACATGCGCCCTCCAGTGGTCAACCGCGCGACGACACTCGTCACTCGCGGCTGATCACCCCGTTTCTGGGTGGAGGTGTCATGTGACAGGCCAGCGTCCGGTTCTTCAGCCGGAGCCGTACGACCCCCACTCCCCGCAGTGGATCCAACCCGCCAGACCCCTGCTGTCCCTGGTTGTGCGCGACGAGGGTTCGACCAGGTCGATCGTGGTGGCTGGTGAGATCGACATGAGCAACGCCCACCTGCTCACCGAGCTGGTGGAGTCTCTCAGTGCCACGCCCGCGCCGCTGATCACGCTGGACCTGTCGGAGGTCCGCTTCCTCGGCGCCCACGGGGTGAGCGCACTGCTACGGGCCCGCGAGCTGGCCATCTCGGCCGGAGGCCGCCTGACACTGCACGATCCGTCTCCGTTCGTGCTGCGCGTCCTCGCGGCCTGCAAGGTGCTACGGCACCTGGGGCTCGACGCCCAGACGGCTTCGGTCACCTCCCCACTCACCGCCGACGTCCCTCGCCCGGCATGCCTCGGACGAGGGCTGCGTGAGCGCGGTCATCGCCGAGCCGAAGCGAACTGAGGACGTTTGTTCTCGATGCGTTCGGCCGGATAGGGCTTTTTTCCCCCGAAAGGACAGGCATGTTCAACCCGCTTGATCACAAGGGTCTGCCACTGGACAGCCAGCTCCGCAACTGGCGCGAGCTGAATGTCGACCCGATCGACCCCGAGGCGGTCGACCCCTATACCCGGTGCCGGATCATCACGATGAACGGCATCGAGGTCGAGGCGATCAACTTCTCGCACCAGTTTGCCCGGAACTGCCCGGACCAGGAGGTCCGCCGGCAGCTCGCCTACGTCCGGTATGTGGAGAGCCAGCAGCAACGGGTGGTGAACTGGCTGCTCCCGGGCGCGGCGAGCGTGCTGGAGACGACGCTCGGCTATGAGCAGGTAGCCGTCGACCTCACCGCCTGGGTGGCCCGGCACGAACCCGACCCCTACCTGAAGCAGGCGTACGAATTCGGTGTGCTGGAGGACTTCGACCACCTGTACCGCTACGCCAACCTCTACGAGATGGTCGAGCGACGCAAGGCGGAGAAGATCGTCGACGGTCTGACCGAGGTCATGCCGGGCCGGCCGACGGTCCAGGAGCACCGGCATCCCTTCGACGAGGTCCGCACCCCGTACGACCGCAACTCCGTCGACCCGCGCTCGAAGTTGCACGCATTGACGATCCTCTCGGCCGAGCAGCAGGTGATGTTCTACTACATGAACGTCGGGCCGCAGTACATGGAACCGATCGCACGCCAGCTCTACCAGGAGATCAGCCTGATCGAGCAGGAGCACGTCACCCACTACGAGTCGCTGCTGGACCCGGGCGAGAACTGGTGGGAGCGGCTGCTCACGCACGAGTACAACGAGTGCTGGGTCTACTACTCCTTCCTCCAACAGGAGAGCGACCCCCGCATCAGGGCGATCTGGGAGCTGCACCTGCAGATGGAGTTGGCCCACCTCCAACAGGCCGCCGACCTGCTGCGCCGGCACGACGGCCGGGAGCCGGAGGAGATCGTCGGCAGCGCCGGCCTGCCCGAGCCGCTGACGTTCGAGCCCAACAAGGACTACCTGCGGCACCTGCTGGCCACCCAGATCGATCTCACCAAGCTCGGTGAGGGCTACGTCCGGGAGGCCCACGAGCGCTTCGAGTGGATGCAGCAGCAACTGCACGACGGTCAGCAGCCGCCGAGCGAGCAGGTCATCGACATGCACCGCGAGCGCTTCGGCGACGAGTACCGCATCGAGACCGAGGGACCGCATCCGGTCGAGGCGTTGCGCACCAAGGGAGGCAGCCATGCCTGACACCGGCACTCCGGCCACCCCCGGACCCGTGGAGGACGTCGTCGACCTGCTGCTCGCTCAGCACGCCCAAGTCGAGCAGCTCTTCCTGCTGGTCATCGGCGGCACCGGCGACACCCGGCGAGACGCCTTCGACGATCTGGTCAAGCTCCTCGCCGTCCACGAGACCGCCGAGGAGGAGGTCGTCCACCCGCTCGCCCGGACGCTGCCCGGTGGTGGCGGCGACGCGATGGTCGACGACCGGCTCGACGAGGAGCGTCAGGCCAAGGAGACGCTCAAGACGTTGATCGACGGCGGAGTGGACGCCGACGGCTTCGACACCGGCATCATCCTGCTGCGCGACGCCGTGCTGACCCACGCCCGCTACGAGGAGCGCTACGAGTTCCCGCTGCTGCGCCAGCACGTGCCGGCCGACCGCCTGCGCAGCCTCGCCACCGCCGTACGCGGCGCGCAGGCCACGGCACCGACCCGACCGCACCCGAGCGCCCAGTCAGCCACGGGCAACCTCGCGGCCGGACCGGCGTTGGCGATCATCGACCGGGTCCGCGACGCGCTGCGCAAACCCTCGGGCAGCTGACCCGGCGGGATGACTGTCGAGGGGCCGCCCCTGGCACGGGCAGCCCCTCGGGTCATCGACCGCCCGCGCCCCCACGGCCCCGCCCGCCCGCGTCGCCCTGAACCGCCTTCGCGACGAGGGACTCCGCGACCTCGCGGACCTTCCGGTTGCTGTCCTGGGAGACCTTCGACAGCAGCGCGAATGCCTCCTCGGCCGTGCACCGCCGCTCCCCCATGATGATCCCCTTGGCCTGCTCGATCACCGCCCGGCCACGCATCGCCTGTCGCATCTGCTCGGCCAGCGTGGTCGCGTTGTCGTACAGGTGCGCGTTGGCGAGCGCCACCGCCGCGTACGACGCGAAGCGCTCCGCGACGGTGACCGCCGCCGGATCGAAGGCGTTCGCCGGGCCGCCGTAGACGTTGAGCGCACCCACGACCGCCCCCTGGATCGGCAGCCCGATGGACAGGGAACTCCCCACGCCTGCGGCGTGCGCTTTGGTCGCCCACGCCGGCCACCGCTGCTCGGAGGCCAGGTCGGGCACGGAGAGGGTGTCGCCACTGGCGGACGCGTCCAGGCATGGGCCACGGTCCAGCTCGTACTGCCAGTCGTCGAGGTCACGGGCCAGGTCCGAGGTGAACGCCGCCGTCCAGCCGACGCCGCCGCGCAGCAGGGTCACCGACACCTCCCGGGCCGGAGTGACGGCTCGGCGGGCCAGCTCGGCGACCCGGCCCAGCATCTCGTCGAGGCTGGTCTCGTCGAGTCTGATCCGGCCCAGCTCGGCCAGCATGTCGGGGTCGTCCATGGCAGGTCCCCTACCCGGCGTGCCAGCAGCTCACACCCCGGCGAGAAGGTGCCGCACCCGGGGGTGGCACGCCACGGGGCGGGGGTCTGGCTGGTGGTCGATCTGCTGTTCCACGACCGGGACGACCTGGTCGCGCTACGTCGGCGCCGCCCTCGGTCCCCCGGTGGCGCTCAGCCCTCGGTGTCCTGGCCGCCCTGCGGAAGGCTTGCCACGCTACGGAGCAGCGCAGCCCTGAACTGCTGGTACAGGTCGCGGCCGAGCGCGTCGGAGAGCGTCCGCTCGATGACGGCCACGAAACCGTCGGACGCCTCCATGAGCCGCAGTCCCCGCTCGGTCGGAATGATCAGTTTCGCTCGACGGTCGGCCGGGTCCGGCGTACGTCGGACGTAGCCCAGCCGCTCCAGCTCGTCGAGGATCGCGCCCATCGTCTGCTTGTTCCGCCCGGCCAGGCGCGCCAGCTCGCCGGGGCGCGTTCCCTCCGGGTCGAGGTAGGCGAGCACGGCGCCGTGACGGGGTCGCACATCGTCGAAGCCCTCTGCGGCCGCGCGCGTGAAGATCTCCCGCTGGACGCGCCCGGAGAGCTGCACGGCCAGGACGCCGAGATCGGGGTCCTGCTCCTTACGTGTGCTGCGCTTCATATTTTGGTCCAATCATTGGACGGTACAAGTTTTGGACTATATCGTTTCGCCGGTGACCAGCGGCCCGACCAGGTCCGCGTGAAACCGGAGGACGACCATGACCATTCTGATCACCGGAGCGACCGGCACCGTCTCGCGGGAGGTGCTGCGGGAACTCGCCGGCAACGAGCAGGTGCGGGCGCTCGTGCGGGATCCGTCACGGGCGCCCGCCCTCGACGGCGTCGAGTACGTCGTCGGCGACCTGGACCGCCCCTCGACGCTGACGCCGGCGTTCGAGGGCGTCCACACTCTGTGGCTCCTCACCCCGATGGGTCCTCTCGCGCCGAGCAAGAGCATGAACGCGGTCTGGGCCGCGCGGCAGGCCGGCGTACGGCACATCGTCCGACTCTCGGCGATCGGCGCCGCGCACGACGCGCCCACCCGCAACGGCCGCCTGCACGCGCTGTCCGATGCCGAGGTGCAGGCGTCCGGCATCCCCTGGACGATCCTGCGACCGAGTTTCTTCATGCAGAATCTGCTCGGGTCGCTGGCCGGCGAGCAACTTCACGGACTCTTCGGCGCGGCGCGGGTCGGTGTCGTCGACACGCGGGACATCGCCGCCGTCGGGGCCGCGATCCTCGCCGCGCCGGAGCCACACGAGGGCATGATCTACACGCCCACCGGTCCGGAGAGCATCACCCTGGACCAGGCGGCCCAGGACATCGGCCGGGCGCTCGGCCGTCCGGTGCGGTACGTCCCGCAGAGCCCGGAGCAGACGCGCGACGGCCTCCTCGCGGCCGGCCTGGACGAGTGGTCGGCGGAGGTCCTCGCCGAGTACCGGGTCGCCTACGGCGCCGGCTGGGGCGACTTCACCAACGACCACGTCGCCCGGGTGACCGGCCGGCCGCCACGGACCCTCGCCGAGTTCGCGCACGACCACCGCGAGCAGTTCGCGGCTGCCTAAACGGCCACGGCCCGCCGACGCGCTCTACGGTGACCGTGCCGGGGAGCGCGTCGGTGTGGCCGGCACGACGCGCTGGTGTCATGAGGAGCACATCATCGGTCCGGCGATTTGTCCGGTTCGGCCACTCGAATCCTCAGGTAGGTGGAACGATGACTGTCGTGGGAACTGCCAATACCGCCATGCCTGCCATCTCGCCCCTTGCCGGCGAGCCGATCAAGCGCGCCGACGCCGAACGCCTCGCTGGAGTGCTGAAGGCGTTCGCCGATCCCGCCCGACTGCGACTGCTCAGTCTGATCCAGGCCGCCCCGGAGGGCGAGGCCTCGGTCACCGACCTCACCGCGCCACTCAACCTCTCTCAGCCGACCGTGAGCCATCACCTGCGGATCCTCACCGAGGCCGGTCTGATCGAGCGTGAGAAGCGCGGCGTCTGGGCGTACTACCGCATCGTGCCGTCGGCGATCGCGGCGATAGCCGACCTGCTGACCCCGCCGCGCAAACGGCCGACGAAGAAGACCCGCTGAGCGACCGCCTCGCCGACGTCGGCGACGGCCGTCGTCGTCAGAGGACCCGGGCGACCGCGCCGTTGAACGACACGTCCCGCACGGACGGGCGCGGCTGTGGCGCGTCGTCGGCGTGCCAGTGCGCCACGGAGACGATGCCCGGCTCGACGATGTCCAGGCCCTTGAGGAGGGCCGCGAACTGCTCGGTGCTCCGGGCCTGGAAGCGGCCGTCCCGGTTGTTGGCATCCAGCTCGGCGGTGACAGCGGGCGGCAGATGTTCCCAGGTCACGTGCGAGGCGACCACGTAGCTGCCGGACGGCAGCGCGGCGACGAGTCGGTCGAGGATGCCCTTGGGGTCCTCGTCGTCGCGGATGAAGTGCAGGATGGCCACCAGCATCAGCGCGACGGGCTGGGTGAGGTCCAGCGTCGCCCGCAGTTCCGGATGCGCGAGGATCTCGGCCGGCTCCCGCAGGTCGGCGTCGAGGTACGCCGTCCGACCCTCGGTGGTGCTGGACAGCAGCGCGCGGGCGTGGGCGAGCACGATCGGGTCGTTGTCGACGTAGACGACACGGGCCGACGGGTCGACGGCCTGCGCGACCTCGTGGGTGTTGTCGGCGGTCGGGATGCCGGTCCCGATGTCCAGGAACTGCCGGACACCACGCCGCGCCAGGAAACGCACCGCGCGTTGCAGGAACATCCGGTTCTCGACCGCGGCGAGCCGGATGGTGGGCATCGCCGCCGCGAGGGCGTCACCGGACGCCCGGTCCGCGGCGAAGTTGTCCTTGCCGCCCAGCAGGTAGTTGTATCTGCGCGCCGGGTGCGCGACTGACGTGTCGATCCGGTCGGTAGCCGAAGAATTCCCGCCGTGTGACGTCATCCGACCTCCCCGTCGCCGCGCGTCCTCCACAAGGTACACATCCCGGTGGCGAGGCGCGTACCGGCCGGCGCCGGTCAGGAGGCGCAACCCTGGGCCGCCTCGGCCGCCTCCGCGCCGCGTACACCGGCCAGGATGTCGGCGGCGGTGTGCGCCCGGATGCCGGACTGCGCGTCCTCGGCGAACCGGGCGACGACCGCCCGGACGTGCCGCTCGGCGGGTGCGGCGAGGCCGTCGTAGACGGTCTCGAAGAGCTCCCGCGCCGGCCGTCTCAACCATCCGGCCGGCAGGAGGTCCAGGGGCAGTCGGGGGTCGAGGGTGGGAAAGCGGCGGAAGGTGTCCATGACCTCGGTACGCGTCCGCACCGCCGCCGCGCCGTCGACGCCACCGGAACGCACCTGCGGCACCAGGGGCCTCCATCGTCGTAGGAACTCCTCGTAGTGCCGGCTGATCGCCTCGACGTCCCAGGCGTCGATCGGTGCGCGCTGGGCGATGGCGTCGAGGTCAGCCTGTCGCCCGCGGAACACCGTCACGGCGCCCGGGGCGAACCGGGCGAGCTGGGCCCTGCCCTGCGCACTCAGCTCGTACGGCGAGATCCACAGTCCGTCGTAGAGGGGCGCGTACCCGAGCCAGCGGAGCTGACCGCGCAGGGCCCGCCGCTGCGCGCCGCGATCCTGCGGCAACGAGAAGGCGACGATGGTCCAGCAACCGTCCCACGCGGTCACCTCCGTGGTGGCGGCCAGGATCCAACTGCCGCCGCTGGACAGGTTCGCGGCGGCGGCACGGCTCAGCCGGTAAGAGCTCCGCCGTCCCTCGCGGCTGCCCTCCAGCACGGCGCGACGGGCCAGCCGGCTGATCGCCGCGCGCGCCCCGGCCGTACTCACACCGGATTCGGCCAGCAGCGCGACGAGGGCCGCGGACGGAACCCGCGCACGGGTCCGCAACGTGTAGTCGGCCAGCAGGGTCACCGCGAGGTCCTGCGGGGAGCTGCCGGACTGCCGCCGAGGCAGTCGCGGGGGGTCGTCCCCGTGGTCGGGATAGATCTCCTCGATGGTGAAGGGGTCTGCCACAGGCGCTCCCGGCTCGACTCAGGGACGGGTGCACCGACTCTAGACGGACCGTCCGGGCAGCGGTGTCGACACCATCGCGCTTTGATCGAGATGCATCGATTGACACTTTGGCGACCGCGAGGAACACTATCTGCTACGCGACGCCGTACGCAGCCGGGCACAGGGCGAGCACACGTAGTGGGCGAGGCGCGATCACCACGGGGAGTTGGGCGCACCCGTGACCGCACAGCGCGCGCGACCACACCCACCCCGCACAGGCGATCGAAGGAGTCATCCCCGTGAAGATTCGAAGGAAACTGCTGCTCGGCCTGGTCACGTCACTGGTGGCCGCCGGCCTGGTGGCCCCCGCGCTCCAACCCGCGTACGCCGCCTCGCTCACCGAGGTGACCACCTTCGGCGACAACCCGGGCCGGATGCGCATGCACGTCTACGTGCCGGACACCCGCCCGGCCAAGCCGGCGATCGTGGTGGCCATGCACGGCTGTGGTGGGTCCGGCCCCGGCTTCTACTCCGGCAGCGATTTCGCCGCCCAGGCAGACCGGTACGGGTTCATCGTGATCTACCCGAGCGCGACCCAGCAGGCCGGCTTCGGCAACTGCTTCGACACCTGGTCGGACGCCGCCAAGCGCCGCAACGGCGGCAGCGATCCCGTGTCGATCATCTCGATGATCCGCTATGCGCAGCAGCAGTACGGTGGCGACCCCGACCGGGTGTACGCCACCGGCAGCTCGTCCGGCGGCATGATGACCAACCACATGCTGGCCCTGTACCCCGACGTGTTCAAGGCCGGCGCGGCGTTCATGGGAGTCCCCTACAACTGCTTCGCCAACGCGGCGGACTATCCGCCCGGAAGCAGCCAGTGCACTGGCGGAAACATGAACCGGACCCCGCAGCAGTGGGGTGACGCCGTGCGCGGGGCCTACCCCGGCTATTCCGGTCCCCGTCCCCGGGTGCAGTTGTGGCACGGCACCAGCGACACTCTCGTGCCGTACTCGCTGCTCCAGGAGACGATCGAGCAGTGGACCAACGTGTTCGGGCTCAGCCAGACACCGACCTCCACCGACACGCCGCAGGCCAACTGGAACCGCCGCCGGTACGCCGACGCCAACGGAACCGTCCAGGTCGAGGCGTACAGCATCCAAGGCGCGGGCCACAGCCTGCCGGCCGGCGGCATGGCCGCTGTCGCGGTCGCCTTCTTCGGCCTGACCACCCCCCCGAGCCCGACCACGCCGCCGCCGAACCCGACGACGCCCCCGCCGAACCCGACCACGCCCCCGCCGAACCCGACGACGCCCCCGCCGAACCCGACCACGCCCCCGCCCAACCCGACCACTCCGCCGCCGAGTTCCGGAGCGTGCCGGGTGGGCGTCGCCATCAACGCCTGGAACAGCGGCCTCACCGAGAACATCACCATCACCAACACCGGCACGAGTGCCGTCAACGGCTGGTCGCTGGTCTTCACCCTGCCCGGCGGCCAGAGCATCACCTCGGGCTGGAACGCGACCTACTCCCCCACGTCCGGTCAGGTGACGGCCCGCAACGCCTCCTACAACGCCAGCATCCCGCCGAACGGATCGGTGACGGTCGGCTTCCAGGCCACGCACACCGGCAACACCGCACAGCCGAGTTCGTTCACCCTCAACGGCGCGACCTGCACGGTCGCCTGAGCGACAGCGAGCCGTTCCGACCAGGTCGAACCGGCCCCGCCGCTCGCCGGCGGCGGGGCCGGCCCGACTCAGTTTCCGGCGGGCACCTGGTCCACGACCTCGTCGTACCCGACCGCGCCGGGCGCCGCCGTCGGCGCGTAGATCACGCGGAGCACGCCCGTCGGGAAGGTCTCGGTCGAGACGACCCGCAGGTGGTACGGCGAATCGCCGTCGTCGAAGAGCCGGCGGCCCTTGCGCGCCGCCACGGGGTGCACCAGCAGACGCAGCTCGTCGACCAGGCCGGCGGCGAGGAGCTGCTGCACGACCGAGATCGACCCGGGGATGAGGATGCCCTTGATCCCGGAGTCGGCCTTGAGCGCGGCGACGGCCTCGGGGAGATCGCCGGCGATCAGCTCGGAGTTGCGCCAGGAGAAGTCCAGCGGCTGGCGGGAGACGACGACCTTGCGGACGTCACCGAGCTGCTTGGCGAACCCGGCGTCCTCGCCACCCGCGGCCTCCCGGTCGGGCCAGGCTCCGGCGAAGCTGTCGTAGGTGACCCGACCGATGAGCAGCACGTCGGACGTGTCGTAGTCCTCGGTGACGGCGCGGCCCATGTTCTCGTCGAAGTACGGGAAGTGCCAGTCGGGGTCGATCTCGGCGACGCCGTCGGCCGAGATGAACAGCGTGGAGATGACCTTCGCCATCGCGGTGCTCCTTTGCATGAGGTGCTGTCGGGCTCATAGACGGGCACAGCATCGCAAACTCGTACGACGGTTACCGCCCTCTGCGGCCGCGTGCCGCCGACCGATCGCTCCCGTGGGGTCTGCGGCACGAGACGCGAACGAGCCCCGGCCGATCGCGGCCGGGGCTCGTCAGGTGACGCAGGATCAGGCGATGTCGAACCGGTCCAGCTCCATGACCTTCGTCCAGGCGGCGACGAAGTCACGCACGAACTTCTCGCGCGCGTCCTGGCTGGCGTAGACCTCGGCGAGGGCGCGCAGCTGGGAGTTGGAGCCGAAGATGAGGTCGACCGCCGTGGCGGTCCACTTCACCTCGTCGGTGGCCAGGTCCCGGATCTCGTACACGTGCTCGTCGGACTCCGACGCCTTCCACCGGGTGCCCGGGGAGAGCAGGTTGGCGAAGAAGTCCCCGGTGAGCACGCCGGGCCGGTCGGTGAGGACGCCGTGCGACGCGCCGCCGACGTTGTTCCCGAGCGCGCGCAGGCCGCCGACGAGGACGGTCATCTCCGGTGCGCTCAGGTTCAGCATGTAGGCCCGGTCGATGAGCAGCACCTCCGGCTGGGTCTTCTCGCCGGCGCGCAGGTAGTTGCGGAAGCCGTCCGCGCGCGGCTCGAGGACCCGGAAGGAGTCGACGTCGGTCTGCTCCTGGGTGGCGTCGGTGCGGCCCGGCCGGAACGGCACGGTCACCTCGACGCCCCCGTCGCGCGCCGCCTTCTCGACGGCGGCCGAGCCGGCCAGCACGATCAGGTCGGCGAGCGAGACCTTCGCCCCGCCTGCGGCGTTGAACTCCTGCTGGATGCCCTCCAGCGTGCTCAGGACGGTCGCCAGCTGCTCCGGCTGGTTGACCTCCCAGCTGCGCTGCGGCTCCAGGCGGATGCGCGCGCCGTTGGCGCCGCCGCGCTTGTCGGTGTGGCGGAAGCTCGCGGCGGAGGCCCAGGCGGTGGAGACCAGCTGCTCGACCGTGAGGCCCGAGTCGAGGACCTTCGCCTTGAGGGCGGCGATGTCGGCGTCGCCCACCAGCTCGTGGTCGACGGCCGGTACCGGGTCCTGCCACAGCTGCGGCTCGGCGACCCACGGTCCGAGGAAGCGCTCGATCGGACCCATGTCGCGGTGCAGCAGCTTGTACCAGGCCTTGGCGAAGGCCAGCGCGAACTGGTCCGGGTTCTCCAGGAAGCGGCGCGAGATCTTCTCGTACGCCGGGTCGACGCGCAGCGACAGGTCGGTCGTGAGCATCGTCGGCTTGTACTTCTTCGACGGGTCGAACGGGTCCGGGATGATCTCCTCGGCGTCCTTGGCGACCCACTGCTTCGCGCCACCGGGGCTGGTGGTCAGCTCCCACTCGTACCCGAACAGGATCTCGAAGAAGCGGTTGCTCCACTGCGTCGGCACGTCGGTCCACGTCACCTCGAGGCCACTGGTGATCGCGTCGGCGCCCTTGCCGGTGCCGTGGGTGCTCAGCCAGCCCAGGCCCTGCGCCTCGATCGGGGCACCCTCGGGCTCCGGACCCACGTGGTTGTCGGCGACACCGGCGCCGTGGGTCTTGCCGAAGGTGTGACCACCGGCGATGAGGGCGACGGTCTCCTCGTCGTTCATCGCCATCCGGCCGAAGGTCTCGCGGATGAAGTGCGCCGCCGCGGCCGGGTCCGCGTTGCCGCGGGGGCCCTCCGGGTTGACGTAGATGAGGCCCATCTCGGTCGAGCCGACGCCGGCCGCCATCTCCTTCTCGGAGGAGTACCGCTCGTCGCCCAGCCAGGTGTCCTCCGGGCCCCAGAAGATCTCCTCGGGCTCCCACACGTCCTCACGACCGAAGCCGAAGCCGAAGGTCTTGAACCCCATCGACTCCAGGGCCACGTTGCCGGCGAGCACCAGCAGGTCGGCCCAGGAGATCTGCTGGCCGTACTTCTGCTTGACCGGCCACAGCAGGCGACGAGCCTTGTCCAGGTTGGCGTTGTCCGGCCAACTGTTGAGCGGGGCGAACCGCTGGCCGCCGTCGCCGGCGCCACCGCGGCCGTCCTCGATGCGGTAGGTGCCCGCGGCGTGCCAGCTCATCCGGATCATCAGACCGCCGTAGTGGCCGAAGTCGGCCGGCCACCAGTCCTGCGAGGTGGTGAGGACATCGGTGATGTCCCGCTTGAGGGCCTCGACGTCGAGCTTGGCGAACTCCTTGGCGTAGCTGAAGTCCGGTCCGAGCGGGTTGCCCTTGGACGAGTGGGCGTGCAGGACCGAGAGGTCGAGCTGGTTGGGCCACCAGTCCCGGTTGGTGCGCGGACGACCACCGGTCTTCGGGGTCGGCGAGTCGATCGCCGGGTTCTCGCTCTCACTGCCCTGCGCGGTGACCGAGTCGTGCGCGACCGGGCAGCCGGCCGCGGCCTTCTGGTCCACGCCCTGCGCGCTGATGGGGCCGTTGTCCTGGGTGTCGCTCATGTACTTCCTTCCGAACTGGCGGATCGCTGGGAGGTGCGGTCGGCTGCGCAATCGGGGCAGATGCCCCAGTAGACAACCTCCGCCTCGTCGACCACGAAGCCGTGGTCGTTCGAGGCGGTGAGACAGGGTGCGTGGCCGACGGCACACTCGACGTCGGCGATGGCGCCGCAGGAGCGGCACACGACATGGTGGTGGTTGTCCCCCACCCGTGACTCGTAGCGGGCGGTCGCGCGGGCGGGCTGGATGCGCCGCACCAGGCCCGCGTCGGTGAGCGCGCGCAGCACGTCGTACACCGCTTGGTGGGAGATGGTGGGATGCTCCGCCCGGACCAGCGCGATCACCGTGTCGGTGTCGACGTGGGGGTGATCCCGCAGCACCGCGAGCACGGCCAGCCGGGGTCGCGTCACTCGCAACGAGACCCCTCTCAGCTGCGCTTCGAGGTCGGGCACCACGGGCTGCACACTAGCTCACTTTTTTGGAACGAATCAAGTTTTCGGCCACCGGCGCGTCGGCGTGGCGCACCTTCCACCTCCGGTTCGTCCGGCGGCAGGTCCGGAAAGTCTCCGGAAGTTCCGAGCAACATTCATCAGATGTTGCCGCCGGGCCGGCCGGTCGGCGCCGGCCCGGCCACCCCCTCTAATCGACTTCTGACCTCGACAGATGCTTTTCGTCGCGAGCATGGCGACGGGTTCACCGCTGCCGTCACCCTTCCGGAAAATGTTGACAAGTGGACGACCGGCTCAATACCGTCCACATCGACGGCATTCAATTGCCGCCACCGCTCGCACCGCGACTGCCGCCTCCGGTCGTCGTGCGGGACATCCGGTCAACCACCACCACGCGGTACGACGCCGTGGCCGTCACGAACACCCGACAGCCCAACGGGTCGTACCGCACCGCTGGCCTCGTGCCAGCCGTGACGAGGAGGAAACACCTCAATGATCGACACCGAGCACACCCCCACCGCAGCGCCGAGGCGCGGCCGCTTGCGGCTGCTCCTCGGCGCCGCCTGTGCGGTCGTCCTGGCCATCACCGGGACGGTCACGGCCACCAGCGCGTACGCCGAGGCCGACCGGACGCTCACCTCGAGCCTGACCGGCACGCACAACGGCTACTACTTCTCGTTCTGGAAGGACGGCGGCAACGCCAGCATGACGCTGCGCGAAAACGGCCGGTACTCCAGCAGTTGGGACCGGAGCACCAACAACTGGGTCGGCGGCAAGGGCTGGGCCACCGGCTCGCGGCGGACGGTCAGCTACTCGGCCAACTACAACCCGGGGAACAACAACACCTACCTCGCCCTGTACGGATGGACGCGCAACCCGCTCATCGAGTACTACGTGGTGGAGAACTTCGGCAGCTACAACCCGAGCAACGGCGCCACCCGGTTGGGCACGGTCACCACCGACGGCGGCACCTACGACATCCTGCGCAGCCTGCGGACCAACGCCCCGTCGATCGACGGCAACCAGACGTTCTACCAGTACTGGAGCGTCCGTCAGAACAAGCGCTCGAGTGGCACCATCACCACCGCCAACCACTTCGACGCCTGGGCCCGCGCCGGCCTGAACCTCGGCACCAACCACGCCTACCAGATCATGGCCACCGAGGGCTACCAGAGCGCCGGCAGCTCCGACGTGACAGTGCAGGAGGGTGGCGGCGGCAACCCGACCTCCGGGCCGACCTCCGGGCCGACCTCCGGACCCACCACCGGCAACCCGGGCGGCGGCAACTGCACCGCGACGCTCTCCGCCGGCCAGCAGTGGGGTGACCGGTTCAACCTGAACGTCGCGGTCAGCGGCACCAGCAACTGGATCGTCAGTCTCGGCCTCAACGGCGGTCAGAGCATCCAGAACAGCTGGAACGCGTCCGTCAGCGGCACCAGCGGGACCGTGACGGCCCGGCCGAACGGCAACGGCAACAACTTCGGCATCACGGTCATGGCCAACGGCAACTGGACCTGGCCGACGATCACCTGTCGCACCAGCTGACGCACTCTCCACCACACCGCACAGTCCGGCCCCCGCCGCCACGCGACGGGGGCCGGACTGTGCGCACCGGCTCTCACGAGTACAGGAGGTGCAGCATCATCCCGGCGTCGGCGTGGCCCAGGTTGTGGCAGTGGTTGGCCCACATTCCCGGGTTGTCGGCTCGGAACGCCACCTCCCACACCTCGCCGGGCCGGACGTCGAACGAATCCAGCCAGAGCGGACTTCCGGCCGCCGGCCGACGGTCACGGGACAGCACGAGGACATGATGGCCGTGCAGGTGCCACGGGTGCACGGCCTGCGACCGGTTGACGATCGTGAACCGGACGACGTCCCCTCGGCGGACGACCTGCGGCGGGATGTCCGGAGCGGCCGCGCCGTTGACGGTGTGGGCGTACCGCGGGAGCAGTCCGCGCAGGTCCAGGCCACGATCGAGGACCAGGGTGAACGTCCGGTCGAATCGGGACCAGGGCACCGCCGCCGGCTGGCCGTAGGTGAGCGGATCGAGTACGGGCCACCCGCCGGTCTCCGTCGACACCACGCCTGTCGAGTAGACCCGGCGTCCGTCGACGTCCAGCGCCACCGGTGTGTCAGCAGCGGTGAACACCAGGTCGTAGCGGCCCCCGGCCGGGATCAGCACGGCGGTGTCCCGCAGCGACGTCGCGCCGCTCAGCTCGTAGCCGTCGATCGCGGCGACCTGGAAGGCGGTTCCGGCCAATGCGTAGCGGTGCGTCGTGCTGTCGGTGTTGATCAACCGCAGCCGCACCGGGACGCCGGCGGCGACCTGCTCCACCTTCGCGTCCGGCAGCGGACGACCCGCCAGGGTGTGCACCGGCACGCTCACGTCGAGGCCGTTCGTCGGCCCGGGGCGCACCACCAGGACGCCGTACAGGCCCATCCGGACACCGACGTCCGAGACCGAGTGGGTGTGGTACCAGTACGTGCCGGCCTGGTCGGCGCGGAACCGGTAGACGAACTCCTGTCCCGGCAGCACCGCCGACTGCGTCACCCCGGGCACCCCGTCCTGATCATTCGGCACGTCGTACCCGTGCCAGTGCAGGGTGACGCCCCGCCCGATGTCCCGGTTGCGCAGCGTCACCTCCAGCACGTCGCCCACCGTGGCGGTCAACTCCGGCCCGGGCACCTGCGCGTCGAACGCCCACGCGGCGACGTCGTGGCCGCCCACGCTCACCGTGGTGGTACCGGCCGTCAGGGTGAACCGCCGGGTGGGTTCGTCGGGAATCCGCGCCTGCGGGTACGCGTGGTCGTGGGGTGCGGCGGGAGCGGCGCCCGGGGCGACGGCCAGGCCGGTCCCGGCCAGCAGCGCCGCGACCGCCACCGCGACGGCCGCCCGGGACACCGTCCGGGACGGGCGCGCGTCGATCAGACGCCACGAGACCGCCGTGGCCGTGACGACCCCGGCGACCACGAGCAGCCCCGCCGACGCCGACACCGGATAGCCGTGCAGGACCGTCACGAGCAGGGCGCCGCTCACGGCGTACCCGGAGAAGAGGAGCGGGACCGCGACGGTCCGGATGTCGTCGGCGGCCCGCAGCAGCCGCGGCCCGGCGACGGCGACCGCCGCGAGCGACAGCGGCGCGGCGATGACGACCTTCTCCGCGACGAACCACCAGCCGACGCGCGCGAGCGCGACCACTGTCGTCGCGCGGGCGAGCGTGGCCAGCAGGGCGACGGCGGCCAGCCCGAGTGCCAGGGGCCGCCGACGGGCGGCCGCAGCGGCCCCGCCGCCCAGCCATCCGACGGCGGCCAGGATCGCCAGCACGAGGTCCGCCGCGAGCAGCGAGGCGGTGGTCATGCCGGTTCCCCTTCCGGTACGACCGCCAGCGCGTCGCCCACCGGCGCCCCGGCGGCCAGCCGGCGCGCTCCGCGCAGGACGCCGACCACGACGTGCACCGCGACGATGCCGTTGACCGCGTGCAGCCCACCGACGATCAGGCCGAACGGCGTGCTGACGCCGACGGCGTCGGTGCCGGCGTTGGCGAGCATGGCGAGCAGCGCCTGCACGACCACCAGACCGAGCGGCAGGATCGCCAGGGCGATGAGTCGACCCGGCGCCCTTGCCAGCGCCGCGAGCAGCGCGGTGAGCAGGGTGAGGACCGGGATGACCGCCATGCCGTTGATGCTGTGCAGGGCGTACGCGCCGTCGTCCGCGGGCTTGGTGAACCCGCCGACGGCAGCGAAGACGAACTGGAGGGCGAACGCGGCGAGGAGCAGGCCGCTGCTGACGACGAATGCCTTACGCATGCCGACCTCCTAGAGATGCGCCGAGGAGAGCGCCCGGGCGACGTGGTCGGTGGCCGTGATCGCGCCGTACGCCACCAGGCGGACCAGGTCGGCGTCGGCGGGGTGCGACAGCCTCCACAGGGCGACGTCGCCCGGGCTCACCGCGCTGGGCGCGAACGCCGACAGCAACGCGATCCGCGTCCCGACGCGGTCCCGGCCGGGCACATCCCGGACGAGGTCGACGGCCCAGTCGGCGGGCCGAGCCGGGAACCGCCCGTCCTCCCAGCGCACGGTGGCCGTCACGGTCTGGCGAGCAACGTCGCCCAGCAGTTCACCGCCCCGGCTGGCGGCGTCCCGCAACGCGGCGTACGCGATCCCGACCGGGCTGTCCCCGGCCCAGGCCGGCGACGGCGTCCCCGGGGCATCCAGGAGCGGAAGACTGCGTCCGGGTTCCTTGCGCTCCCGGGCCGACCTGGCGTACAGCCGGCCACCCACCGAGCGCACCAGCGGGGCGCGTTGCAGGCCGCCGGGGAGCAGGTCGGGGTCGAGCAACGCCGAGACGACCCGGTTGACGAAGTGGAAGGCGAGCAGGGTGCCGGTGACCTCGGGGCCGTACGGACTCGTCCAGCCGCCGGCACGGGGGCTGCGGCTGGCCTCGGCCCAGCGGGCGAGTTCGGCGTGCCTCGGCTCGGGCGGCGTCTCGCCCCGGGCGACGACCTCGGCCAGCCCGTGCTCGCCGAGGGCGTGCAGCAGCAGCACGTGGGCGTCGAGGCAGAACCGACAGCGGTTGGCCCGGGACACCACCGCCGCGACGAGTTCACGGTCGACCCGGGACGTGTCACCGGCAAGCAGGGCCTCGCGCAGCAGCGACCACGTCGCGGTCAGCACCTCGGGCACGGCCGAGAGCGCCTGGAAGGTGGGCAACGGTCCGAGGAAGTCGTCGCGTAGCTGCTGGTAGACCTCCGCGGTGCGGCCGGTGGCCGCCCTGGTGGGAGCGGGTGTGCAGAAGCGGTATGTCATGCGGTCGATGCTTGCCGCGGCGGCCCGGGAAAACGTCGTGCCGCCGCAGACACTTCACCGGACCCGGATACCGCGCCCGTGGTACGTCTGATCTACCGCGCGCGCGGGATGCTCCACCATCGACGGCCGTTCTACAGTGCGACCATGCGCCGTGACCTGCCGTACGTCCTCAGCGGCCTCGCCCTCGGCGGTCTCCTGCTCGGCAACGCCGCGCTCGCACCGGACGCCGCGACGGTCGGGGCGCTCGATGTCGCCCTGGTCCTCGTCATGGCCGCGGCTCTCGGGGTGTGCCGGCGGCATCCGGTGCTCGCGCTGGGCGTGGTGACCGTCGCCATGCTGGCCCTGCACGTCCGGGTGCACTCGGGGGTGTCGGCCGCCTTCCCCGTCCTCGGCGTCGTCTACGTGACCGCCTGGCGGGGGCACCGGTCGGCGGCCGCCGTGGCCAGCGTCGCCTTCCTCGGTGGCTTCCTGGCCCGCGACGTCTCGGTGGCCCCGGTCGAGCGTCCGAACCAGCTGATCGTCGAGCGGACGGCCCTGCTGCTGGGATGGTTCGTGGCGGCCAACGTCGCCGGGCTGGTCGGTCGGCAACGCCGGGCCTACCTGGAACAGGTCGAACAGCGGGCCGTCGAGGCCGAGCGCACCCGCGAGGAGGTGGCGTTGCGGCGCGCCGGCGAGGAGCGGCTGCGCATCGCCCGCGACCTGCACGACTCCCTGACGCACAGCATCTCGGTGATCAAGGTGCAGGCCGGGATCGCCGTGCACCTGGCCCGCAAGCACGGCGAGGAGCCGTCGGCCACGCTGCTGGCGATCCAGGAGGCCAGCGCCGCCGCGATGCGGGAACTGCGCACCACCCTGGACGTCCTGCGCGCGCCCGACGACGAGCGCGTCGGACTGGCCCGGGTGGACGAACTCGCCGAGCGGACCCGGGCGGTCGGCGTACCGGTCCAGGTGACCGTCGCCGGCCGGCCCCGGAGCCTGCCGGACGAGGTCGACCAGGCCGGCTACCGGGTCGTCCAGGAGGCCCTGACCAACGTGGCCCGGCATGCCGGCCCGGCGACCGCGCACGTCCACGTCGAGTACGCCCCGGCCGGGCTGACCGTCGCGGTCACCGACGACGGGCGGGCGTCGCCGGCCCAGCCACCGACACCGGGAGTGGGACTGCGCGGCATGCGGGAGCGGGTCACCGGACTGGGCGGCACGTTGCTGGCCACCGCCCAGGACGACCACGGGTTCACGGTGCGGGCGACGTTCCCGCTGGACGAGCCGGCATGACCGGGCGGTCGCATCCGATGATCCGGGTCCTGCTCGCCGACGACCAGGCGCTGATGCGGGCCGGCTTCCGGGCGCTGCTGGCCGCCGAGGACGACCTGGAGGTCGTCGGCGAGGCCACCGACGGCAGGTCGGCCGTACAACTCGCGCGACGTCTGCGCCCGGATGTCGTGCTGATGGACGTGCAGATGCCCGGACTCGACGGGATCGAGGCGACCCGACGGATCGCCGCCGACCCCGACCTCGCCGCGATCCGCATCCTCATCCTGACCAACTACGGGCTCGACTCCTACGTCTTCGCCGCACTCCGCGCGGGGGCGAGCGGGTTCCTCCTCAAGGACGCCGACCCCGCCGACCTGTTGCAGGCCGTCGCCGTCGTGGCCCGTGGCGACGCGCTGCTCGCGCCGGCCGTGACCCGTACGCTGATCAGCGAGTTCGTGGCCGGGCCACCGCCGGCGGTGCCGGCCGCCGGTCGGGACGTGCTGACCGCCCGCGAACAGGAGATGGTCGAGCTGGTCGCCCGAGGGCTGACGAACGACGAGATCGCCCTGCGGATGGTGATCAGTCCGTTGACCGCCAAGACGCACGTCAACCGGGCGATGACGAAGCTGCACTGCCGGGACCGCGCCCAGTTGGTCGTGTGGGCGTACGAATCGGGACTGGTCACGCCGCGCCGCCGGTGACCGTGCCGTCACCGGCGACGCGGCGCGAGCCGGTGTCAGGACCCGATCGCGATGGCGAAGACGTGCATCGTCGGCACGTTCGCCGCGGCCCGTGCGCTGATGTTGGGCAGCACGACCTGGGTCACCGCCTTGCTCTGCAGCGCGACGCCCACGTAGTAGACGCAGGCCGCCGTGGCCTGGCGGCCGTTGTTGGGCCGGTTCTGGTACGCGGAAACGACGGCGGCGGTCGCGCCGGACACTGGGCCGCCGTACCAGTCGGGTGTGCTGAGCGTGAACGTCTGGCGCGTGCCGTCCGCGTACACCACCGTGCCGGTGCCCGAGACCGCGCCGTAGGTGCCGGTGATCAGGAAGCCGAGGGTGCTCCCGGTGCCGCTGATGCCGATGGTCTGGCCCGAGGCGATGGCGTTGTCGGCCGTGCCGGGGCTGACGTTGGGCCAGCGGAAGTTCACACCGTTGCGGCTCACCGTGCTGCCCGGGCTGGCACCGGCCTGCGCCAGGGCCTGCGCCGAGAGGGAGGCCCCGTTGCCGTCGAAGTTGCCGACGTTGGTGTTGCTGTCGTTGGTGATACCCGCGTTGGTGAAGCTCTGCTCCAGCGTCGGCGTGGCGGCGCCCGTACTGGTGACCCGGTAGGTGCGTCCCGCCTGCACGGTGACCTCGACCAGGTCGGACTCGACCCGGGTGACCCGGGGCGATGTCCCGTCGGCGGTGTCGACGACGCTGACGGTGCCGGTCAGGAACCGCGACCGCAGCCGGACGGTGCCGGCACGGTCCGGTCGCACGAGCACCTCGGTGGCCGCGCCGCTCGCCCACGTGATGCTGACCGTGTGCCCACCACGACCCCGCAGGCCGGTCACCCGTCCGCTGGGCCAGGCCGGCGGCAGCGCGGGCAGGATGTGCAGCTCACCGATGTGGCTCTGGAGCAGCATCTCGGCGATGCCGGCGGTGGCGCCGAAGTTGCCGTCGATCTGGAAGGGCGGGTGCAGGTCGAACATGTTGGGGGCGAGCCGGGCGGTGGTGGCGAGGTAGCGGATCAGGTCGTGGGCCCGCTTGCCCTCCTCCATCCGCGCCCAGAAGTTGATTTTCCAGGCCAGCGACCAGCCGGTGCCGTCGTCGCCGCGCAGCGCCAGGGTCCGCCGGGCGGCCTCGAACAACTGTGGGGTGCCGCGCTTGGTGATCTGGTTGCTGGGAGCCAGTCCGTACAGGTGCGAGATGTGCCGGTGGTTGGGCTCGGTCTCCACCCAGTCGTAGAGCCACTCCATGATGTTGCCGCGCGAGCCGACCTTCATCGGTGGGAGGCGGTCCCGGGTGGCCCGTACCTGGGCCCGGAAGGTGCTGTCCACGTCGAGGATCTCGCTCGCGCGGGCGACGCCGTCGAAGAGGTCCCGCAGGATCTGGTTGTCCATCGTGGGTCCGGCGCACACGCTGGCGTTGGAGTGGTGGCTCAGCTCCGGTGAGTTCGACGGGTTGGTGACCAGGTAACCGAGGGTCGGCTCGGTCACCAGGGTGTTGAGGAAGAACTGCGCGGCGCCCTTCATGGCCGGGTAGTTCGTCCGCAGGAACTCGATGTCACCGTTGAACAGGTAGTGGTCCCAGATCAACGTGGACAGCCAGGCGCCACCGGTCTGCCACATGCCCCAGAACGCGCCGTCGACGACCGCGGTGGCCCGCCACGCGTCGGTGTTGTGGTGGGTGACCCAGCCACTGGCGGAGCCGTACTGCACCTGGGCGGTCCGCGCTCCGGCGACGGCGAGCTCCCTGACCATGTCGAAGACCGGGTTGTGGCACTCGGCGAGGTTGGTGGTGTTGGCCGGCCAGTAGTTCATCGGCAGGTTGGCGTTGATCGTGTACTTCGAGTCCCAGGACGGGGTCAGCGAGTCGTTCCAGATGCCCTGAAGGTTCGCCGGCTGGGTGCCGGGCCGCGACGACGAGATCAGCAGGTACCGACCGAACTGGAACAGCAGCGCCGAGAACTGCGGATCGTTGACGCTGTTGTGCTGGGCGATCCGGACATCCGTCGTCTGGTCGGCCGCGGAGGTGCGGCCCAGGTCCAGGGTGACCCGACCGAACAGCGCCTGGTAGTCGGCGACGTGCCGGGTGCGCAACTGGTCGTAGCTGTAGGCGCGCGCCGCGCTCAGACGCTGCCGCGCGATGCCCCCGTAGTCGCCACCGACGTTGCGGTAGTTGACGTAGCTGGAGCCGATCGAGATCAACAGGACCACGCTGGTGGCGTTGGTGACCCGCAGGGTGCCGCCCGAGCTGGACACGCTGCCGCCGGTGACGGTGGCGTTGGCCAGGGCGAGGAAGCGGACCTGACCGGTGACGCCCTCCTGGCTGCCGGAGACGCCGTCGAGGCCGATCGTCGTGCCGTCCGGACTGGACACCGTCGTGCGCTGCGGGCTGTCGAAGGTGGCGGTGAAGCTGATCGAGGTGGCGCGGTCGGCGGTCAGCCGCATCGCGATGACCTGGTCCGGCGCGCTCGCGAAGACCTCACGCTGGTAGCGGATGCCGTTCAGGACGTACGACGTCGTGGCGGTCGCGGTGGTGAGGTCGAGGGTGCGGTTGTGCTGGGACGCTCCGCTGGCCGAGCCGAAGGCGAGCCGGAGGTTGCCGACGGTCTGGTACGCCAACTGGCCGCCCGGGTTGCCCATCATGGTCTGGTTGATCAGATCCTGGGCCTGGGTCCACTGGTTGGCGTTGACCAGTCGCCGGATCTCCGGCAGAGCGGCGGCGCCTCTGGTGTTGCTCGGGTCGTGCGGGCCGCCGGCCCAGACGGTGTCCTCGTTGAGCTGAAGTCGCTCGGTGTCGACGTTGCCGAACACCATGGCACCGAGTCGACCGTTGCCGATCGGCAGGGCGCGCAGCCAGTCCGTGCCGGCGCCCTCGTCGTACCAGAGGGCGAGGTCGTTGGCCGCCAGCACCTGCGGCGGCGCGACGGAGTCGGCGTTGGCGGTCGCCGTCCACGGCAGCGGCAGCAGGGCGCCACCCGCGCCGGCCGCACCGATCTTGAGGGCCTGCCGCCGGGTCAGGTCTGACATCGATCCTCCAAACGGTGACCGATACGGCCACCCAAGCGCGACAACGACGACCCCCGATAGTGGATCCGCGCGGTGGCACCGACCGTGCAGCGCAGGTCGTAGGCAGACCCGTGGACGACCAAACGTCCGATGTGTTTCGGGAAGATTACTCCGGCGTCACGCAATAGGCAACGGTCGATCGCTGCTGGATCACCGCCGCCCGGCGGCCCGGCCCCTGTCGGCCGAGGCCCGGCCCGATCGGAAGCGTGCTGCGGATCGACAGACACGACGACGGCACGCGTCAGACAATCGGTTCCACATACATTCGATGATTACGGCAGCCGCACCCGCGACGGCCTCGGTGGACCGGCGGGCGCGGCGGGGCGTCGCTCACTCCGGCAGCGTCGCCCCGGACTCCTCGGCCACCAGGTACGTCGCGTACCAGTCGGGCCAGTTCTCGTCCCGCTCGCCGGTACGCTCCTCGTGCGCGCCGTGGGCGGCCGCCGCGCGCCGCAGCGCGCCCGCCAGGTCGATCACCTCGACCACCACCGACGATCACCACGCTACGTCCCGCGCCTCGCCGAGGTACGGCGTTCGAGGCATCAGCCAGGTGCCGCCCGCGTCGCCCGGCGCAGCCCGAACAGGGCGACGAGCGCGAGGAGGATGACGGCGACGGAGTACTCGTCGGCCGTCCGCGGGAGCCCTCCGCCGTACACCACGAGAAAGCCGGCGATAACGGTGGGGAGGCCGAACCCGACGTAACAGACGACGTAGAGCAGCGACAGCACGCTGGCGCGTTCGTGCGCCCCGACCAGCGGCATGATCGTCTTGAGGCTGCCCTGGAACCCACCGCCGAAGCCGACGCCGCCGAGCGCGAGACCGACGAAGAACCCGGGTACGGACTCGGCCATGACCGCGACCACCGTGACGACCATGCCCAGGATGAGGGCGACGATCCCGGTCAGGATCACCCGCCGCGCCGGGGTGTCCCGCAGCACCAGGACGGCAACCGACCCGAAGAGCGCGAAGACGAAGAGGACCAGACCGGCGACCACGATCGACGGTTCCATCAGACTGTGCACGAGCGCCGGGCCGAGCGCGCCGAAGAAGCCGGCCAACGCCCAGACCGCGAACAGCACCGGGGCGACGACCAGCACCGGTCCGCGTACGGGGCGCGGCAGCCTGATCTCCGGTCGCAGACTGCGCCGCGCGCCCGCCATCCGCGTGACGGTCTCCGGCATCAGCGCGACCCCGACGGCCTGGATCAGCAGGACCGCGACGAGGACGACGTACACCAGCCGGGTCGGCGCGGGTAGGTAGCGGATGAGCAGCGCCGAGAGCAGGGCGCCGCTGCCGGTGCCGAGACCGGGGGCGATCGAGTTCGCGAGCGTCCCGCGGGCACGGTCGATGTCGAGCATGGCCGCGCCGACGGCTCCCGTGGCGGCACCCGCCGCGAGTCCCTGCACGAGGCGGGCGACCACCAGCGCGGGAACACCGTTGGCGAGGATGAAGACCACCAGCGCGAGGATCTGCACGGCGATCGCGGCAGCCAGGACCGGTCGCCGGCCGACGTGGTCGGAGAGCTTGCCGAAGGTGAGCAGGGATGCCAGCACCGCGAGCGCGTAGACCGCGAAGACGGCGGTGGTCGTGACCGGCGAGAAGTGCCAGCGCTCCTGGTAGATCCCGTAGAGCGGGGTCGGCGCCGCCGAGGCGGCCAGGAACGACACGAGGATCGACGCCAGCAGCACCAGGGAGGCGTTGGGCGCGA
The DNA here is from genome assembly GCF_040608555.1 of Micromonospora sp. NPDC005172. Lineage (NCBI taxonomy): Bacteria > Bacillati > Actinomycetota > Actinomycetes > Micromonosporales > Micromonosporaceae > Micromonospora > Micromonospora sp. NPDC005172. The sequence continues at coordinate 28,212 of NZ_JBEXIL010000051.1, forward strand.
GTCGCGCCCGCCCCGCGATCGACATGTCGGTACTCCTCGTGCTGCCCGGCGGGCGTCGGGCTCGACGGCCGCAGCGGCGTACCCGATGTGCCGCCCTCCATGCGCCGACGCGGCGCGTGCGGACTACGCGTCGTCGCGCGGCCCGAGGTGCTCGCGCAGCGCCGCCGCGATGTCGCCGGCCGCGCGGAGCTGGTCCGGAGTGAGGGCGTCGACGAACAGCTCCCGGATGGTGCGCAGATGCCCGAAGGTGGCCCGCTGGAACGCCTCGGCCCCGACCGGGGTGAGGAGCACCTGCGACCCGCGCGGAACGGTCGCGCACTCCTCGCGACGGATGAGCCCGCGTCGTTCCATCCGGCCCAGGTGGTGCGAGAGCCGGCTCCGCTCCCACCCGATGTGTGCGGCGAGGGCGGAGGAGCGCATCCGTGTCTCCGGCGCCTCGGTGAGCGCGAGCAGGACGGCGTAGTCGCCCGACGAGAGGGAAGAGTCGACCTGGAGACGTGACCCGACCCGGGAGGTGAGGATCTCCGTCGTCTCGACGAAGTTCCGCCAGATCCGCAGCTCCTCCATCGTCGGCAGCTGGCGGCCCCTCCGCCGCTCGGGTATGGCGTCGACCATTGGAAGCTCCCGGGAATTGACGTGTCAATTGGCAGGTTAGCATCATTGACACGTCAACCGGGGAGGCTACTTCCCACGTGTCGACGGCGAGGAACGCCGAGGAGGAGACATGACGGCCGGGGCTTTCGAGTTGGGACTCAACTCGTTCGGCGAGGTAGCCACCGACGGCGACCGCACGCTGAGTGACGCCGAGACCGTACGACTGCTGGTGGACGAGGCCCGGCTCGCGGAGTCGGTCGGCCTCGACGTGTTCAGCCTGGGCGAGCACTACCGCGAGGGGCACAACGACTCGGCCACGCCCGTCCTGCTCGCGGCGATGGCCACGGCGACCGACCGGATCAGGCTCGGCACCTCGGTCACCGTCCTCAGCACGAACGACCCGGTGCGGCTCTACCACGAGTTCGCCACCCTGGACGCGGTCAGCGACGGCCGGGCCCAACTGGTCCTCGGGCGGGCGTCGGCGACCGAGTCGTTCCCCCTGTTCGGTTACGACCTGGCGGACTACGAACGGTTGTTCGAGGAGAAGCTGGACCTCTTCCTCCAGCTCCAGCGTGACGAAACGGTCACCTGGACCGGAACCGCCCGCAGCCCTCTGGTCGCGCAGCGGCTGCATCCGCGCATGCGTCCGGGCGGAATCCCGACCTGGATCGGCGTCGGCGGAAGCCCCAACTCGGTGATCCGCGCCGCCCGGCACGGGCTCCCGCTCATGCTGGCGATCATCGGTGGACGCCCACAGCGGTTCGCCGGTCACGTCGACCTCTACCACCGGGCTCTCGACCAGTTCGGGCATGCCGCGCGGCCGGTCGGACAGCACTCGCTCGGCCTCGTGGCGGACACCGACCAGGAGGCGGTCGAGACGTGGTGGCGGTACTGGCAGCCGACCGTGGCGCGGCTCGCCGAGGAGCGCGGTTTCTACAAGCCGGATCGCGCGCGCTACGAGGCCGAGGTCGACCACGGCGCGCTGTTCGTGGGGTCGCCGGAGACGGTCGCCCGCAAGATCGCCACGACGGCCCGCGACCTGGGGCTGAGCCGGTTCGACCTGAAGTACGACATCATGCACCTGCCTCGCGAGGCGCGGGCGCGCACCATCGAGCTGCTCGGCAGCGAGGTCGCGCCACGGGTCCGGGAGCTGTTGGCGAAGGAGCCCACCAATGTCTGATCTCGTGTTCGGCCTCGACACCTTCGGTGACGTACCGGAGGACGACTCGGGCAAGCCGGTGTCCCACGCCGCAGCGATCCGGCAGGTCGTCGACGAGGCGGTGCTGGCCGACGACCTCGGCGTCGACGTCATCGCCCTCGGCGAGCACCACCGACCGGAGTACTCGGTGTCGACACCGGAGACGGTGCTGGCGGGCATCGCCACCCGCACCTCGCGGATTCGGCTCTCCTCCGGCGTCACGGTGCTCAGCTCGGACGACCCGGTCCGCGTGTTCCAGCGTTTCGCCACTGTCGACGCGCTGTCGCACGGCCGGGCCGACGTCATCCTCGGCCGGGGCTCGTTCACCGAGTCCTTCCCCCTGTTCGGCTACGACCTGGCCGACTACGACGTGCTGTTCGAGGAGCGGATCGAGCTGTTCGCGAAGCTGCTCGACGAGCAGCCGGTCACCTGGAGTGGTACCACCCGCGCTCCGCTCAAGGACGCCGACGTCTTCCCCAAGACGGAGTCGGGACGCCTCACCACCTGGGTGGGCGTGGGCGGCTCTCCGCAGTCGGTGGTGCGGACCGCCCGGTACGGCCTGCCGCTCATGCTCGCCATCATCGGCGGCGCTCCCGAGCGTTTCGCGCCCTACATCGACCTCTACCGCCGGGCGGCCGACCAGCTCGGCACCACCGCGCACCCGGTCGGGATGCACTCGCCCGGCTTCGTCGCCGACACCGACGAGGAGGCCAAGGAACTGTACTGGCCGCACTACCGGGTCATGCGCGACCGGATCGGCGCGCTGCGCGGCTGGCCGCCGATCCGCCGCCAGGAGTTCGACTCGGAGGTGGAGCACGGCTCGCTCTACATCGGCTCGCCGGAGACGGTGGCCCGCCGGATGGCCAGCGCCATCAAGGGTCTCGGCGTCGGCCGGTTCGACCTCATCTACACCGCCGGGGCGCAGCCCGTGAGCGCCCGGATGCGCGCCGTGGAACTCTACGGCTCCCGGGTGATCCCCATGGTCCGCGACATCCTGGCCAGCTGACCCACCGACCGACCCCTCGGGAAGGAAGACATGAATGACAGCGGCTCCGACCGACCCCGGACCCTCGCCGTCCTCGGCGCCGGCAAGGTGGGCACCGTCCTCGCCCGGCTCGCGCTCGCCGCCGGCTACCGGGTGCTCGTCGCCGGCTCCGGCGATCCGGCGAAGATCGCCCTGACCATCGAGGTGCTCACGCCAGGGGCGGTGGCCACCACCGCGGTCGACGCCGTGGCCGACGCCGACATCGTCATCCTCGCCCTTCCGCTGGGCAAGTACCGTGCGCTCCCCGCCGAGGCGCTGCGCGGCAAGCTCGTCGTCGACGCGATGAACTACTGGTGGGAAATCGACGGCATCCGCGACGACCTGACCGACCCGCGTACCTCGTCCAGCGAGATCGTCCAGGCGTTCCTGGCCGGGTCGCGGGTCGTCAAGGCGTTCAACCACATGGGGTACCACGATCTCGAGGACGGGTCGCGACCGGCGGGCACGGCCGGGCGCAAGGCCATCGCGATCGCCGGGGACGACGAGGACGACCTCGCGCCGGTGGCCTCGCTGGTGGACGCCCTCGGCTTCGACCCGGTCGTCGCCGGCCCTCTCGCCGAGGGCGTACGACTCGAACCGGGCAGCGAGTTATTCGGCGCCAACGTGAGCGCCGACGAGGTGCGTGCCCTCCTCCGGCGCTTTCCCGAGTCGGATCGCGGCCGGGTCGTCGCCGCCGCGCGCGCCGGCGACGACCGCGCTGCCCAGGCAGGCCACGACTCCTCGGCCTGACCGCCCGGACCTCAGTGGTCGTCGTCGAACGCCGTCCGAGGGTCGAGCTGCCGACCTCGCTCCAGCGCGGCGGCGTAGTCGTCGTGGCCGAGCGCCTCGACCGCGGCGTCACGCACGGCGGCGAGGTCGGCCGCGTCGTCCGGGTCCGGTACCTGGCCGAGGGCCGCGAACGCCGCGTCCGCCAGGCCGACCATGAGCGCAGCCCGTGGGTGGTCGCCCTCGGCGGAGGCGAGCGCCGCGCCCGCCACGCAGACGTACGGCACAAAGTCGTCCCAGCCGTTCCGGAACACCCGGGTACGGCTGACGGCGAACAGCCTCCTCGCCTCCGCGAGGTTGCCCAGGCCCAGCTCGCAGAAGGCCAGGTTGTGCGTCTCGGAGTTGACGGTCTCCGGCCGACCCAGCGCCTCGTTCAGCGCGATGCTCTCGCGGTACAGGTCCCGCGCCCGGGTCAGGTCGCCCGCCATCCGCGCCACTGCGGCCAGCACGTGCCGGGGTCGCTCCTCCAACGCGCGGTCGCCGGAGCGCACCGCGACGTCGAGCGCCTCGCGCGCCCGCGCCTCCCCGAGCGGCAGGTCACCGCCACGGATCGCCACCCGGGCCATGCTGTAGCGGGCCTCCACCTCGCCCGCCGCGTCGCCGACGGCCCGGGCCCGCTCGATCTCGGCCGCACTCATCCGTACCACCGCGTCGGTCTCCCCACGCCGGAAGGCCGAACGGACGTCCGCACTGAAACTCACGGTCGATGCCCCTGTCGTGTGTCGTGCACCGTCGCGCCTACCCTCTCGGCGCTGCTCACGCATGCAGGGCCGTCCAGTTCTCCTCGAAGCGGAAGCCCATCGACTCGTACAGAGGTCGGCCGAGCGCGCTGGACTGGAGGTACGCCGCGTCCGCGCCGGCGGCGACGCCGTCGCGCAGCACCTCCTCGGTGATCGCACGCCCCACGCCACGACCGCGTGCGCTCGGGACGACAGCGATGTTGAACACGCCGACGACACCCCGGGTGTGCATGCCGAGACCGGTGCCGAGGAACTGGCCGTCCTCTTCGTACAGGTAGCCGTCGATGCGCTCGGCGTCGAGGACCGCGCCGCCCATCAACGACCCGAACAGACCATCCGGGGCCTCGAAACCCCTGGTGAGAACGTCCGTGTACCGGTCACTGTCCGCCGCGCCGACCCGTCGTACGCGCTCGCGCTGCGCCTCGTCGGTCCGGTAGACCAGCTCGTCCGCCGTGCAGGCGAGCAGGGGCAGAGCGCTGCGCGCGGAGAGCCCGTGGCGGGCGGCCAGCTCGGCAACCGCGCTGTCGGCGTCGCCCCGGACCACGATCGCCCAGGCCTCGACCTGCCGGCCCACCTCGACCGCCATCTCGTCGAGCGCCTCGAGATCCGGCGTCGGCGACAGGTCGTACGCCACGTTCAGCGTGGCCGCTCCCGCATGGGTGACCGCCGCACGGGCGGTGCCCCGCCGCGCGTAGTAGCCCTTCGGCGTCGCCGCACACAGATCCTCGAAGGCGACGTCGTACGCCGCCGCCATCCGATCTCCGATGACCTTCATGCCCATCCCCCCTGACGAACTCCCCCAAGCGCGCAAAGATAGCCGCAGCTTCGCGACCTGCGTGAACCGAGGTACGGCGGGGGTCAGGATCGGCGGGAGCCACGCCCGGGCCACCACCGCCCGGCGCGGAGTCCCTGGCTGGTGGCGCCATGGAAGATGATCATTACGACTACGCCGATCAGACCGAGGAGCGGGTGCACCAGCCAGCCGAGCAGACCGGTCAGACCGTAGAGGACCAGGCCGACGATCGGGCGAAGCTCCTGCACCCGTACCTGGTCCGGGGTGACGGTGTCGGCCCGCAGCGCCGGATGGCGACGCACGTAGGCGAAGAGCACCCACCAGGGCGCCGACATCAGCGACGCGGCGAACGCGTACAGGACGACGGCCACTCGCAGGTCGTCGGTGTTGCCGTCGGCCAACGCCGACGCCAGGACGGCGGTGGGGAACGGAATGATCACCACGCCGAAGAGGATGCCGAGGTTGATCGAGCTGAACGCGGGGGTGGTGCCCCGCACCAGTTGGAGCACCGCGTGATGATTCAGCCAGAGGACGCCGACGTAGATGAACGACACCACGAACGCCAGATATGACGGCCCCTCACCGAGAAGCCCCTCGGACAGCCCGCCCTCGTGGAAATCCGGCACCCGCAGATCCAGCACCAGCAGCGTGATGACGATGGCGAACACCCCGTCGCTGAAGGCCGCCAGGCGGCCCGCGTCGGTCACCGCGAGGCCGCTGTCGTCTGCGGGGATCCCCCGTTCACCTGCGGACATTGCCGCATGCTAGCAGTGAGCAGGCGACCACCGAGCGTCATTGAGGGCGGCGGGCTCAGACCCGCCGCCCTCGCCGATACGCTCCGGAGCGATATTCCTAGCAGGAATATTCATACCTCTGAGGTATGCCGCTCACCACCGCATCAGCTGGCGTACGTCTCGAACTCGCCGACCCGGGGCGTACCGCTGGAGCTGTTGATCTTGAAGGTTATCTTGCTCAACGTCGTCGCGGCGAAGCTGATCGCGCCCGCGCCCGCCCCCGAGGCCAGGACGGCGCCGGTGTCGTGGTTGACGAGCTGCCAGGATCCGATGGAACCCTGGGTTCCGGAGGGCTCTCGAATGATCACGCGGGAGACCCGGGTGGCGGTTCCCCACTTGATCGAGATGGAGCCGGTCGATCCGGCCGGCGACCAGTACGTACTGATGTCGCCGTCGCGCACGTTCCCGTAGCTGGTTCCGCTGGCCTTGCTGGAGCCGTCGGCGCCGGCGCCCAGGCTGAGGTTCGTCCCGCCGGCCGGCGGGGGCGTGGTCGGGGGCGGCGTGGTGGGCGGTGCGGTGGTCGGGGGCGGCGTGGTGGGCGGGGCCGTGGTCGGCGGCGGTGTCTGCGCCGAGCAGCTTCCGTCGGACACCCGCAGGCCCGTGTTGGCACCCGCCGTCTGACCGACGACGCTGGGGACGCAGCTCGCGCCGTCGAGGCGGTACGCGTACGGGATGCTGACGGTGGTGGTGGACGTCGGGTTGGGGCCGGCGGGGTAGTTCTCGCTGCCGGGGGTGGACCAGGTGACGTTGTCGAAGATGTTGCCGCTGACCTGCCAGTAACCGCGCTCGTCGGTGTAGAAGGTGCCCAGCACGTCCTTCGAGTCGCGGAAGTGGTTGTTCTCCACCCTGGCCCGGGCGCCGGCTCGGGAGTTGATGCCCGACTCGTTGAGGCTCACGTAGCTGTTGTTGTAGATGTGGGCGACGCCCCCGCGCAGCAACGGCGTGCGGGAGTCGATGTTCTGGTAGAGGTTGTGGTGGAACGTGACGAAGCCGTTCGACAGGTCGCTCTCACTGGACCCGATGAGGCCCCCACGACCGGAGTTGCGCAGGACGCTGTACGACAGCGTCACGTACTGGGTGTCGTCCTTCATGTCGAAGAGGCCGTCGTACCCCTCGGACTCCCCGCCGGACGCCTCCAGGGTCACGTGGTCGACCCACACGTTGCGGACCGTGCTCTCCATGCCGATGGCGTCCCCACCGTTGGAGGTCGGCGACCCCGACTTCTTGACGTTCCGGACCGTCACGTTCTGGATGATGATGTTGCGGGAATCGCGGATGTGGATGCCCAACTGGTCGAAGACCGCTCCACTACCGACCCCGATGATGGTGACGTTGCTGATCTGCTTCAGCTCGATCACGCCGTCCGCCGTGTTGCAGCTCGCACCCGAGACCTTGGTGGTGTTGCCGTGGTTGATCGTCCCGGTGACCTCGATGGTGATCGGAGTGCTGCTGCTGGCACGCCCACAGAGCGCGGCGTGGATCGCGGTGCCGGTGCTGGCGCGTACCGTCTGCCCGCCCGCGCCCCCGGTGGTCCCGCCGTTCTGGGTGGCGTAGCCGGTGGCGGCACCCACCGCCGCCGCGGGCCGGGGGCCCTGCAGGGCCACGCCGGCCGCGACCCCGACGGCCACCGTCACGAGCGCGGCCGGAAGTCGCCGTACGACTGTTCGTCTCATCTCGCCTCACCTTCGAAGAAATCGAGTGATGCGCCGATGTCGGACGGTCCGGGATGACCGCCGTCACGCAACCCGGAATAGGCAACAATCAATTACTAATCGATCGTCGGCAATATCCTCACCCTGACGCCTGAGGCAGAGCCGCTGGCCGGGCGGCACGCAGCCGGCAGCACTCCGAGGCGTGCCGAGCCGATCCAGGGAAAACATCGACGTGCAGCAATCGTAGGGAAAGCGTTTTCCCTGAAGCAATAGCTACCGTTTGCAGGTTTTTTGCAGCCCCGACCGCCTCGACCCTGCGGGGCAGGCGGGGTGGGCGAGGGTTGGCGAGGGCTGGGTGGATGTGGCGTTGACAAGGGGGCATCGAACGAAATAAATTCCTTGCTACGAGAAACTGTTTCGTGCGCTCGCAGTGCGGCACTCACCCGCGGGCCCACGAATGAGCAGAGCGCCCGGCCGTCCGCCGAGCCGGTCGACAAAGGAGGGTGCCGCAGTCCCGCCGGACCCGTTCGCCGCACCGTCAACCTCGCGTCGCCGCACCCTCAGCACCGCCGACGCGAGCCTCGGTCCGGCGTCGACGTTTCGGCCGCCGCACCGGCGCTCCCCCGGTGCCCCTCCGCGACTGTTCGCGCAGCCCCGGACTCGGCGGCCGAGAGACATGTCGAGGTGACCGGCCGGCTGATCTGGACAGCCGACATCCGACACCCCGCCGTCGCACGCCTGGGAGCGCTCCCGGCGATGCCCGACGTACCGCCCGACGCTCCCCCGAACGACCAGCCCGGACGCGTCGGCCACCACCACCTCGGGAGAAGTCTGATGAGAAAACGAACCAACACCGCCCTGATGTCGGCAGGCGCCGTCCTGCTGGCGTCGACGGCGGTCGCCCTGGCCGCGCCGGCCGGCGCCGCAGCCGCCGGCTGTGCCGTGGACTACGCCGTGTCATCGCAGTGGCAGAGCGGCTTCGGCGCGAACGTCACCATCACCAACCTCGGCGACGCGGTCAGCAGTTGGACGCTGAACTGGTCCTACAGCGCCGGCCAGACCGTCACGCAGGCCTGGAACACGACACTGACCCAGAGCGGCGCAGCGGTCACCGCCAAGAACGTCAGCTACAACGGTGCCATCCCGACCAACGGGACCGCGTCGTTCGGCTTCAACGGCTCGTGGACGGGCAGCAACCCCGACCCGTCCAGCTTCGTGCTGAACGGCGTGACCTGCACCGGCGACACGACACCGACGACACCGCCGCCCACCTCGGCGCCCCCGACCACCCCACCGCCCACCACACCGCCGCCGACCACACCGCCCCCGACCACACCGCCGCCCAACGGCCCGGCGGACATCACGGTGAACAGCGCCACCAGGTACCAGACCGTCGACGGCTTCGGCGCCGCCCAGTCGATCTGGGGCAGCGCCTGGTCGACCACCGACACGCAGACGCTGGTCGGGCTGGGCGCCAACCAGCTCGGCCTGTCCATCGTGCGGACCGGCCTCTCACCGGAGTCCAGCGAGTGGGCGACCCACGTCAACTCGTTGAAGACCGCGAAGGCGTACGGGTCGAACGTGAAGATCCTCGCCTCGCCGTGGACCGCGCCCGCGGCCTGGAAGACCAACAACAGCAGGACCAACGGCGGCAAGCTGAAGACCGACTACTACGACGACTACGCGAACCACCTGAACAGCTACGTCCAGTACATGCGGGGTCAGGGCGTGACCATCGACGTCACGTCCGTGCAGAACGAGCCGGACTGGCACCCCGACTACGACTCGATGGACTGGAGCGGCACCGAGCTGCGCACCTTCGTCCGCGACCAGGGTGCGAAGGTGCAGAACACCAAGCTGATGGTGGCCGAGGCGGTCAACCTGAACTACGGCTACACCGACCCGACCCTCAACGACGCGACCGCCCGGAACAACATCGGTTACATCGGCGGCCACCTGTACGGCACCGAGTCCGCAGGGCGGCTGGCCCCGTACCCGCTGGCCGCGACGTACAACAAGCCGGTGTGGATGACCGAGTGGAACCTGCACGCGGCGGACGGCGGCGGCTCGAACATCTGGGGCAACCCCAGCAACCTGGCCGTCTGGAACGAGACGCTCGACGACATCATGCGTACCGTGCACAGGTCGATGGAGGCCAACTGGAGCGCCTACATCTGGTGGTACGGCAAGCGCTACTACTCGTTCATCGGCGACGGCGAGGCGGCCTACGGCACCACCGCCGGCGCGCCGCTCAAGCGTGGGTACGCGTTCTCGCAGTACGCGAAGTACGTCCGGCCGGGCTACCAGCGCGTCGCCCTGACCAAGAGTTCCAAGGCGTCCCCGCTGGAGGTGACGGCCTACCAGGGTGACGGCAAGATCACGCTGGTCATCCTCAACCGGTCGAACAGCGCGGTCAACAACGCCGTGATCCAGGCGCCGCAGAACGTCAGCAGGGCCGAGTACTACCTGACCTCGCAGAACGCCAACGCGGCCAGCCAGCCGACAAGCGTGAACGGAGGACAGGCCACCATCAACGTCGGCGCACGCAGCATCTCGACCCTCGTGTTCACGCTCTGACCGTCCCAGGGCGGCGAACCGGCGGGGTGTGGGGTGTGCACGGATCGCGCGCACCCCACGCCCCGGCGGGGTCGGTTCCCCCGATCCGGGGAGCGCCTTCCCCGACCGGAGGGAGGCCTGCCGGCCTGCGCCCCGCGAGGATCGCAGACATGACGACGACGGCACCCCACACGCGCCGCAGCGGCCACGGCCTGACGTACGCCGTACTCGCCTGGGCCGTGGCCTACGGGGGCGTACGTCTGGCCTGGACGATCGGCGAGACGCCGGAGTTCGGACCGTTCGGGTTGGACCTGCTCGGATTCACCGGCTGGCGGTCGGTGGCGTTGTGCCTGGCCGCAGGCGCGGTGGCGGTCGCCCTGGACCGTGCGTCGACCTGGCGACCGGCGCTGGCGGGACTGGCCTGGACGGTCGCCGGCGCGTTGGTCGCGGCGGCGGCGATCCTGCTGCCGGAACTGGTAAGCCTGCTCCTGCTCGCTCCCGGCCCGTCCTTCAACCCGCTGGCGTTCGCCAGTCGGCTCGGTTGTGCCACCGGCGCGGTGCTCCTCGGCCTGGCCGTCTTCGCCTATCAGCGCCGTACGCGGGGCGACTGTCCCGACTGCTGCCGGACGATCCGGCCCGGTCAGCGACGCCCGGCACCCGCGCCGTGGGCGCGCTGGGGAGCGTACGTGGCGGTGACCGGGCTCGTGACCCGTTTCGCGGCACAGGCCGTGGTGGGCTTCGACGACGTCGCGCAGGACGCCTCCATCATCGGGTTGGAGATCGGTCTGGTGCTGGCCGGGGTGCTGTTGCCGCTGGCGCTTGTGCACTCCTGGGGTGAGGTCTGGCCGGGCTGGGTGCCGTTGCTCGCCGGCCGTACGATTCCCCGCCGGCTGTTGCTGGTGCCGGGCTTCGGGCTCGGGGCAGCCATCGTCACCTACTTCGGCATGGGGATGGTGCAGGTGGCCTCCGGATCGGCCAGTGAGTTCTCCGACGCGTTCCTCTGGGTGGCCATGTCGGCGTACTGCCTGCTGGGGCTCGGCCTCCTCGTCGCGTCCAGCGACTACCACCTGCGTACCCGCAGCGCGTGCCGGACCTGCGGCCGCTGACCGGCCGCAGGCCCGGGTCAGCTGCCGTCGCGGTCGCCGACCTCGCGTCGGCCGGGCCCGGGGTGGGGATTGTCCCGGGCGGGCGGCACCCGTTGACCCCGTACCGGCGAGCGCGGCGCGGGCGGGACGGGACGCCGCAGCGTCCCGCCCGTCTCCGCGACGAGGTACTCGGTCTCCTGCACCAGGTAGTGCGGTCGGCGTTTGGTCTCGTAGTAGATCCGGCCGATGTACTCCCCGATCACGCCGAGGATCGTCATCTGGATGCCGCCGAGCCCGATCACGCTGACGATGATCGTGGTGTACCCGGGGACGTCGATCCCCTTCTCGACGGCGTCCGCCACGACCCAGGCCATGTAGGCGAGCGCGATGAGGGTGAGGAACAGCCCGCCGTAGATGGCCAGGCGCAGGGGCCGGTTGTTGAACGACAGCAGGCCGTCGAACGCGTAGTTGAACAGCTTGCTGAGCGTCCACCTGCTCCGCCCGGCCTGCCGGGTCTCGTTGGGGTGGGCCACCACCGCCGTGCGGAAGCCGATCCAGGAGAACAGCCCCTTGGAGAAGCGGTTGTATTCCGGCATCGCCAGTATCGCGTCCACCGCGAGCCGGGACAGCAGGCGGAAGTCGCCCGCGCCGTCCTGGAGGCGCACGTCGATCCACCAGTTGATGATGCGGTAGAACGACCGGGAGGCGACCATGCGGACGAACCGGTCACCGCGCCGGTCCCGCCGGGCGATCACCTGGTCGAAGCCCTGCTGGTACAGCGTCACCATCTCGGGCAGCAGGCGCGGCGGATGCTGCAGGTCGGCGTCCATGATGACGACCGCGTCGCCGGTGGCCCGCTGCAACCCGGCGAGCATTGCCGCCTCCTTGCCGAAATTGCGGCTCAGCGACGTGTAGCAGACGGTGGGGTCGGCGGCGGCGAGCCGCCGCAGCGCCTCCAGGGTGCCGTCCTCGCTGCCGTCGTCGACGTACACGACCTCGACCTCGACGTCGGGCAGCTCGGCGAGGGCCGCGCACACGGTCTCGTGCAGCCGCTCGACCGACGCCTCCTCGTTGAAGCAGGGCACCACGACGGACAGTCGCACGCTCGTCACCTCACCCTGCCCGTACCCGGACGTCCGTCGCCGGCGCCCACCCGGTCAGAGGTGGTAGACCAGCATGCCATCGAGATCCTCCCGGGTAATGCCCAACCCGTCGATGGGCCGGGTCGCGATGCTCTCCCACGGCGTGCCGACGACGCGGCTCGGCACGACCATCACCGACCGCACGCCGATCCCCCGCAGGTGCGCGATGCTCACCGGATCGGGGAACGACGCCACCGCCGTCCGGGTCTGCGCCTGGCTGACCGGTTCGAAGCCGGCCAGACCGTTCGTCAGCCGGGGGAAACCGTCGGTCGACCACAGCATGTACGTCAGGTCGCCCAGTCCCCCGGCCGGCAGCACGAGGATCGGGTCCTGCACCGTCCGCATCGCGGCCGGCGGTTGTGGCACGGTCGGGTGCGGCGTGTTGTTCACGCCCTCCAGGGTGACCACTGTCAACGGAATCAGCAGGACCAGCGGCGTGAGGGTCGCCGCCCAACGGCGGGGAGTGGACTGGCGCAACGACTCCGCGAGAGCGGTCACCGCGCCGGCCGCCAGCACCGCCAGCAGCAGGCTCGTCCAGTGCATCATCCGGCCGGGCGTCCGCAACGCGTCCCAACCCGGCAGGAGCGTCGACAGCGTCAGGTAGCCCGGGTCACCGTCGCCACCGAGGGTGGCGCCCAGGCCCAGCAGCACCGTGCCGACCGCGCCGAGCCCCAGCGCGACCCGGTGCCGCAGCGGGTACGCCGAGAGGAACAGCCCCGCCGCGGCCAGCCCGATCACCATCATGCCCGGCAGCAGCGCCATCTCCGGCGGCCAGGAGAGCTGTTCGCGTGCGCCGGCGTGCCGCTCACCCCACAGCCACGAGTCGGCCGGCGCGGTGACGAACCCGATCAGCGGAGGCGAGAACATCTTCGTCCAGTCCAGCGTCCGCTCGGCCTGCGGGTTGAGGTCGACGACGCGCAGGTAGACCATGCCCAGCAGCAGCGTCACCAGGCCGAACGCCCCGCCGCCGACGAGATCCGCGATCAGCAGTCGCCGGCCGAACGGAGGCCGTTCCCGCTTTCGCCACCAGGACCAGCCGTAACAGCCGGCCGCGACCAGGACCGTGGCCAGCAGGAAGTAGACGAGCGGCAGGCCGATGCCGAAGCCGAGGCTGACCTGCCAGGCGGCGACGAGCCACCCGGCCACCGCCCAGCCGGGCCTGCGCAGCTCGGGCCGGTACCCGTGGCGCAGCGACCAGCCGTGACCACGGGCCAACATGGCCAGCGACAGCGCGATACCCGCGCTGGACAGGATGTTCAGGTGCCCCGAGTGCGCCAGCCGCCAGGGCGCGTACGCCCAGGCGATCCCGGCGACCGCGCCGCCCCACCGGTTCGCGCCGAGCTGCCGCGCCAGGGCGTACGCCCCGAACGACGCCAGCGCGTGCAGCAGCACGTACAGCAGGTTGTAGTGGATCACGGAGGCCGTGAAGCCGGAGCCGAGCATCCCCATCGGGGCGTAACCGAGCAGGGTGTCGCTGTAGGCGTAGGTGTACGTCTCGGGGTAGAACGTGTTCGAGTTCCAGAGATCGGCCGGGCTGCTCAGCAGGGCGTGCCCCGACCAGGCGACCTGCCACGCCTGCAACAGCGGATCACCCAGGTCGCCGGGGATCGTCGTCGCCGGGTGGCGCATGGTCGGCCAGGTCAGCACCACCGCCAGTAGCAGGCTTGCCGCCACCGCCACGGTCCATTCGGAACGCGCCCAACTCCATCGCCCCCAGTCGGCCGGCGGCCGATCCTCGGGGATCTCGTCGGGGGTCACGTCTTCCGAGGTCGAGGTCGGTGGAGGGGTGGCGGACCGGATAATCATGAAATCGATGCTCTCCAATAGTGCCGGGCTTGTCCATCTGTTGTCCGAAGCGTGGCGTGTTCTCGCGCACGACGCAACGGCCACATACCAACAGACGTCGCGGGGAGCGGCGACGGTGGCACGGACGAGCGTCCGCGCCACCGCGCCGCCGATTCGACCGACCGATGATCAGCCGATCTTGATCAACTGCCACTGCTGGTTGGTGCCGCCCCAGTCCGCGTACTGCACGACGTTGCCGCCGTCGGCGGTGGACGCGCCCTGCACCTCGACGGCCTTGCCGCTGTTGCGGTTGATGAGACGTACGTAGCCCCCGGAATCCGCCAGCCGGAACTGCTGGTTGGTGCCGTTTCCGTCGGTCCACTGCACGACCGCTGCGGAGTCGGCGGTCGAGCGGTTGTAGACGTCCAGAACCTTGCCGGAGTTGCGGGACTTCAGTCGGTAGTAGCCGCTACCGGAGTCGACGAACTGCCACTGCTGCCACGCCCCGTCGTTGCGGGTCCACTGGTCGATCCGGGCACCGTCGCTGGTCGCCCGCTCGTACACGTCCAGAGCCTTGCCGCTGTTGCGGTTCACCAGGACGTACCAGGCGGTGGTGTCGACGGGCGAGCCCGGCGGGGGCGTGGTCGGGGTGCCGCTGCCCGCGTTGAGGGCGTTCAGGACCGAGGTGTACGCCGCCTTCTTGTTGCCGGACCGGTCGAACAGCAGGGCGTTGTCATCCCCGCGCCACGAGTCGCTGTCCCGCACGCCCCAGGTGGTGATGCCGGTGCAGCGCGCGACGGCGAGGCAGGCGCGGGTCACGGAGGCGTAGATGGTGGCCTGGTTGGAGCCGGTCATCACGTCCAGCTCGGTGATCTGCACGTCGACGCCCAGGTCGGCGAAGCGTTGCAGGTTGGCCTGGTAGTCGCTGGCCAGCGTGGTGCCGAGGTGGGACTGGAAGCCGACGCAGTCGATCGGTACACCGCGGGACTTGAAGTCGCGGACCATGTTGTAGATGCCGGTGGACTTCGCGTTGATGCC